>NZ_NFLO01000001.1:0-487507 GCF_002160935.1 Drancourtella sp. An12 | reverse complement strand
CTTTGAGATCATTATTGACGATATCAGCAGCCAGAAGAGAAGTAAAACGGAGCCAGTTTGTTTTTGCCGAATTTAGGAACCGATAAAAAGTGTTCTTTGAAAAATCTTCCTTAAAAGAGCCAGTTCGCTGCTGCATATACATACTTCTTCCGACAAAAACGTTGCTGAGTTTGTAACGAAGGAGAGAAACAGGTGAAACGCCTTTTTCTTTCATCCCATTACATCTGGCAAGAAGCTTGCTGACATGATGCCTGGAAAAAAATCTTTGAACGCAATCAATTAACTCGTTCTCATCGCAATGGTTTTGTGGTATACTGGACATGGCATAAATCTCCTTTGTAAAAATGGTTTCTAGTCAATTCCATTATACCAAACGGAACAGGTTTATGCCTTTTTATTGGCTGAAATATTGAATTTTCAAGGTTCAACACACCGTATTGGTGTGGGAAGTTTTAGTTTCTTATTTTATTCAAACATCGGATAAGTACAGATGGTTCGGGAACCACCTCGTCTGTTTTTTCTATTTCTTTTTTCTTAGCATTTAATTCATACAAAGCTTCCAGACATATCCGGTAGCTTTCAAGTCTATTAAAACAAGCTTCTTTGTCCGGTTTCAGTGTTCTCCCTATTTCAAGAATAATTCCTTCCGAAATAGAATCTACTTGATCTATACATTCCTTTGAATATCCATATTTCTTTAACTCTTCTTCAAATTCCCACTTCATTTTCTGTCCTCATTAGTCTGCAAGATTTTAAATTAATTATGATCTAAATTCATAACTTCTTGTTCCTTCTCTCACAAGCAAGCCTTCTTTCTGCAACTCTTTTATAACTTTCTGAACCTTCTTTCGGCTCTTTTTTTGGCTCCTTTTCGTTTCTTCTTTCAAAACCTTTCATTTACAAACAATTCTGGCATATAGGAAATTTCTGTTATTATCTTTCTATCCTCTTTCCATTTTTAATATTGCCAATCTTTACATCACAATCTCACTATCAAAATACTGCTCTTGAAAATAAATTTGCTGCCTGATTTCCTCTTTTGTAAAAGCCATATTTTCAGGTACAACAACCCATTTTTCTTCCGCATCATCCTTTCTATGAACAACTGCGATAATCTTACCTGTAAATTTGTCGATAGCTCCATCCACACCTAATATATAAGCATCTTGTTCTTCTCCATCCGGCGACATGATACCTTCTACATAGCCGTAATTTATCGGATAATACATATCCTTATGTTCCGGGTGATAGCTTCCCAATGGTCTGTCAATCGTCACAGTCACTGTTCTTCCAATAACAGAATGAATTTCTGCTTGTACCGCTTTAAAGTTTTCTTCCAAGTCCGCTCCTCCATCCAAAACAATCTGTTTACAGAGTAATAATTTCTCCCATTCATCGTGTTTTGCCTTACTTCTCATATCTACACTTCCGGTATCATACTCTTGTGCCCATTGAATAAATTCCATATGATGTGTATACATATCACCGCCTGGCATTATACGCTTTCCAAACCTTTGCTTTTCTCGATTCTTTAATCTTTCAATCCTTGTTTCTGTATCCGTAACAAGCCGCACAACTAATGTAAACATTGGAATTAATTCATCTCCCCAGTCCACTAACGAACCGGAAATGACTACATTTTCATTTTCTGTAATATCTTTTTTCATCAATGCAAGCCGCTCTTCTCGGCTTCTTTTGGTGGTATATTGTGGATTGGTAGGTACCCAGAAGTAATCATCTGTATCCATAAATTTATATCCCAATTCTTCACTGATTTTTCTGCCTAGTGTACTTGTTCCAGATCCTGAAGCTCCATAAATATGTATTACATTTCTCATATTCCAGACACCACCTTATCTAAACCTGCTTTGAAATAAAATGTACTATTTATTTTCCTAGTTTAAGTATATATGGCACCAGCGCTAATGGATATACCTTTACGCACTTTTCTACAAATTTTTAATGCGTTTTAATGCGTGTGAAACGCATTAAAACGCATTAGAAACTCATTGAAAACTCATTAAATTACCTAGAGAAGCCTTTCACTTGCTACATATTTAGCATATCTACCCTTTCCACAAAGCACAATCATACCTTCAATCCGGACGCCTTTACCCAGGATTTGAATTCTGTATTAATGGATTCCCCTTTTTGAAGAATTTTTCAAAATCTGATTTAGTCACTGAATTACCACTCCCTCCATACTGTTCGAAAACGGTACAGCCTGCAACAGATTTCTGCCTTTCCGTTTTATTTCAAAAGCCGTTCGAGTTTTCCAATCAGTTCAACGTCTGCCGGAAGCCACTCCACACTGTAAAGCGTATCCTTCGACAGCCATTTTGCGGCTTCATGCTCTTTCAAAACCAAGTCTCCGCTTTTGATGGTACAGAGAAAACAGTCCATTGACAAATGAAAATCCGGATAATCGTACTCGACTGTATCAATCCATTCCCCGACTTCAATCTCCGTTTCCAGTTCTTCCCGGATTTCTCGTTTCAACGCTTCCTGCGGCGTTTCGCCCAGCTCGATCTTTCCTCCCGGGAACTCCCATCCATCTTTAAATTCACCGTATCCTCTCTGAGTTGCAAATATCTTTTCACCATCTTTGATGATGGCAGCTACTACTTTTATTGTTTTCATTGTCATCCTGCTTTCTTTATAGTTCACCTGAATTTACGATATAGTCATAAATATCACTGCGTACCGGCACATCAAGACGATACAAAATTTCAAAGGCATCGTCATTGGTAGAATCCATATGAATTGCTTTTGGCTGGCCCTCCGCAAATATTTCACCCAAAAAGTAAAATTCCTTTGCTTCGTTGTCATCTTTATTCTTTCTTACGAACAGAAAAATCCGATTGTCCTTCTCGCATTCTCCCACCTTGTAAATATGTACCGCGTCCATGGATGTCACCTTTCTTGGATGCTTTGACAAGGCAATTAACGTATTTTCGGAGACAAAACGGTCCTCGTATGCAATCGCATCTTCCGCTTTTTCGTAATTAATGAATACCGGCAATGTCTTTGTGGAAGCATCATAATAATATCCACCAATATTCTGGGCATTCAAATTTCGCTCCCAATTTAAAAGTCTGCACACATCTTCGTACGTATATTTCTGATATAACTGGAAATTTGTATCTTTATACGGCTGCGCATAATTCTCATCATATCGGTCAATTCCAAAATCAATCAGTTCCTGGATCATTTCCCGAAATACTGGATTTTGCAGATCCTGATTGAAAGAATCCGAAAGCCGATAATCACCATTTTCCAGTTTTTCAATCAAAACACAATCTGAATATTTTTCACGCTCTGCTTCTTTTGGAAACTGATTGGTCAAATTGCGGACTACCGATCGTTCCACCTCGTCCGATAATGGAAGCTGATATTCTTTTCTAAGTACGCGATCATAATATTTAAGAATCCGGTTCTGCTCTCGGATCAGATTTTTCAAAAGGATCAGCTCATGGACCCGCTTGTACAAAACTATTTTTCTCGAAAAATATTCCACGACCTTCTGCTCTTTTTCTGTCAGTTCCACCTGATAGTCTTTTTCATATTTCTTCAAAAATTGATAGTAAGATCCAAACTTATCGAATATCTTGGTAATGTCAATGGAACCGTATTCTTTAAACTCCCGAATTGTCGGAATTCGCCCCAGTTTATATTTCAGCGCCTGATAGGATTCCTTTAAAAGCTTCACGTCATTCGTCCGGGCGGCATCAATCGAGGCATAAATCCGCTTTCTGGAAATCGCATCAAAATGAATGGTAGAACTTCCCGGGATGACACGTGTTCCTTCCTGTACATAACGCCGCATTACGTCTTTATTGTAGCTTCGGTCACCGGACAGCGCAATCGGAATCATAAAATTATTCATATAATTTCCGATAAAGTCCAGGATCACCACATACTCTTTTCCTTCGCTTTTTCTCAGTCCCCTGCCTAATTGCTGAATAAAGACAACCGGCGACTCCGTTGGTCTCAGCATGATAACCTGGTTAATTTCCGGCACATCCACCCCTTCATTAAAAATATCGACAGTAAAAATATAATCAATCTGCTGCGACTCATCCACATCATCTGTCAGTCCGTGGATCACCTGCTCTCGCCTGTCCTGACTGTCTTCACCCGTCAAAACCTCCGTCCGATATCCCCGCCGATTGAATTTTCGGGACAATTCCTTCGCCTCATCCTTTCGGCTACAAAATACAAGTCCTCTGACACGGTCGCCGCTATATCCATAGTACTCTGCTTTTTCGATGACATAATTCGCCCGATCGTCCGATACCAGTTTTGCAAAATTACGGATTCCCGTGTTGTCGTCAAATACTTCTCCATCCACTTCCAGATCCGTAATTCCAAAGTAGTGGAATGGACATAACAAGTCTTCTTCCAAAGCCTGCTGCAAACGAATTTCATATGCAATATTGTGATCAAAAATCGAGTACACATCGTACTGATTTGTATCCGGGCTGGCCGTCATTCCAAGCCAGAACTTTGGCTCAAAATATCGCAAAATCCGTTGATAGCTTTCTGCCCCGGCATGGTGACACTCGTCCAGAATAATGACATCAAATTCCTGCGGTTCAAATTTGGTATAAATCTCCTCTTTTGACATCATCTGCATGGTAGCAAACAGAAACTCTGCATCCAGTTCCTTTCGCGAACCTGATAAGAGCCCGTATGTTCTGGAATTTCCAAACACTTTCCTGTAGCTTTTGATCGTCTGCTTTGCGATCTGTTCCCTGTGTACCAAAAATAATACTCTTCGCGGATTCATTTCCCTCAGAGCAAACGCAGAGGCATAAGTCTTTCCGGTTCCCGTTGCACTCAAAAGCAAGGCTCTCTTGATTCCTCTATGCCACATTTCCATGACATGTTCTACGAACACAGCCTGCATCTTGTTGGGTTGTAATGTATATTGATCCAGCTCCACAATCTGCTCTTTTAACGCCTGCTGTTTTTGTTCTCTGATAAGTTTATTCTTCATATATTTCTCTGTATAATCCGAAATAAACTCATCATAAGACTGCGACTGCGGGTCATTCCACAAATCCTGGAATTCCTCAAGTACTTCTCGTGTATATTCCCCATTGATTGTCGAAACAATCTTGGTATTCCACTCCTTGCTTCTCGTAATCGCGCTCAACGTCATATTGGAACTACCGATAATCATCCGGTAAATCTCTTCTTTTTTGAAGATGTATCCCTTGGTGTGGAATCCCTTGCTCTGGGATTTAATACGAAACATCTTCAATTCTATATTTTTCAGTTCCGCCAACTTTTTCAAGGCTTCCGGTTCACTAAACATCAGATAGTCCGTCGTGAGAAATTTCCCGGGAATTCCCTTTTTCTCCAGCTCTTCCAACGTTTGAAGCAATGGTGTGATCCCACTCTTTGTAACAAAGGCAACACTGATCTGAAATTCATCACATTCTGACAGTTCTCGCTCAATAGAAACCAGCACCTTTTTCCCAAGCTTCGGATTATTGGAAACAAATTCCGGGCGATATGCAAGATTGGAATGATTGCCCGCATCCAGGAAAGCGGTCGTATAGCCTTGTAAAAGTAACTCTGTCTGGTTGATTTTCATTTGTGACCTCGTAAATTCTGTTTTGATCTTTGTGATATAATTTTAGTATAACACACGGCGAATTCAATTGGAAATTCTCATGACAAATTGATCGCTGAATTGTATACTGTAGGTAACTGGAGCTTTATTCAGATATGATTTGATAGATTGATCTGTGATGCTTAATTTTACCAAACAGCTATAGGCAAGTCTATTTTTATGGAAAAGCTGAAAGCGTTGCGTGGTAAAAACAGCAGATAACCGTTACGATTACCTGCCATTTTTCTCTCCATGCGACTTCCCGCATATTTTATATATTCCACAAACTTCCATCCGGCATCAGATAGAGATTTCCCTTTTCTACGCAAAGTTCTTCCCCAGTCTCCATATCTATCGTCACTACATATTCATGATAAACCGGATCTTCCACCCACCGCGAAAGAAACAGCACATTGCCGTCCCTGCAGATCATGCTTTCGTTGTCCCCGATCGGGAACTTCTTTTTTACCGGCCAGATTGCCTCATATTCGTTATGCGTCTGCCTTCCCAATATCCACGGAGTCATCTCCAGTTTCAGATTATAACAGTCCTCCACTTCATCCAGATCCATGGAATGCAGGATCTCCGGCTTTGCCCCGGGAATATAAGTGTAGATTAGAATTTTCCGCAAAGAAAAATCTACCGCCAGAATTCCAAAACGATCTTTGTCCCAAACCGGATTTTCATAATAGACATGCTTCTTTGTGGGGAAGGGATGATACACTGCCCCGTCAGGATAATGAAAAAAATAAGGGCAATTACCCGGAAATTCTTTTCCTTCTTTCTCCATAATTTCCGCATCAAACAGATCGCATACATCTTCCTCAAAGGCAACTCCCAGATACCATTCCTCTGAACCTTCCACACGTTCCACATACATCTCGGGAGTCATGAATTTTTTTATTCTCATAGGATACTTCTCCTTTCTCATGCCATTCATCCTCAAATTTGCTTCATACTAGCATGGCACGATTCGGCCCTCAAGGAAGAGATCTGTAATTATTTCTTAATGTTTTTAAAAACTCCATATCCTATACTTTTTCTATTTGTTTTTCATCCCCCTAATAAAGTTTTCGATAAATCTTTTCCAGATCGTCAGCCCCGAATTTCACATAACTCTGCCCCAGCAAACGCTGCTGCGATTTCTCCACACTCTCGGCAAAGCTTCGGATTTCTTCTTCTTTCATGCCGTATTTGTGAAGCGGTGTCCTCTGAATCAGTCCATCCAGCAATTTTTCAATCTCCTTGTAAACCATATCAGGTTCACACGAAAAAATATCCGCCAGAAATGTATTCAGTTCCCGGATTCCTCCATCTGGATTTGTTTCCTGATATGCCTGGAATACCGCTGTTAGGAACTGATAGTTGGCCTCTCCGTGTGTCACATGGTAAGTTCCGCTAAGCGGATAAGACATCGCATGCACCGTTCCCGTCCCGGCAATGGCAAAGGAAATGCCTGCAAGATCACTGGCTATCAGAAAGTCTTCAAACAATTCCTCTCTGCTGTCTGGTCCTTTCTCTTCCAACATACGGAAGCCCTTGAGAAAAATCTGCATAGCCTCTTTTGCAAACATCCGTGTATACAATGTACTTTTCGGCGATACATAGGACTCGATAGCATGGATCAGGGCATCAATCGCACTCGTTACAAAAAAGTGCCATGGCAGTTTCCCGAGAAGTTCCGGAATAAGCACCGCCTGATCCGGATACATCTCCTCACCGGCCAGTCCCAGCTTTGTCTGAAGAGCTGTCATCTCCGCAATAGATACATTTGACACCTCCGCACCAGCCCCACAGGTCGTCGGCACAGCAACCAAGGTCCGTATCTTTCTGACCGGCACCTTCCTTTGATAATATTCCGCAGCTTTTGCCTCTCCATCCAGCACCAGGATCTTTGCCATATCAATCACTGCTCCGCCGCCGATCGCAATAACCCTTTTACAATCCGTTCTTCTGAAATCTTTTAACAGAGCATCCACCATCAGATCTGTAGGTTCGCCCTGTCCGTATTCGCTTTTAAAATGTACAACAGCACCGCTTGATCGAAGTTCTTGAAAATAAGTCTCAAATACTGACTGACTCGTAAAAACAAAGTCTCCTTCTCCAATCTGAAACTCCTTTATAAATTCACTCGCTTTTTGATATTTGTATACTTCCGTAATTTCCTGAAATAATTTCATCCTCTGCTCTCCTTCCAAATAGTCCAGTCCGGCAATCCCTGATTCCCGTTTCATCTGGTCATCTTTTAATCTATTTTTGATATATTCTCATTTTATCACAAAACACGGTCAGCTACACAGACAGCTTCTTTAACATACTCTCCGTCCTTTTCTCTATCAGAAAAATACAATTATTAATATACTGTCTGTACGCCGCTTTCGCTTCATCCTCCTGAAGGTTCAGGCCAAATTGTCTCCCCGGTAAATAGCAGTTGTTTTTTGTACTGATCTTGTATTGATTGATACGCCGGCATTCTTCTTTTACCAGCTCATAACATCCTTCCCTGCAGTTGGATATGGACAGGGAGATGACGTCATAGTTCCCATTCACATAATCATTGAGCAGGAAGAAATCAATAAAGTTTGAAAACCCTTTCCATCCTCTTCCAAATAATTCGAACCATTCTTTTTCTTCACAGATCTCCTGCCACAAAGACTGTTTATGGCTGGATACCCCTTCAAACCCACATTCATAGGCATTCTTGATTTCATCCAGACACAAATCGATCCTGTCATAGATACCTTTTCCGCCTTTCGTTGTGTTGATGGAAGGAGTCTTTCTCAACCAAAGCATATGCCCTCCGAGAAGTCTGGTCCTCTTCAATCCCTCTCCGATCTCCCTGTCTGTAAATCCATATTCCAGTCTGGCCCAGTTCCAGGAAGGTCCGATGTAATCCGATCCGTATCTACGACCTTTCGCATCCGTAAGTTCCGTCTCCTCTGTTTTTGAAAATATCAACTCATTTTCCGCGTAATTCGTTTTTCCGCCAAACACTTTTGCCAGATCTTCATATAATCTATGACTCCGGCAATCCGGATCCAGGCTCTTCCTGCCACAATCCTTATCATAGCAATATTTTTCGGGATCAAATGCTCCTTTATTTTTCATTTCCAGAACATCATCAATATAGCAATAAGCCCTGTTCATCTTAATTTTCTCCATATTTTTCATATAATCTCCTGGCTTTCTCCGCCACCTGGCGTCTGATACTCTCCGGTTCCAGAACTTCCACCCGGTCACTATATTGAAGTGCCCAGTTCACCATTGCAAACGGGCTGCACATTACCTCCACAATATCACTCTTTCCCACGAATCGGAATGTATCTCCAAACCAGTCGTGAAGGAAAGTATAGTCTGCCTTTTCCCGCACTCTTGTTATCTTCAATCTGATTTTTACCGGCTCGTCAAAAGCCATGTTAAGGTGTGAAAGATGAAAGTCTTCACTCCATTGCTTTGGAAGATTTTCCACGCTCTCTTTTTTCAATGCCGGAATTCCTGGAATTCCAAGCTTTTCATCACGTCCCGGTATCTCCATTTCTCCCATCAAATCCACTCTCCAGATAGACATATTCCGGACAATTTCTCCGTTGATCGTCACCTCTTTACATGCCAGAAGATAATATTTTCCTCCATTTGCAACAAGGTAATACGGGCTCACTGTATCTTTCTCTTTCCTGACAGGTTCCAGTTCCTTTCTCCTGTTGTAGCCATAAAACCGAAATCTGATCTGCACTCTCTCCTCAATCGCCTGCTGGATCAGCTTGAGATTCTCCCGCATTCTCCCCTTTTCCGTAAGCTGCGGCTCATTCACTCTGCAGATCTGTTTTGCTCCCTTGGGATAAAATTTTGTGGTAAGATGGCTCTCTATCTTTTCTATGAGTTTCTCCCCGTCTTCAGGTGTCATTGTCTTTGAAAATAAAATGCCTTCTATCAGACTGTTGATCTCGTCGTAAGAAAATATATGATGATAGTACAATCCCCGGATCGGCATCCGCTGGGTACCCTCTTCATCTTCTTCCTCAGTTCCTTCGCTCCCATATCGCTTGGCAAAGGCGTCAAAAACAATACGCCATTCTTCCTCCGGATTTATCCTTTCGTTACTGTCCGAATTCATGGCATTTGCCATATTCACTATAGTATCATTAAATGTTTCCTTGTTCCCGATATATTGCTTCAAATACTCAATCTTTCTCAGATCTGACTGCTTCACCTTATGCTCCTGATCCGTATTCTTTTTCAGATACTCAAGTATTCTGTAGGATCTCTCATATTTGGATGGTTTATTTGAATACCGCTCTGCCATACACCATTTCCTTTCAAACTACAGGGCAAGGGCATTTAGCCCCGCCCCCTTTTCTTTTATCTTAATATAAACTGATAATGATGTACAACGATATTCTCTTTCTTTTCCTCAAGAGGGAAAATCCAACGAATCAGCAGATCTGCTTTCTCCTGCGGTTCAAGCCATTCCGGATGCTCAGCTACCTGCTCTCTAAAATCTTTATTCCAGATAACGGCATCCTCTCTCGGGTATTTCCCTTTCCTGTCATACATCGTCACTTCATATTCACTGTTGTAGATCTCAACCAGTATCTTTAGCCCGGTATGTTCGTAAAACTTCTGAAGTTCTGTCGGATGAAAGCTTTCCGGAATGATTTCTAAAAGATTCTGCACTTCAGGGATATATCTGTTCTTCATCAACTCAATAAATCGCAGATGCTTTCCATTTCTTGCATCCAGTTTCAGATAATCTTCGACAGCCTGAAAATGATTGATCAGTATGTTTTTCTGCGGTAAACCCATAAAAGCACCTCTTTCTTGATTCTCATGAATCACATATTCTCTTTTCCATGTACGTTACGCTTTTCATTATACAAAGTAAATGGGCGGAAAAATCCGCCCATTTAACATTTTTTCACTATTTTAACCTCTCCACTTTTATTCACTCTTTCCCGTGTCAATAATCTTTTGTAAGTTAAATCCATGCCAATCGCTCCCAGTGGAGTGGTAATCAGAATTGCCAGTACTACAACTAACAGCATAAGTCAGATCAGCAAAAATGCGATGAAAAAGCAGTATATAAAATTCTTCTGGTGATTACGGATCAGAGTAAGAAGATTAATGTATCTTCTCCAAAGATTCCATAAAATAACCTCCCTTCAATTAAATGTCTATTGTATCTTATTTTTTATACGCAAACAGGCTTCTGTGTGCATAATCCAATGTCTGGAGAACGGCATTTGAATTAGTCCACGAATATCTTTATTGCACCAATAATCAATCAGCCAATTTGCTTTTTCATCTTCCTTTACCACCTTCAACGATTTCAGGTATTCTTTTCTTTCTATCGAAATTTTCCTTTTTAATTCATCATAAGATAACTGTTCAAGCATTTTTTCTGTGCTTTCCCGCACTTCAAAAATATATGAATATAATTCTTCCAGATTCAGCTGTTTTGAAAAATCTGCAATCTGCTGTTTCACGAGTTCATTTCCTGTTGTAATGATGGGCGAATTGATACGCTTTTGATAATTTCCCACAAAAAATACTTGTTCATCTTCCTTTATCACCGAATGTGCTACGATATCTTCAATACGGAAAATATGCCAGATCGAATAAGCGATCGTCTTACTATGATAGCCATCAGCATTAATGAACGGGATCGAGTTAAAATCTTCTCTGCGTAGTTCCTCTTTTAAAGATACTAAGGTTTGCATTAACTGACTTCGTAAACTGAACAAAGTATCAACCCCCATCTTATATGTATCTTTCTTTTTAATTTGTCCCTGCATTGTTTTATTAAGTTCAGACCATTCTTTATTCATGTTCTATTTACTCCTTTTCTATTATTTTACCAAGATTGAAACAAGAGTAACAAGATTAATTTTTCTATAATTGAAAAGCACTTGGGCAAGGAGTCATAAATAACTCCTTGCCCTTCATTTTGTCTTTCATTCTGAATTATCTCAATTCACTCACTTCTATTGCATAAATTTCCGACCACTCATTCATTTTTAGCAATTCTTCCTTTTTCGCAATTCCCGAATACCCATAAATAAGCATTCCATTCTCTTCGATATACTCTGCTGCCTCTTTGTATATTTCAGAAGTCTCATTCATCATTTTTAAAAATGCTTCTTGTTCTCCCATATATCTCAGCATACTTTCAAAATGGGTCTGCATAACCTCTGTATTCTCAATTTTATTCTCCAAAGGCTGCGTTTCTTCGTCATGATTCCATATAATCATCTCTGGATATTCCTTTGTGTCCCATCCCAGATTACATGAACGTAACAATTCGCACTCAATGCCCAGATTTTGAATTCTTCCTCCAGTATATACGGCGCACCAGTTAGCATATGAATTCTTTTCCTTTTTAAATTTAACAAATTCATTGTAATCGACCATTTTATCCAATGTTGCATAAAAAACATACTTTACATTTTCTTCTAAGCCTTGAAGAGCTTCTGTGGCCTGTTCTCTGGTTCCACCTGAGAAAAACATCTCTTTGCCCGCTGCCTCTATCTCACGAAGCGATTGTTCTTTCAAATCCTCTAACTGAAACCAGGCAAATACATTATCGTGAGGTGGATTTAGCAAATTCATATCATAAAGATTCAAATTTCCTTTATTCAAGGCACCTGCAATATTCGTAAATTTCCCATTATAGGAAACATTTTGATAAATGTTGATATCATAATTTCCATAACCTTTATCTCGTACTACAACATTATCCCGAACATATCCTGGAATTTTTAATTCTGTATACACCCTGAGATCCAAACTCATTTGATTTGTATTTTCAAATATCTCCTTTCCCGGGTCATAATAAAACAATGAAACAATGTTAGGAAATATATTCTTCTAGAAATTCGTCAACCTCTAATTTAGAAATCTTCTTCAAATATTCCTCATCACAAATTTCCCGCCTGTTTCGTTTATACAAATTGTAAAAAAGATTTCTTGCGACTTTATACAACCATGCCCGCATATTTGTGTGATATTCCGGTAATGCCAGGATTGCTTTTAAGAAAGTTTCTTGTAATAAGTCTTCTGCCAACTCTTTTTGCTGGCACATAGAATACAAATACAAAAACAATTCTTTTCCATACTGATGATATAATTGTTTTATCATTTTTTCTTCCAAGCATCTCACCTCTTTTTCATAACTTAATCCTATCTACCCATATAACAAATTAAATGTCAATATGTTACACATAAAAAGAGAAGGCCGCTCCATCATCTGATTTGGATGACTTTACGACCCTCTCTACGCTTTGGACTCCATCATTTATATCCCATAAATTGGTCAGTGCTAAACTTCCATTGTACCTGAATTCTTTTTAGCAAGCCCTCTTATCAATACGCCAATCAATACGACTGTATCTACAACTAACATTGCTATAATATTTTTTACTATTCCATAAATAAAAAGTATAGAAAAAAGTTCCACTGATAAAGCAAGGAAGCACATATAGATTGTTAAATACTCTGTCATAACCTCACAATAAAAATTCATCTGCAATTTTCCGTAAATAATCGGCCTGACAAAATAACGGATTACAATACACGCTATCGGATAAGCAAAAATAAATTTCTTGTCCACCAATGAGGACACTGCCCCATCGCTCCACTGTACAGGAATTTTCGGCGGCAACTTTGTGTAAAACAATAAAGCTATCAATAAGCATACTACCGTAATTATTGTCCATGTAACAAAGCTCCCCCATATATACAAAAAGCTAACCGAATCCAATTTGAACACAGGCTTATTATCACTCCAATATTTCTCTAATTCTGCCACATACTGTTCTACTTTTAAGTCACTATACTCTATAGTTTCTTCGTCAAGCATTTTTTCACACAGTTTTTTTGCTCTGTTTAATTCACTAATCTGACCTCTTAGTATTTTATTTTGTTTTTGGATCACTTCCCGTAATGATACGTTTTCTGATATAATACTTCGTATATCCTCAATAGAAATTCCCAATGTTCTAAGATATGCAATCTTTTTAAGATTCTCTATATCGCTATTGGAATAGTCTCTATAACCGTTTCTTTCATTTCTTACAGGAACAATCAGTTTTTCTTTTTCATAAAAGCGTACATTTGAACGTGATAACCCTGTCAGTTTTTCAACCTCTTTTATTGTCATATCATGCACCTCTTCTCAAGCACCTATATTCTATTTTTGAATATAAACTATAAACAGGGTTTACAGTCAAGCAGAACTTGCAGCAATCAACACCTTAAGCTCTGAAGAACTACATTGTTTTATTAAGTTTACACCATTCTTTATTCATGTTCTATTCCTTCTCAAATTGCATATTCTCGAATCTGCCCTCCCTTTATTTACCGAAAAAAACTTGAATCCTATTTTCGATTTCAGAACGATATGATAGAATGGGGAGGAAATTGAGAGAATACGGGGAGAATATATATGAATCTGAAAGCAAAACTGGAAAAACTCAGGGAACACCCATTGGTTCAGGTCTTGGAAAATAATCCTGGAAACCCGCGCACACTGGCATTGATCGAGCCCTTATGGGGCATTCCTTACAATCTGATCGCACCGTTTGCCACGCTGTACATGTACACCCAGGGCATCACAGACGTGCAGATCGGTCTGATTCTATCCATCGCCATGGTGTTTCAAGTGTTTTTCTCATTTTCCGGTGGCATCCTGACCGATAAAGTCGGTAGAAAATTCACCACCATGATGGGCGACTTCTTTGGTTGGGCACTGGCTTGTCTCGTATGGGCTATATCCGACAACTTCTGGCTGTTTTTACTCGCTGCCGTCCTGAACTGTTTTGAGCAGATCAACCAGACCGCGTGGTACTGTCTGCTGATCGAGGACGCACGCTCAAAAGACCTTGTCAATATCTACACCTGGGTGAGCATCGGCGGTCTGGTGTCCATCTTCTTTGCACCGCTTTCCGGCTTGTTTGTCAATGCCTATTCGGTAGTACCGGTTGTGCGTGTTCTGTATCTGCTTTTCACCGTGTCGATGATCATCAAAATGCTCATCACCTTGAAATTCTGCAGGGAAACAAAGCAGGGGAAAATCCGACGTGCCGAAACCAAGGGTGTTTCCGTTTTCCAAATGCTCGGCGAATATCGGCAACTGATTCCTTACCTTCTGAAGGACAAGGGCGCTCTGAAGGCCGTTGCCGTTTCGGTCCTGCTGTATATCAGCAATATGGTAAACACCAACTTTTTCGGGCTGTATGTAACCCAAAGGCTCGGGCTTTCTGAAAACTACCTGGCCGTGTTTCCGATTTTAAACGCTGCCGTCATGCTTGTCTTTATGGTCGGTATCCAACACCGTATGAGCGTTGCAAAATTCAAGGTTCCGCTGTGGACCGGGCTCGTTCTGTACTGTGCAGCTGCTCTGGTGTTGATTCTCTCTCCTGTCAACAGTTTGGTGCCTGTTCTTGTCTACGTATTCACTGCTGCCGTTGCCGCCGCATTGGTGAATCCGCGCAAGGATGCACTGCTCCAGCTCAGCATCAACGCACAGGAGCGCGCGCGCCTGAACGCTCTGATCATGGCCTCAACCATTGCACTCTCCTCTCCGTTCGGCTACCTGGCCGGATGGCTTTCCAGCCTGGACCGCCGTCTGCCCTTTATATTTACCATCGCGCTGTTCATTCTGGCGATGTTGGTCATCGGCCACATTCAGGATCCCCAAACAGAGGAAGCACGCGCCTGAATAAAACGACTGCATCCTCCATTTGTCGGGAAAATAAATTTAACAAACTCAGACAAACAGAGAGCCGGAAAGTCCGCTGTTTATGCGTCTTCCCGGCTTTCTGTTTACTATTCGCCACCAACATATAACATAATTGTTAAATGCCAAGTTGACTTTTATGGGTTTTTATATTCGTAATATCCTTATTTTACTCATTATCCATGGTTTCCGACCAAACAGGTATCATACGGGTATCACGAATATTTCTCCTTAATCGCCCTATCTACATGGTGCTAACACCATGTAATTCTATCCAATAATACGATTATATTGACCCATAGCATTCTCCGCTGCCAAAAGAACATCTGCTATATAATCATAGATCCCTTCCATATCGTCAAGAGCTGTCTGGGTAATTTCTACAATCCGTTTCCCCATCACCTATGAGTCTCCCTAAACTTTTTGAATGCTTCTGCAGCGTTCTCTGTCCTTCCGGCTCTGTAATCATCATAACCTTTCTGAAGCTTCGCATGAAGAGCCGCATCTGTCATCTGAGAGGCATCTATATCTGCCGGTGCCTTTGGAAGCGTAACGGAAAACGGAATCCCTCCAACTAAAACTACTTGATTCAGGAACATATCGACAGCCGTTGACATTGGTATGCCCAGACGCGAAAGAACTGTCTCTGCCTCTGATTTTAATGTGGGATTAATCCGTAGATTAAGTGTTGCTGATTTCTCCATAATGTCACCTCCGTTTATGCTTTAATTGTAACGTCTTCGTCGTTACGTGTCAATAATGAGTTGTAGAATAGTTTAATACTATTTCTTCTTTAGCCCATATCGACTATAACCTCTGTATATTCTTAACTTCCTGACTTTTTCTCACTCAAACTCGGCGTGTTTCCCGATGTTATTAACTATATTTGTTTAGGTTTTGTGTGGATTCATGCCGATATTTACTTCTATTACATCAGTTATTTTGGTTTACTGATTTTCTGTTGCCAAAATGTTGCCACGCCTTTATTATAGCAAATTCTTGCAGATTGACACCCTATTTTTGAATGTTACGCAATAAAAGCCCGTTTTCAGGGCGATAGGCATAAAATATCACCTATGTTCCTATTGCATCTGTAAGGTCTTCAAATATAAGGCTTGCCATTTCTATAGGTGCAACCAATGCACGACAAGCAGGAGCAATGCCGTTCTCAATCGGTCCGGAAACATCTGAGTTTGCTCCGATCAGCTTTGCACCTTTCAGAACCAAATTCGTTGCTTTTGTTAATGTATCCAATGAATAGGATCGTCCCTCTCCCACAACAACATAATCCGGATTCACATCATTCATTGTGATACCTACATCATAAAGTGCATTTAACAGACCGGCTTCTCCTATCACAAATGCTGAACATCCTGCCGCCTGTTCTTTTAAAAAAGCTGCTGTTGCCAATGCACTGGTATAAAAATGTTCTTCCGGCACATCAAGTCCCATCCTTGCCAGTTTCTGATTTAATTCCCGTGGTGTATACCCGCTATTATTTGTCAAAAATAAGTATTCCTTCTTTTCATCATGTAACCACTGAATGAATTCTGGAACACCTGGCAATATCTGATTGCCATGATAAATCACACCATCCATATCGCAGATAAACCTTTTTTTCTCGTTAAAATCAATTATGGAATTTCCCATATTCATATATGCCCTGCCTTTCTTTTTCTTTAGAGTACGCCTTGTTCTTTTACTTCTGAAAAATCTATTTTCTACGACCATTGTAATATCGTATCATACGCACATAAAATCAAATACATAACGGCGTGAAATCAAAGTAAATTATTCTATCAGCAGAACCTTTTATGACAATATATCTTTTACACATGTACTCCGATAGTCACTAGGCGATATTTTATATCTTTCCTTAAATACCCGGTTAAATGTTCTCTGACTTTCAAAGCCACTATCCAGGCAAATATTTGTAATAGAATCACTCGTATTTTCCAAACGATGACATGCGTAGTTGAGCCTTGCATCGTTAAGATACTGGTTGAAATTCCTATGAAATGTTTTGGAAAAGAGTCTGGATAAGACATATTTGCTTACTCCAAGGTCTTTCGCCATCTCTTCCAGTGAAAGCTTCTTTTTGAAATTTGCTGATATATAGGAAACCGTCTGGTAAATAAGGTCATTGCTCCCCACATGGCTCTTCTCTACCAGATTCAGTTTTCCTATGCAGCGTGCCAACACAATTTGAAGATAAGCCTGTGCGACTGTAATATCCGACTGTTCTGTCTCTAAGATCGCATTGATAACCCTATATACCTCCGGCTCAACCTTTTCCGCTTTGATAACTGGATATTCAGGAGCCATGGACTGCATGATATCTGCAAATTTACCAATCGTAAAGGGCGATGCGATCAGATAAGTCGCTTTATTTACACCGGGTGTCAGTACCTGATAGTGATGAATAATATCCGGAAATACAAAGCCTATATCTCCTTTTTCCATATGGTAAAGTTCCTGTCCGACACCAAGCTCTAATGTTCCACTTGTTACACAAACAATCTCCAGTGCATTATGAAGATGTGGTTCAATATGTTTTGACTTTTTATTTACTGCTATGATCTCCTCTTTTGTGTCAACATATTTTAACTGCATGAAATACTCCCCTTTGCAACATTTGTCTATATCTTCTTTCGATTTGGCAAGCAATCCTTTTTCATCTATCCTATAATCAACTTGTAAACAAGGAAAGGAGGAATCGCAAATGAGCAATCTTAAAAAATATCTGAACGACCTTTTAGTATTCTACGCTGACTATTTTGAGCATCCATATCATGTATAAATACTAAAAGGACTATTTTGTGAAAACTGAATATTTTTTCTTAAGACCATTTCACAAAAATGAAGTGGTCCTTTTTTTATAAACTTTCAATAAATCTTTTGAATGCAGCTTTCCCGTTAAGCATTCCAATTGCTTCTTCTATATTCAAAATACTGTCCCCCGCTCTTTTGCCTGTTTCATTGTTTCATAATATGTAAAAGCATTGTCTAATTGAAGATTCAATCAGACAATGCTTTTCCCTTCAAATTTTACTCCATGTCTGATGCATCTGTTACTTCATCTGCAGTGATTCCTTTTTCTGCTTTCAGTTTCTTATTTGCACCTTCTACATTCATTCTTGAAAGTACAAACATAATCAATACATCAAAGATTAATGGAAGCCACAGATACATAAACTGCATCATATCAAGTGCGGACTGTGGCTGAGTTGCATTTGTTCCAACGTAACCACTGAAATCAAGCATCCATCCAACAACAGCCGTTCCAATACCTCCACCGATCTTTACACCAAGAGACGTACAAGAGTACATAGTTCCGTCAATTCTCTTTCCCTGTGTAAGATAAGTGTATTCAGAGCAGGATGCGATAACCGCATTCATATCTCCCTGCCATGGTCCCTGTCCTAATGCTGCAAGAGCCGTAAATGCCATCATCAGCGGAACGCTACCCATATATCCGGCAACAACAACAAGTGCTCTACCGATAACTGCTAAGATATAACCTCTTAAGTTCAGTTTGTACATACCTTTCCACTTACCAACTAAAGTTGGTGTGAAAATCAAAGCAATGATCAGTGGAATATTAACTGCCCATGCAAACTGTCCGAACAAGTTTTTGTTTTTCAGTACCCATGTCATGTAATAAATACCGGCT
Source organism: Drancourtella sp. An12 (assembly GCF_002160935.1). Classification (NCBI taxonomy): domain Bacteria; kingdom Bacillati; phylum Bacillota; class Clostridia; order Eubacteriales; family Oscillospiraceae; genus Drancourtella; species Drancourtella sp. An12. The sequence goes on along the minus strand of NZ_NFLO01000001.1, from coordinate 468,481 downwards.
CCAATCATGGCACTGTATAACTGCTGTAAAATGTAAGTTCCACAGATCATCATGTAATATTTGTTTTTGATAAGAAGCTTAAATGCCTGTACCATTCCGTACTTCTCATCCTCATTTTTTACTTCCCCTTCGTTAAGTTCCTCTTCTGGAAGTTCTTTAACAGAAAGAGCAGAAATTGTATTTACAATAAGACCAATAATTGCATAAATAATTGCTACAGTTCTCCATGCAGCTACATCTCCACCACACTTATCTACAAATCCAACTGTAATTGCCTGAATCAGAAGGCTTGTTAAAAATGCAAAAATGAAACGGTAAGATCCCATCTGCACACGTTCTTTGCTGTTCTTTGTGATGAGTGATGTAAGTGCTGAATATGCAATATTATTAGCTGTATAAAACACACCATTTAACAGTGTATAAGAAATAAAGAACCATGCATATTTAGCGGTTGTTCCCCAGCTGACTGGTACTGCAAAACAGCAGACTAATGTAATGGCACATCCAATATAGCCATATAACATCCAAGGCTTTGCTTTTCCCATTTTGCTGTGTGTTTTGTCGATCATTGATCCAAAGAATATATCTGTAAAACCATCAATTAATTTTGATACGGCAATCAGGGTACCTACGACACCAGCAGCAAGTCCTACTGAGTCTGTCAGATAGACCATCATAAAAGATGTCAGGAATGCATAGACTACATTACCTGCGATATCACCTGAACCATATCCAATTTTGTTATACCATTTTAAATACTTTTTTTCTTCCATAGAATTCTTTTGCTCCTCATATTCATCGCACTTAGAATCTCAAGATGCCTAACAGTATGGTGCCTAATTCTAAATTTTTTTGCTTTGTTTTTGTCTGATTGTTCTGTATATCCGGACTTTACAAAACACCCAGACTCTCCTTCCTTGTTAACGGGTTACTTAAAACTTTATTATCCCTTTACATACGGAACCAGAGTAAACTGGAACCGGAATAATACATCATTAAATCGATACTGATCCAATACAACCGGGCCACAACTGTTAGAACCTATTCCATTTAATGCATAGTCAACACAAAATACCATGCTGTCTGATTCTGTCAATTCATAATTATGCGTTTTCTTCTCAAGTTCTTCCTGTGTATAATAAGAAGCATTGAATGAAAATGCCTTTTCTGCGGATGCCACAATTCCATATCGGCTGTTGTTAAGCTCTACATATTCACAATCATAATGGCTTCCGTTTTCCTGTGGACGGATATAGTCCTCATGTAAATCCCCTACATTTGCCCGGTACAGACCGTGACTCGCTGCCTGATGTTTATCACGATAGCTCTCCTGTGGTCCCATTCCAAAGTATCTGGCATCTGAAAGTTTCTTATCCAAAAACATTCTCACTCCAAATCTCGGAAGATCCGGGAACTCTCCATCTTTTGTTACTGCTATATCTGCATCAATCTTTCCTGCAGCATCTATTTTCCATGTAATCGCCACATCAAGAATCTTCTGTACCGTCTCTGCCACAACGGAAGCATGGCTTGTAATCTTCACACCATGTTTTCCCTGTGCAACCTCTGTCGTATAGGCTCTTGTGTAAGCCTTATCATAGTGAGCTTTCTTCCATTCAGACTTGATGTACATATCGTTATCTGTTGGAGCTCTCCAAATATTCAACTCCATCGGATGATTCAGATATTCCCGTCCTGCAAATTTCATCTCTGTAAAGAGAGCCGTACGTCTGTCTATGGTGTAGGAAAATTCACGACCTTTGATATGAATCTGTGTATCATTTTCATTCACCTGTAATTCAGAGTTCGTTGCTGTTTTTTCCATCCATTTCTCTGCGAGCTGACATTTTGCATCTTTCTGACTTACCTCAATTTCATCAAATCCCAGAATGTGGTCTTCCTCTAACAGTGGCATTTCTTTTTTCAGATGGTAAATAAGTTTTAAATAGCATTTTCCGCTTTCTGGAACATTGACTTTCAGATTTGTCTTTCCTTCACTGTGTGGTGCCACAGACACTTCTGAAAGTTTACCTTTTCCGATTACAAGACCATCTTGCGTCAGTTCATAACTGATGTTTACATAATCATTCAGGTCATCAAAATCCATATAATTGTGAAGTACCAGCTCTCCACTTTCTTTATCATAAGAAACCACCCTTGCCGGACGATAGACATTCTTGTATTCCAAAAGTCCTGTGTGGGCAGTTCTGTCCGGATATACTAATCCATCCATGCAGAAATTGCCATCATGGATATCTTCGCCATGATCTCCTCCGTAGGCATAGATTGTCTTTCCATTCTCAGCAGTGCCATGAGCAATCGCATGGTCACACCATTCCCAGACAAAGCCGCCGCACATTTTATCATTATCCTGTATCATCTGGAAGTAATCTTCAAAATCTCCAGGGCCATTTCCCATGCTGTGGCAATATTCTACCAGAAGGAATGGTTTGCTTCCGTCCTTGTCCAGATATTCCTGAATCTCGGAAAGTGCCGGGTACATACGGCTGTACACATCCAAGTTGCTGTAATCATATGTTTCATCATAATTACGGTATCTTGCACTCTCATACTGTGTGATACGGTCCGGATCAAATTTCTTTGTCCAAGCAAGTGCTTTTTCAAAGTTGCAACCATAAGCACTTTCATTTCCCATTGACCACATAACAATACAAAAACGGTTTTTATCACGTTCTACCATGAGTTTCACACGGTCAACGATAGCTGATTCCCATGCCGGATCATCGGCAATCTTTTCATTCCACCGCTTGAATCGATTGTAATCCGTGTCTTCTTTTCTGTAGAGCATGAATGGTCCATGAGCTTCTATATCTGCTTCATCTATCACCATAAATCCATACTTGTCACACATTTCATAGAAAAATGGTGCATTCGGATAATGGCTGGAACGGATAGCGTTAAAATTGTGCTGCTTCATTAGCGTAAGATCTGTTGTAATCTGTTCCACACTAATTGTAAATCCAGTAACCGGATCGGAATCATGTCGATTGACACCACGGAATTTAATCTTCTGTCCGTTTAAGTAAATAACCTGATCTTTGATCTCTATCTTTCTGAGTGCGATATGATCTACAATTACTTCATTTTCTGTTTCAAGGATCAGTTTGTACAGGTATGGATTTTCTGTATTCCAAAGCTCCGGACTTGCAATCTCTAACACCGCTGTTCCTTCTTCGGTAATACTTCCTACTGCGACAACTGCTCCATTTTTATCTTCAATCGAAATTTTTACATTTGCCGGAGAGTAGAATTTCACATCAAGTTCTATCTTTGCAAGCATATCCTCAATCTTTGTTTTTATATGATAATCGCTGATTGCCTGCTCCGGACGTTTCAAAATGTACACATCCCGGAAAATTCCACTCATACGGAATTTGTCCTGATCTTCCAAGTAAGAACCGTCACACCACTTCATTACCAATACTGCTATGGTATTCTTTCCATCCTGAAGAAGGTCGGTAATATCAAACTCACTGGTCATATGAGAAACCTGGCTGTATCCCACATAAGAACCATTGACCCATACATAAAAGCAACTGTCTACTCCCTCAAAATTTAAAAATGCTTTTGGTGCATTTTCATCTTTATGATAGTCAAAAGTATGTGCATATGCTCCACACGGGATATCCTGTGGTACATACGGTGGATCAAATGGGAACGGATACCGGATGTTTGTATACTGGTGTGTGTCATATCCTGCCATCTGCCATACACTCGGAACCTGAATCTCGTCAAAGTTTTCTGTATCATAATCCTTCTCAAAAAAAGATTCCTGAATATCATAGATGCTGTTATAATACTGAAATTTCCAAGTTCCGTTTAATAACTGCATACGGTCTGATTCTTCCCTGTGTTCCACCAGGTTGTCCATTCTTTTGGATGCCGGAACATAATAGGCTCTGGCTGGCATTGTGTTTTCATGCAGTACACTTAAATCCTCATAATAACGTGGTACAATCATAAATAACTCTCCTTCAATACATATACATTTTTTTATACGTTGTTCTCCCACAGCAAGTCTTGTTCTTTACTTTTTTGTTTACGTTTCTTTGTTTTTCTATACATAGCTTATCCTAATCCGCAAAATATGTCTATGAATTGGATTAGACAAAATATGCACTAAATGATACAATGGTAAAAAGTAGGAAAAGAGGTGCTGCCCTATGTATATGAATACTGGTTATCTGAACCACTCCCATATGGATTTCAAAGACAAAAGTCGCCCACTGATTGTAGGAAGCTGTGGTACTTATCGCCTTTCCAGCCCTCCAAAATTACCAACCTACCGTCCAAGGGGACGCCTGGATTATCAGATCATCTATATCACTGCCGGTTGTGGACATTTTCATTTTGACAATGTAGATAATGAAACGATTGTTCCCGCCGGTAATATTGTACTGTACAGACCGAAAGAGCTTCAGAAATATGAATATTATGGGGAAGATAAGACAGAAGTATACTGGATTCATTTTACAGGCAGCAATGTTAAAAATATCTTACGTCAGTATGGATTTTCGGATAAAGAACGGGTTTTCCAAGTTGGCACATCTATGGAATATGAACGGGTTTTCAAGCGTATTATCATAGAACTTCAACGCTGTCAGGACAACTATGAGGAAATGCTTGTTCTTCTGCTTCGTCATCTACTAATCACTTTCCACCGAGAACTGACACGAGAACATATTCTGAAAAACGAATACCTGGATCAGGAAATGAACACTGCAGTTACCTATTTCAGCGAAAATTATAATCAGGACATCAACATAGAGGATTACGCAGCCTCACGAGGCATGAGTGTCAGTTGGTTTATCCGGAATTTCAAAAAATACACCGGTTCCACACCAATGCAATTCATCGTAGGAATCCGGATCAGCAATGCTCAGATGTTACTTGAAACAACAACCTATTCCATCAATGAAATCTCTAAAATCGTCGGATATGATAACCAGCTGTATTTCAGTCGGCTTTTTCACAAGCTGAAAGGATATTCACCGCGAGAATACCGAAAGCTGAGAAACAAATTCTGAAATCCACAAAGAGGATACCACAGAATCATCAAAGCAATGATTTGTGGTATCCTCTTCTCTCTTTTACTATTCTTATTTTACGAACTCAACCGAATAATAATACATATACTCATTATCTGTATCTATGTATTCACCTTTAATATCCTGTATCGGCAACGAACTCACTCCTTGTTCGCCATAGATCAGTGCTGCCAATCCTTGCTCTGTTCCGTATTCTATCGGGCTTTTGTTCTCTATAGACGTTGCAGATCTGCCATAATATTCTCTGTTTGCAACACCCTCCAAGATTGGCATTTCTGTCATATATTTTGAATATTCATCTGCCGCAATAAGCTTTGCAGTAAAATTATCAAAATCCGGCGTAATAACAATCCATCCATTTTTTGCAGATTTCACATCCTCATAGGAAAGTTCCAAAACCTTCTTATGAGAAATTCGTTTTCCAGACTGGTATTCTGACAAGTAAACATACAATGTTTGAAATGTATCTTTTGAATTGTATCGAAACATCATGGTTCCATCAATTCCAGATAACAATTCAGCTGTTTTCATTTCTACACTATCTGGTGCTACTGCTTCTATATAATTTTGTGGTTGCCGCAATTTATTACATACCATGATTCCAAAAACAATAACACATACTCCCACAACAATAAGAAGTACAGCAATAATCTTCTTTAAATAACGCTGTTTATGACTACTATCTTTTGATATCTGTATCAGTGTATCTTCCGATTTTTTTTCTACATTAGTTACCTCAATATCTTCACCAGCCAAAAATTCATTTAGACTGATGCCTAATATTTCACATAATTCTAAATACACAGACACATCTGGTAAACAGATCCCTCGTTCCCACTTAGAAACTGACTTATCACTCTTCCCCAGTTTCTCAGCGAGCTGTTTTTGAGTCATACCAAGTTTTTTTCTTTTTTCTGCAATATAGCTTCCGATTTTCACAAGGTCCATAGCCATTCCCCCTTTTGGGATTATAGTATCTATTTTCTCAGAAAAAGTACACCCCTTAATGGTAGAATCATGCTGTATTCAACAGATTTTCATTGAATTACCAGAAATTGCTGGAATAGAATCTTCTGATTTTTTGAAGGCGGAAAAAGCGGTCAACCATAAAGATCAACCGCTTAGAATTGTTATTTACCCAAAAACGAATATACCTCTACCAACAATCACACACTATTCTTTGCTATTTGAATTTTTCCCGATTGTATATTTCCAAATCGTATTCATCAGTTTCTTTTCATCCAACGGCTTCGATAAGTGTTCATTCATTCCAGCTTCTTTGCTTTGTTTTTTATCTTCCAGAAACGCATTTGCAGTCATTGCAAAAATAGGAATTGTTTTTGCTTCTTGCCGTTCCAGTGATCTAATTGTTTTTGTAGCAGTCAGTCCATCCATCACCGGCATCATAATATCCATGAGAATCACATCAAAATAATGCACCTCTGATTTCGCAAAAATATCGACTGCCTCTTTTCCATCTTTTGCAGTGACGACATTGATTCCAGCATTTTCCAGAATAAACTTAGCAATCTCCATATTCAACTCATTATCTTCTACCAAAAGTGCTGTCAATCCCGAAAGATTTTTCGATAAATTTTCCTCTTCCAGCGTGTCTTCTTCTTTATAATCTGAATCGAGTTCAAATGAAATTGTAACTGTGAAGGTTGTACCGACATTTAATTCGCTTTCTACCGCAATCTTTCCGCCCATCATTTCTGTGAGTTGTTTGGCAATCGGCATTCCAAGCCCAGTTCCCATATAACTGGTCCTTGCACTGGAATCTTCTTGTGCGAACGGTTCAAACACATGAGAAAGAAAACTTTTACTCATACCACGCCCTGTATCTGAGCATCTAAACTTATAGGTTGCCTTTCCACCTTCACATGCTACTTACGCATGAAACCATTCCTTTCCTTCTTCCTGTGGGATTTCGCAGGTGTCTTTTACTCCATAGAAACGCTTTACAAAATATTTTGTTGGAACTTTTCCTCTAAGTGTCAGATATCCCTGTTCTTCCAGTTCTTTGTTCAGGTTACCAATGATTTCATAAGCCGATGTCTGTTTTACTTTTCATCGACACCTGCGCTGAGGAGCATCCTCACCATTCTCAAAAACGGACAGGATAGGATTCCCCTCAATCAAGCCGCTGAAGCACCTGTGCCGAAAAATGGCACCCGCCACGGGATCACACGAGGCGCTGATGCTTTCCGGAAAGGGGGTGCAAACATATGATCAACCAGTCAACGATTGATACCCTCAAGCAGATGCGGTTCTCAGCCATGGCCAAAGAACTGGAGTCCCAGCTGAGCGATCCTGATACCTACAGCAGTCTCGGCTTCGAGGAGCGGATCGCTCTCCTGGTCGATGCAGAGTGGAACCGCCGCCAGGCCAATAAGCTCGCCAAATGCATCCGTGATGCCGGATTTTCAGCGCCAAATGCTTGTATGGAAGAGATCGAATACCATCCGGACCGTAAGCTGGACAAGACGCAGCTGACACGCTTCTCTACGATAACCTGGCGTACCAGGAGTACATGAGGATCTACTATGATGGCGGAGATCCAATGTCATTTAAGGAGCATGTGGATTCCATGATAAGGATTGCCCAGGGTCAGGATGACGACCGGTATTAAGTTGTCAAGGTAATAATCTATAGTCATCAGCGTATGTGCTGGAATGACTCTATGTAAGATGTCCTGAAAACATCAGGTCATCGGCTGTGGAGTCAACGCTCCATCAGCACGGAATGCGTTTGCTTTGTTCAGCTGTCATTCATCTGGCAGGATGGCACTTGTCAATGTCGTAGTTGCGTCAGCGAGGCGATAACAGCCATTGCAAGCTCCATTCTCGCCAGATACCGTCTTTAGGCAAAGTAATCGAATATCGAGTGGATCAACCATCCGGAAGGATGGTTCACTTCACCGGAAAAGTGGTTCGCATCGTTGGCAAAGTGCAGTTGCCGACCGGTACAGCCAACCGGCAAGGCGGTACTCTTGTTTCGGCAAGGTGGTACAGTTAGACCGTGCAGATGGTACTAATTCACCGTTATTTACATCCTGTATTTTGAATATTTATCTTTTCATATACTCTGTACTGACAGGTGCAAAACAGGACATCCTATTTCGGATTTTTGCAAAAATTATTTTTTTTACGGTTGCTTCCATAATGTATCTGGTATCAGGAGCTCATTGAAAAAGAGTATAAAAAAACAGTTTGCTCCAACGGAAAATACTTCCATTAAAACAAACTGTTCTTTAATTTCCACTAATTATATCTTTCTGAATTTGGATGATTTTGCGAAAATCTCGTCATTGTCCGGAATAAAAGCAAGAGAAAAAAATAAATTTTAACTCCATTTGCACTCCACCGGGCAATTCAGAAGTCCCGCAAAGCCTTTATTTACGGGCTTTTTCGCATTTTCGTCCGCTATTCAAACTCGGTTCTTTTCTCCAAAACTTAAACAAATTTGTTTAAGTTTTATGAGCTTTCCGATTTCATTTATCTCATTTTCATATTATGCGCTGACTTGCTGATCCTCAGTTGCCGTCGCGTTGCCATGTATGTATTATATCAGAGAAGGGATAAAAAGCGAAGATTTTATTTGAAATTTATCAAAAAATTCCTATTATCTTCTATTTACAATGCGCTCTCCTACATTATATTCTCTAACGCCGTTTCCACTCTAGGATCAGCCACATCCTTTAACAACAAGTAAATAGACAGACAATCAATCATATTATCCTGATAAAAAGAATATAATATCCTATTTTCCGAACCGCACAGCCTGGTATTTCATCACAAAGTAGGTCTTTCCTAATCGATTCCTTTCCCCCTGGTTTCATACTTAAGTCGCATATATATAGAGATATAAATTAACCTCTATCATTGTCAATTCTGCAACTTCTGATGTTCCATTTTTCATAAATATATTTAGTAGGCTCTTTTTAGATAATATTCTCTCACCATTGTTATTCACAAAAATGAAATATTTTTATTGTAACATCTTTTATGTTACAAACTAAATTTATCTTGGAAAAAATAAGTTCATTTTTTTATAATCCCAATTATTTCTATTCCAATCTTATTTATCCATTATTTCTTCTTATACTTTAAATTTATGCTTCATTACTATACTTTATCGCTTTTAATCCAGCTTCCACTTCTGCTAATTCTTCCTTTAATTTGCGCAGTTTATCTTTGTCAACAAAGTAACTGCTATATGTCTTTTTTTCAATTCTTTTTTCAATCCACTTTATAAATAACTCGTATAAGTTAAAAAAATCTACTTTTTTATCAACAATTAATGATATAATAGTAATTATCGCTGGTGGAATTATAGCCAATACAATGGTGATAACGACTTGAATGTCCTCATTGCTTTTTAGAAATACAAATAACAAAAATAAACAATAAAATATTATACTCCCTATAGTAACAGGCTTAATATTTGATATTTTCTTTTGTATTTTTTTATCAGCATTTTTTTTCCTTTTTTCTATTTCTTCTATTTGCTGTTCTAAATTTTCTTTATTTCTGCAAAGCAGTTCTACATTCTTTCTTTGCAAATCTGCATTTTTTTGAATTGATTCTTCAATTAATTTATTTTTGCCCTCTTCGTTTTTTTTCATGCTCTTCATCAACGAATCATTCTTTTCATTTGCTTTTTGCAACTTAATGGAAAGTAATTCTTTTTCAGATTGATGAATAGCTAAATTTTCTTCCGACAAAAATGAAAGTACATTTTCTAAAACATTCTTATTAATATCCTCTGGCTTTTTTATTTCCTCTCTAAGCATTAAAATATTATCAGATAATTGTTCTTCTGTTATTTCTTGGTCTAAATACCTCTTCTTTGCTTGTTCAAATTTATCAGCTACACTTTCCGTAAGTATTTTTGAAAGCACAATTTTAGCTTTTACTAATATATCAAATGTCGAAGGAAATTCACTTGCGCCAAACCCTTTATTTAAATCAAACCATAATCTATTTGTAAGAACACCCATATTTATCGCCAAAGGTACAAATCCAGAATTCTCGCAAAATTCAGATGCCATTTTTAAAATTTTTCCAGTTTCAGTTAAAACTATATATTTTGCTTTTTTTAAATCTTTTATATTTTCCCCCTTTCTCAAAACATTAACATAATTTAAATGCGTAATATATCTCATTTTATCTTCTTCTATTCCATATTTTAGAATATCTTCTTGGCTTATTAAATTATACTTGTGCTCCTTATCTAAATAATAATTTCGATCTTTTTCTTGAAAAATATTTTTATTTTTTAGCATTCTATAAAATTTTGTTTTTTTCTCTATAACATCTGCTTCATTTTGACACCCATTTATAATTTCGCTCATTGCATAATTTTCTGCTGAAACATATTCTTTCCCTGAAACAATATCACAGGCTTTAGCAAAAAATACATCGATCTCATTTGATACTTCTTCAAAATATCGTACTTTAATTACCTTCGTTTTACTCTTGGTATTCATTTCACTTATTAATGAAAATAGTTCTTCTGTTAACTTTTGAAAAACATCTCCATTATATCCAGCCAAATGAAACAAAATTTCATTTTCTACATATAATACTAGCTCGTCTTTCCATACCGAATTATCAGAAATATTACTATTATAGTTTAATCCTGCAAACAAAACAGCTCCTTCTTTAATCTCCGTAATATTAGATTTAAAATCTGGATTATCAGAATTTTCTATGACAAAGGAACTAATCAGTTCGGAATAACCATTTGCTATTGTATCATCTAATAAAAATTTGCAAAAACATTGTATTAACTTTTCTCTTTCCCGTTCTGATAACACAGTAGTCTTATCTTGAACATACTGAACTAAACTATTAACCATTTCCTGATTAATGTTAGAAGAGTTTGCCATTGAATTAGAAACAATATCTGCATTCATTTTAATTTCTGATGTATCTACTGTGTATCTATGCTCTGAACGCATCACATATTTCAGTCTTTTCAATGAAGATTGTATAACATAATCTGGAATGCAAAAGCCAAACTGATCATTGATTTTTTCAGACATTTCAGTCAACCCAAATGAATATAAACTTTGTGTAATAATAATATTTTCTGCAAATTTTGAAATTATTGTGTATACATCATTTTTGCCATCGTTATATAATTGCCTATATGTAACATATGAGGCAAGTTTCCTCATCTCTTTACTTTCTCTCATTTTCCTTTTCTCCTTAGCACTTTTAATTTTATTATATAATGAATCTTTCTACGCCACCTTCGCATTATCATTGATCCCTTCGATAACCTTTCTTATCCCCATCCATACATTCAAATCAGTAAAGATATCCACAACACTTCCCTGATCTGTGAATGGCGGTTCCTGCAACACAGAAAAATCCTTTATCAAACCATTATGTACGATATATTCCACAATCTGATTCACAAAGTAAATCTGCCTGCTGTCCATATTAGCCTCATTCAGGTATTCAGAAAATGCTTCTTTTGCAACATTCATATCCAGGCCCACGATTTCACGGACAAATTCTCCCAGAGGCTTGTTCCCATATTCTGCTTCATATTCATCCTTCGTTCCCAGATCGCTCCACAGAATTTTTTCCAATGTTTTAATATCATCCTGAGTCATTGGCTTATTCTTTTTCAGTTTTGCGATGACAAGATCATCCTGGTGCTGGCGGACATAATATTCTGCCTTTGCCTTATAGTTCTTCAGATCATCGTTCTCCAGTTCTGACTCTTTCCATTCAATGGACAGAATATCATCCTCGAAATTCGTGTCATAACGTACTTTCTTTTTAGGAAGATACTTCATCAGATCACGAAGACTTTCCCGAATATGTTCAAATTCATTGATTCTGGCACGATCCAGATAATCCGTATGGAGAATCTGATTAATCAGCTCTGCCTGCACCATAATTTCCGGTATATTTGCTACCGTAGAAATCGCACTGACTTTTTTCAACAGATCACTCCTGGCTTTTCCATATTTCTTTCCGATCAGATATGCTAGCTCTATGCCGTACATCAGTGCATCAAACCGAACTGCACTTGCCTCATCTCCATCCGGTAGGATCAGAGGAGCCAGTTCTTCCCTTACAAGCAGCGTATCCTCATAACTCAGAGTCTGATAGTTGGACTGATCGGAATACAGATCCACATATTTTAAGTGCTGACGGACTGCAAAGTTTTCCCGATTCAGTTCCTGTACTTTTTCACTCATATGCTGTATCAATGCATTCCGGTAGGCAATCAATCGTTCTGTCTGATATTCCATATCCTGCAGTTTGTAAGTGATCTGAAATTCCAGATTAAAAATTGCTCCCTGCAGTGCCATCATATTAGCGGTTGCCTTTCCTTTGTTCATGCGGAAAAACTCAAAATTGCCACAAAAATCGAAAATATAAAATTTTTGCTTGTCCTCTCCGTCCAGCAATCCGGGACACAGACGGGTTCCTCGACCAATCATCTGCCAGAATTTTGCTTTACTCATGACTTTCTTGAAAAAGACAAGATTCAATACTTCCGGCACATCGATTCCTGTGTCCAGCATATCTACGGAAATTGCAATCTGAGGAAGTTTATTTGGCTCTGAAAATTCATCAATAGCACTCTGGGCATAAGTCATATAATTATCAATGACTTTCGCATATCCCGGAAGATTCGGATATTCTTTCCCGAAAATCTCCAGAATCTTTTCTGCATGATCGTGATTCTTGGCAAAGATTATCGTCTTCCCTAAAGTTTCTCCATAATTGATACGAATCCCTTTGGTCATAAGAATATGCAGAACCTTCTTTATGGTATCCTCATTAAACAGCCAGGAATTCAATGCAGAAGAACTAATTTTTTCAGGAAGTTCTCCGTTCTCGTCTTCAAACGTAGCTTCATAGGCTTCCTTGTCTTCTTCTGATAATTCATCATACACAATTCCCTCTTCAATAAATTTCAAAGAAGATTCTACGGAAAGGAAATCTACCAGATAACCGTCTTTGACGGCCTGTGCCAGTTCATACCCATATGTAGGCACACCATTTTCTAGTTCAAAAATATTGTAGGTATTCTTATCAATTTCGTCCTTTGGCGTAGCTGTCAAGCCAACCAGGGGCGCATCGAAATAGGTAAAAATATCTTTGTATTTATTATAAATAGAACGATGGGCTTCATCACAGATTACCAGATCGAAATGTCCGCAGGTAAACAGTTTTCCCTCCTCATCCTTTACAGAATCGATGCAATTCATCATGGTCTGATAAGTAGAGAAAACACAATGAGCCTGATAATTATCCTTTTCCTCGCACAGATTTGTCACAGATAAATCCGGAAGAAGATTCACAAAGCTTCGTTTTGCCTGTGTGACCAGAGAATTTCGATCTGCCAGGAACAGGATATTCTTTACCCATCCATGCTGCAGCAACACATCGCACAGGGAAATAACAGTTCTTGTTTTCCCGGAACCCGTCGCCATGACAAGCAATGCTTTCCTGCGATTCTTGTTTCCAAAGCTGTCACAGACTGCCTTAACCGCACCTTCTTGGTAATACCGTCCCGCAATATTCTTATCTACAGTAATATTCTTGAGACTTGTCTTCATAGTCTGCAGATTGAACCACTTTTCCAGATCCCGTTTAGAATAGATCATAGATACTTTTCGTTCCGGATACTGCCCGTCATCAATCCTCGTATCAAATCCATTGGTCAGGAAAATAACCGGTCTTCTGCCGTACTGTTTTTCCAGAATATCTGCATATAGCTTTGCCTGCTGGCGTCCTTTTGCCACATCCACGCAGGTTCGTTTTGCCTCAATTACCGCAAGTGGTCTATGCGCATCATCATACAGCACATAGTCTGCATAGCCCACCTCTGATTTATTTGGCATTCCTGGAAGCTCCACTTCATTGATCCAGTTTTTCCCTTCTATCCATCCGGCATCCATCAACATGGTATCGATGTAAATCTTTCTAGTCTTATACTCGGACAAATCAAGCGGTTTCGGTACATAAGTCTGTTGCTGCTCTTCACGTCTTGCAGTCAGTTGCTCCTTCAATGCCTGGTTTTCTGCCATGAGAGCTTTCAGATCAATTTCCGAAATTGGCGGTACTTCTTCTAAAACAGACTGTTTCTGTTCTTCAAGCAGTTCTGCATGAAACTCTCCTTCCGTATAATCTTTGGCATAACAATACGCCACAAAATCCAGAAAAATATACAGATTTTCCAGACATAATTTTGCTTGATCCAGGGTAATCTTCTTGCCATTATGAGCCGCATTGTTTCCCACTCTACGGATAAAATCCAGTCTTCTCCAAAGATCCGGATCTACAATATCCCGGAATTCTTCTGTGCTCATCAAGCTGACCAACGTATCCTGATACGGCATGACAAGCGAACCATCCATGGAATACATCCATTTGATGGCAAACTCCATGGCCCGGCGGCAATTGATCACGCTGGCTTCCATATCAATATGTAATATTTTCTCAGCCGAAATGGCCACATTTGCGAAAGAATCAAATTGTGGTTCTTTCCTAAGGAAATCAAAGTTGGTCATAAAAATCACCCCGTTCCGCTTTATCTTCTACCTTACTTCCAATGAAACTCCTCTGCCATTACCCCAAGACAACCCCAAAATGCCTGTTGCTGATGGGTCTGATCCATATCTTTTACTGCATCACATAAATCATGCATTGCCTTCATAGCATCTCTCACCTTTTTATCTTGATTTTGGTTATATTCAAACTGTCGTATCTGATTATAATAATCAGCATTTACATACTTCTGATTAAACATCATATTGTTAAAATATGAATCCATTACTTACTCTCCTTTATCCAAAATATTTCTGCATTAAACTATCAAATAATAACTGTGTCTCGTCTAATGCTTTTTGCACAGCAACTCTTGATTTGTCGACCTGTTTAACGAAATCTGCAAACTGGTTTTGAAGTTCAATACTAGGAACATATATTTCTGTAGCATTTATTTTAGAAAGCAATAAGTTTGGCTGTGCAGATGCACTTTCAACCATATACATTTGTTTGTTAACTCTATAACACCACTTTAAAAATATAGGATTTAACACTTCTTGCTTAACTTTTAATAAAGCCACGCTTTTCTGTAATAATGTATGCTCCGTTCTTTCGTCAGAGGCAATCGCAGATTTACCAATTGTTGCTCCTGTATTAACTATAAGGAAATCTCCAATTTCAAGATTGCAACGCTTGTAATCTTTTTCAAACTCTTCAGTATTTATTTCTGCCGCTGTATCATAATGCACTTCATCATCATATATTTCTCGAGCTCCAACAAAATATCGCTCAGTTCCAGCTTCTGACTTACAACCGCCATGTTTACCATCCGTAATCTTATTGCATAACTCTTTCAATGTTGCTTTTCTAAATTCTTGAGTTGGACTATCCAGTGTTCCAAACATCTCGACAAATCGGGCTTTAATAAGCTCGTCTAATTTTTCAAGTTCCTGCTGGCGAATATTTCTTATTGCAATTACTTTATTAAGTTGATTGACAATTTCCATCTGTTTATCTATAGGCATATCAGGAATCAACATCTTTCTCATAACCGTTTGTGTTAACTTCTGTCTTGTTGCCCCGTTAACAAGTCCATCTGTGTTGTAAAACATCAATGAATAACATAAAAAATCAACATTCATTCCTTCTTTTGGCTTTAAGACATGAGCATGATTATTTACCCAACATTTTCCTGAAACTCGGTAAGCAATCGGTTTTGTTTTAGAACCAAAATTACCACCATCTTCCGCCAATAATACAAGATCATCGTCGAAAATATAATCTACAACATAATCTTGAATTCCATTCGCTCCATAATAAGGATATGGTCCTTCTTGTCTATTCGCTGCTGTGATTGGTACACGCATAGAATCAAGTATTTCACAACAGTCTTCCAATAACATCTTTTTCATCTAATCATCCCTACAAATCCGAATTTATTCTTCCTTATCTTTCTCTAACATCTCATCCAGCTCTGCCAGATTCTTTGTAATCTCCATTTCCAGCTCATGTAGATTCGCCATAATCTCCTGCGTAGATGGATACTCTATCGGTACATATTCCACTTCTTTATACTTGTTAATGGAAAGGTCATACTCATTGTCAACGATATCCTGTTTTTCCACAAAGAAAGACTGTTCCGTCCGTTTTCTCTGTGTCTCCTGCTCTCGATTTCGGAATCTCTCTATGATATCCGGTATATCATTTTCATTGATTGGATTACGTTTATCATCCAGGCTGAATCCATCTGCCTTCATGTCATAGAACCATACTTTATCCGTGCCGCCATGTCCTGTTTTCGTAAAGATCAGGATAGCAGTGGAGACTCCTGCATAAGGTTTAAACACACCGGAAGGCATAGAGATAACCGCTTCCAGACAATTTCCTTCCACCAGTTCTTTGCGGATCGCCTTATGAGCTTTGGAAGAACCAAACAGAACTCCATCCGGTACAATGCAGGCACATCTTCCTCCTGGTTTCAGCATTTTCAAAAACAGTACTAAAAACAGAAGTTCCGTTTTCTTCGTCTTCGCAACTTTCAGCAGATCCTGGGATACGATATCGTAATCAAGACTTCCCTTAAACGGCGGATTTGCCAGAATCAGACTATACATATCCCTGTCCGTATTCTGATCAGAAAGACTGTCCCTGTATTCAATATACGGATTGTCCACTCCATGAGTCATCATATTCATGGCTCCGATACGCAGCATGGTCCGGTCCATATCAAATCCGTGGAACATATGATTCATATAATGCTCTTTATTTTTTTGGTCAAAAAATACTTCTTCTTTTTTATTTTCTTTCAGGTATTCACTGGCAGCCACCAGAAAACCAGACGTTCCGCAGGCAGGATCGCAGATGATTTCATCCGGTTTCGGAGCCATCAGTTCCACCATCATTTTAATGATATGTCTTGGGGTTCGGAACTGCCCATTTACTCCTGCTGTCGCCAATTTCGACAAGAGGTACTCATAGACGTCTCCTCTTGTATCTGCGTTTTTCAATTGTGCCATCTGATCGTATATTTCATCCATGGCAGTCACAATTTTATCCAGCATCAGTGGTGTCGGTATTTTAAAGATTGCGTCACCCATATATTTGGCATACGCACTTTCTTTATTTCCATGAAGATTTTTAATAAATGGGAACACCCATTCCTGCATGGTACTGTACATTTTCTGAGCCGGGAAATCATGGAATACGCTCCATTTCAACTGATTGCCGGCAATCCGGCGATCCCCGATCAGGACTTCTTCTGCAAAAATGCTCTCATATGGAAGACCAAGCATTGCGCTTTCTTTGATATGAAGATTATCTGCATCGTCCAGATCACGGATAAACATCAGATATGTCATCTGTTCAATCACATCTAGCGGGTTGGTAAGTCCTCCGGTCCAGAATATTTCCCATAAGCCATCAATTTTATTTTTTAATTCACCTGTTATCATACGATTCATTCTCCCTGTTCCATATATAGGCAGTATAACGACCGCCTCCGATTTTTAATATTTCACCCTTTTTCACCATGTCTGTCAAAGCACGTTCTACCGTTACACGGCTGATATCCGGGCATTTCTCCATAATCTGCGCCCTTGTCATCTTTCCTATGGAGCCGCGGACAATCTCACGGACGCGCTCCGGTTTCGACATCTCGCTAGTGGCTAAAAGCTGTACTCTGGAAGAAAAATCACGATAAGCTGCAACGATCACTCCCAGCATATACCGGACAAATGGTGCATCATCATTTTCCTCTTCATGCCAGTTATAAGAACTCTCTTGCAGGGTTTCATAATAAGTTTCTTTTGTCTGTTCAATCAGCTTTTCAATACTGATATACATTCCCACAATATATCCTGCCCGGTATAACAAAAGCAGCGTCAGCAAACGACTCATACGCCCATTTCCATCATTAAACGGATGGATGCACAAAAAATCCAATATAAACATAGGAATCAAAATCAATGGATCACACTGAGAATCCTTACAGGCATCCTGAAATGCATCACAGATTGCATCAATATACGCCGGCGTTTCCCATGCCGGAACCGGCTGAAACCGTATAGATTTGTTTCCCTGTTCATCCTCCTGTGCAATCACATTATCTGATGACTTAAAACTACCACCCGCATTTCCTGTGAATTTATATAAATCCCGATGGAGCTGGAGGAAGATGGATGGTTTTATGGGTATATAATCATAATTTTGATGAATCGTATTTAACACATCCCGATAACCCGCAATTTCTTTCTCACTTCTTGTTTTCGGCATTGTCTTATCGCGGACAATTTTTTTTAAACGCTCATCCGAAGTATAGATACCTTCGATTTTATTGGAAGCCTCCGTACTCTGGATTTTCGCAACTTCTAACAACTGAGTAAGTGTGTCTGCTTTTGCTTCCACAAATAATGCTTGTTCCCCTTTATATTCATGAATCTGTGCGAGCAAGGCAACAAGATCCGGTTGTAATAACCTTTCATATCTCTTCTTATAATCAAAAGTTCTCATATAATCTCCTCACAAAACCTCAAACTTAACCTATTTACATCTTATCACAAATCATCGTCATAATCAATTTCAATCTCGTCATTTTCTTTGTTTTGACGAGATTGATTTGAAAATGACGAGTTAGAATCTGATTTCAAGTAATATTGATCTACGTAATTTTCTCATTACAAAAACTTTTTTCAAAATTACCGAACATTCTGCGTGAGTAACGAAAAGCCGAGTAAACTGCAACCTCAAAGCAACAAAAAAGAGCTTGCCAAAATGGTTTCACTCAATTTAGTAAGCCCTTTTCCGTTGGTTTCAGCTGTACTTTACCAGAGACGCTTCGACCAAAAGTAAATAAATGCCTTTTAGCTGAAGCACCATTAACATCACCCTAACATCACAGCAAAAAAGAAATCCCAAGAACGCCCATTTTACAAGGATTCTTGGGATTTACTAATTATTCAAACTCCACTTTTATATTTGTACACTTACAAATAATATGTATTAGTAGTTCGCTTTTTGTTTGATTTTTATTATTTTATATGCACTATCCATTTCGTCTATAATATTTTTGTAGCCAAAATGTAGCCATTTTTTATTCGCCTCATTCTCTATTTTAGTGATGAGACTTTTGATATCTTTATACTTTTGACATAATGTTTTTGATTAAAAATTCCGACTTGATAGCTATACACTATATTTATTAAGTCTAATGATAAAACGCTCTTTTGCCTCATCTGTATAGTTCTTAATATTCATTTTAAAATATTCAATAGCACCAACGCAATCTCCTCTTTTTGCTTTAATCAAAGAATCCATGCATACAATATTGTCAACAAATCTTTGTTTTAACTCAGGCTTTCTAAAATAATCAACAATCTCTTGCATCATTTCAAAATCATTAAATCTCTCCGCTATATCAAACTTAACTAATCTTGCATACTGAATGTTTTCATTCATTTTTATAGCTTTATTGATATATTCTAGAGAAAGCTCATAGTCATTATCAATGAAGGCAGCATACTGTGCCTTAAATCTAAGGGTTAACTCTCTCGCTATATTACTTCCAATAGTTTCCATATTTTCAATCAATTCTTGCAATATTTGTTTTTTATTTTCAACATTATCGGATTTTATTACACAAGTAAAATATGCTTGAATATGGTATGGATTATCTTTATAGTTTTCATAATTTAATCTTGCCAATTCTAATGCAGATTCATAATCCTGCATTCCAATATATATTTGAACTTTTTCACGTTTTGCCTTTGAAAAATTCTCTCTTAATTCTAAGCTTTTGTTTATTTTCTCTAAAGCCTTATCAAACCTTCCAATCTGTCTATAATAAAATCCAAATAAAAATTGATGGTCAGCACCGTCGATATTCATAACTTCATCTTTAAATCGTTTATTTCTAAGTTTTGCCAGAGCTAAACATAGCAAATAGCGTATCTCAAAGATAATTCTATAATCCATAAAGGAAGAACTCTGTATTGCTCTATCAGCAAATTGTACAACCTCTTTATATTTTCCAGAGTTGTATAAATCATTCATTGTTTTTAAATAAATTGAAGGAATAATATATTTATTATCAATTTCTACCCCGTTAATTAATGCAGTCTTTAAACCGTGTAATAATTGAGGAATATCATAATCTTTATCATCTATATTATTCACTATCTCATGTACATTTTCTTTAAGAATATTTTTATGCGCTTCCGAAATTTTATACTCGCTCCGTAGAATATAGTTCTTAATTGTATCGTTTACTCTAATATATTCTTGTAATACACCAACATATTCACATATTCCCCGCGAATATAGATCTTCAATATACCCCATATACTTAGAATAATCAGATACTATGGACATAAGATAACTAATGCCCACATAGTCAAAAGATGCTAAAAGAGCTAAAAATTCCATTACTTCTTGATCATCTTTTATATCTTGCATCATAATCGCTGCTTTTCTGTCGCTAAAATTTACTACATCATTTGTATTGTCATAAAAATATCTCCAGCCCTGTTTAATCATTGCAACAGCATAAAAAACCTGTTCTGGGAATCCTGTCAAAAGATTACTAACTGTTTTCATCTTGTCTGTATCCAATTCCACCTTTTCCAATTGAAGGTATCTTTTTAATAAGCCATTCCGCTCTTTAATATCTAACTCTGGTAAAGCAATATTATATATCCTTTCATTTTTTAATTTTCTGTCAAAGAATCTAAACTTTGAAACCAATAATAATGTGATTTTACTTTCAACATCTACGTCTTCTATGATTTTTTCAAACCATTCTGCCATATCTCCTTCATGATTTATAATACAGCCATTATCAACAATAAATAATACAATTCTTTCCTTTTGCAGTTGAATGACAAACTCTTTTAAAATATTAATTTTTGACGTCATATCTAAACTAGCAATATATTGTAATGTCACTTCTGTGTCACTATTAAAAAACCCCAGATCACAAATTTTTAAAATACAATCTTCAATACTTTCATCTGATCTTAATACAACAGATGCAAATGGATAAGTTTCCTTTAAAATATTGCTCTTATACAAGCTATGTTTCAAAAAAGTTCTTCTTCCAATCCCCTCAAGTCCTGATGCAATAGCCACTACTGGAGACTCCTTGTCAAAATCATCCATCCGTTCTTCGAAATTTTGCAAAAATTCATTTCTTCCCACAAACAACATATTTCTTTCTTTTAATTTGGGATGTTTTTCATAAGAAATCTCAATCATCCGCTGCTTTATAACATTAGCCGCTTTTGTTTGACTACATATCCTCTGAATATTATATTCTCTTTGCATCCATTCAGGAATTCTAGAATCATCATATTGTACAATATCATCAATAATTATTGGACATATTTGATATTTCTTCTTCTCATCTACTATAGCCTCAACCCCTCTTAATTCATTCTGAACCCATTGTGATCCTAAAGCTTTATTGGATAAGAAAATCACAAACATATCTGTTGTATTTAATTGATAATAAATCTCTTCTAATGTTTTTCTTCCTTCTTGAAACGACACATTATCAATAACAACACTATCTGCTCCTAGTGCCTTTACTAATTTATTATATACAATATTTACATACCATAATTTATCTTCACTACTATGCGATAGAAAAACTCTTGACATCTACATTTTCCTCCGTATATTTTCTACGAAAGATACATATACTCACATTATGAAAACATATACATTTTATCCTGTTGCAAGCGATAATCATCATTATATTAAACTTTCAAATTATAACGTGTATCTGAATAATCGTTTCGTATGTTCTTTCGCTTATTCCATTATAATATCTCACACTATCTTTGGCAAACGATTATGTATTTATAGTTTAAATGGACAAGAAATTTTTTCCACCCGTTTCCCAAACACCCAAAAAAAGATATCTTATACAATCTGTTTATCTTCAATCTTTATTCACTCATGATATTTTTTAATATACATTATTTATACGATGAAATCATGCCTTCATTCTTTAGTTATAATACTGGTTTTTCTTTATATCCAGCATGTCAATATTATGGCTATTTCCATATTCATCATAATAATATATGCTAAAAACATAACCATTATCAGATGGATACTCTACATAGTCGTCAACTCTATTACTTAAATGCTTTTTATACCTTACTGTAACACTGTAATAGCCTGGCTTAAGTGGTTCACCCCATTCATATTCTTTACTCTGGGCTCTTGGTTCTAGTATATCAAAATCTCTGCACTTAGCGATTCTATCAGGCTCACCCAATATTGTATATGGTAAAGCCTCTTCCCTCATTCCAAGACAAGGATATTCCTCACCATACTCCCTTCTCAGTTCTTCCACTCTTTTTTCCATGTCTATTTTATCTTGGTCATAAATAATTTCATCCGCTTCCATTACCAATGAATCTGTAAATGTATATATGTTTCCATTACACGTAATCGCTTTTATATATGCCTCATCATTAGATTTTTCTACTTTTTGAATAAACCCATCATAAAACAAATACATTTGTTCTGGTTTTAAACTATCAAAATCATCGGAATCAATATTGCACTCATAGCATTCTTCTTTTTCTATTTTTATATCACATATTGTAAATCCAAATTTCTCTGCTGAATCATTTAATTGAACATATAACCATTCTCTGTACTGCTTGTCATGAATCTTTCCCTCTAACAAAATAAATATCGTAATCATTAAAAACGCAATTCCTAGCACACCGCAACACCGTAACAACACTTTTCTTGTTTCTTGTTTCTTTTTTTCTACTTCTATTAATTTTCTCTTTTGTTCCTGTTGCTGCTGAATCGCTTCCCGTTTAAGTTGCTGATTCATTAACTGTTGAAATTTTAACGTTTTTTCTTGCTCTTTTCGTTCCTGTTCTTCCTTTATTTGTTTTAGTGATTTATCATCATTAATTTTGTCTAAAGTAATATGTAATAATGTATTTAATAAATTTTCCAATTCATTGCGATCCCACAATATGACACCTATTCGTTTCGCCATATTAATTGCTGCTGGAGTAAAATAATTATTGGTTATAACGATTGCTCTATCACAATTGTAATATATGGATCCACTCGAAACTTCTTGTACTGCTTTTACTCCTATGCTGCTAGAATAGCATTTGCATTGAAATCCAAATTGGAATTTGAATATCAGTAAATTATGACCTCTCAACAGAGGTTACAGTGTTTTAATAAAATCCTCCAAAAGCCTTGAAAATAAAGGATTTATCGCAATGTGTTCGCCTTATCTCTTTATACGATTACACACAAGTTTATTCTTTCCCTCTTTGCTCATAAGGGCAAATACAAGGGCAAGAAAATCTCACAACAAGATATAACAGAGTGTGGCAATCGGAGAACTGTGATGTATGTGCGAATATATTATAACGGAGGATTTTTCAATGGACAAGTACATTTACGATGATAAAAATGGTATGTGGTATGAACTGCAAGGAGATTATTATATTCCTTGTTTTATCTTACCAGCCGAAAAAGAACAACCTATCGGTTTGTGGGGACAGCGGCACTTGCGGTATCTGAAAGAATACCACAGAAATACATACACAACGCTATTGACAAGCGGCAGGCTGAACACTTACCTTGCCGACATTGACAGACAGGCACAAGAACGCTTTGAAATACTCACAGAGCAGATGAAACAGGCACAGGGTATCACGGAGCAGTTAAAGGTTGAAAACACCTTAGAGTGGGTTGGTCGAATGAATAACATACGGGCGTGTGCTATGGAGGTTGTGAATGAGGAAAACATCTACAATTAAAGCATTGTAACGAATTTGACTGTAAAATCGTGGCGAGTAGGGATAACTTACCCGCCCTATTTTATGCTCTATGAGCCGCTTAAACAAGGCTTTTGACACCGAAAAGCGTTATATTACTTAACATTTGTTATAGACGGCGGGTAGGGTATACTCCGTTTGCTCAGTTAATGGCATTTTAATGCCAGATTTTGTACCTCTTACAACAAACCCGTTGAGAAAAAAATATGAATGATTATATTATAATAATTGAAGGAGGTGCGGTATGGATATTCAGATTATTGAGCACATAAAAGAAACATTAAGCGTAGTTATTCAGTGCAATAAAATTGATGATGAAGTAATGAGATTAAAATCGCATATCGAATCATTTGACAATAAATTGTATGCCCAAAAAGACGGTACACAATTTTGGGTAAATTTATCAGAAGTATTATACTTTGAATCTGTAGATAATCATACATTTTTATACACGCAGGAAGATGTTATGGAAATCAAACAAAGATTATATGAACTGGAGGAAATTTTATCCGATAAAGACTTTGTCCGAATTTCAAAGTCACTTATTGTAAACATAAATAAAATCCGTTCCCTAAAACCAGAGTTAAATCGTACCATTTTAGTAACGTTGTGTAATGGAGAGTTATTATATATTTCCAGAAAATATGTCCCGTTTGTGCGGAAATTATTATCAATATAGGAGGATGGCAATGAAAAACAACAAAAATGATATCATAAAATTTTTCGTTTGGATGAGAAATGGAATTGCTTTTTGCACGACGTGGCTTCTTATCATCTGGATAGCATATTGTCATATTTCCAATCAGCAACAAATTTCAGTAAGTATGTTAACTAAACTACTGTTTTTTGTGATTGGTGGCGTGCTGATTTTTAATATTCTTTTTACAAAGGTTTTTATTAAAAATTGGACTTTCACAAAAAGATTAACCTGCTTTATGGTGTTGCTTAGCTTATACGAGTGTCTAAACTTCTATTGGATGGGATTTTTTAGCGGTATAGGGACATTTATTCAGTGGTTAGTTTTTATCGGAATTATATGTGTTCTTTATTTCATTTGTATTGCAATATACCAGATGTATAGCAATAAGCAAGGAGAAATTTATACGCAAGCTTTGATAAAATATCAACAACAAAGGAGAAATGTAAATGGGAAATAGAAAAGAGTTAGTATCATCATTGCAAGAACTGAGAGAAGATAATATAAGAAAACAAAAAAGAGGATTGCATTTTATTGTTGCTTCTGTTTTCATTTGGGTAGCAGTCTTAGGTATCCATATATCCTCATTGCCGATTTTGTCAAAAAACTTATTCACCTTTTGCTGTTCAACACCATTAGTTCCGTTGGCTTTTTTACTCTCGAAAATTTTGAAAATTGATTTTCAAAATAAAGAAAATCCACTTTCAGGATTGGGGTTACTTATTTCACTTAATCAAATGCTCTATATATTGATTGCTATGTGGGTATATGCAGTTATGCCAGAAAAAATGCTGATGGTTTATGCTATAATTTTTGGAGCCCACCTTTTGCCATATGGTTGGCTATATCAATCAAAAACATATTATGTTTTTTCTATTTTGATACCGATTATTGTATTGTTGCTTGGGATATATGCTCCGACATTTTTTGTGGCGGTATTTATGCTTATCACAGAGATAATTTTCTGTAGTTTGCTAATTCTTGAAAATAAAAAGGTTAAGTGTTATGAAACAAATTAAAGCAGAATGGATACTTTGCCCTATCTGCGGCAATAAAACTCGTACAATGATACGGGAAGATACAGAATTAAGAAACTTCCCTCTCTACTGTCCGAAGTGCAAAAAGGAAACAATCATCAATGTGCAGGATATGAAAATCACGCTTGCAGTCAGTAAATGATTATGTATGCCGCCGCTATGGGTAACGCCATAACGGCGGTTTTTCAATGCCTATCGGCTATCTCTGTCAATGGATTTCTTACGCCGTCTTTGCGGCGGTTTCTGCTTGTTGCGTTCCTGTATCCCACGCAGATGTTTTAGCACGCTTTGCTTTTCGGGCGGTCTGCGCTTCTCATTGGCGGCAGCTGTCGGCTTCCTGCTGACTTGATATTCCCACTCGGCAAGGTCACGGTTGTACTGTTCCACAACGCTTTCCATTTCTCGGAAAGTACGCATAAACACCTGCACATCGGGATAACCGTCCTCTTTGAGCGTATCGGGGATTTTATCCAACCTGTCGGCAATCTCTGTTTCGGTTTCTTTGATTTTTACCTCTAACGCTTTTCGCTCTTTGCCTTTGAAAAGCCCCTTTGTATCGGCAAGCTGCTGTTTCAACTGCGGCAGAACTTTGTCCTGCAAGGTTTTGATTTCCCTTGCCTTATCCTGCACCTTTATCATCAGGTTTCGCATATAACGGAACTCTGCCATATCAATATCAAGCGTAGGCTTGGGCGGCATATCTTTTTCCCGAATAAGGTTTTGCAGAAAATCTTTTGCCTTTGCCACAATCCTGCGGAATAGATTAGGCAGCCAGCCTTTGCTTTTGATAGACTGGCTTGCTTTTTCGTGTATCTCGGTCTGCTTGACTTCTAAAATCTTTGCTTCGGAAATACCTGATAACAACGCCATATCCGCTGTCCTGTTCCATTCCTGCCTTGCGGCGTTGTCCGCTTCAATCTCGGCGGCTTTGGGATTGTTCTTACCGATTTTCTTGGTGGGAAGATAAACGCTGTTCTTATCAAACACCTTTAACTGCTGTTCGGGATCGGAGATATGCCGATTGATAAGGTCGGTGTAAATCTCTTTTACCTCCCGAAGAAAAGGCTCGCTTTTGAATTTATCGTCTTTCACGGTAAAAAGGTGGCTTTCGTAAACCTCGCCCTTTTTTATGACGGTACAGCCTTTTCGTATCTGTCCGTCCTCCCCTGTGATTTCTTTCTTGGTGCGTACCCTTTTGCCCGTTTCATCATATAACACGCTGCGTGTGGCTCTCTTGATGTCAGGCTCGGGGAGCAGTTTTCTTTCG
The DNA here is from genome assembly GCF_002160935.1 of Drancourtella sp. An12. Classification (NCBI taxonomy): domain Bacteria; kingdom Bacillati; phylum Bacillota; class Clostridia; order Eubacteriales; family Oscillospiraceae; genus Drancourtella; species Drancourtella sp. An12. The sequence goes on along the minus strand of NZ_NFLO01000001.1, from coordinate 441,567 downwards.
CTGAAGATAAGATGGATATGATAGTTTGTCTTGCGTTTGTTGTGGTGGATGGCTGACACGCACTCCACACCATACCGCCTGCGGAACTCCTCCGTAAAATCTTCAAGGACTTCCTGCGGCTCGTATCTTGTGTAGACTTCGGGCAGGGCGATAATCAATTCCCTTGCTTCGATACATTTGCCCTCTGTGCCGCTTCGCTTAAATTCCTGCTGGCTTTCCCTTGCAAGATTATTCCAAAATTCATTGTCGGCGGTGCGGTAGGAGGCATAGAGATTTTCCTGCCTTGCGTGGCTTGTGATATAGGATATTCTTCCCTTGACATTGGGTAGCTTCGACATCTGTATAAATGAATGTCTTGCCATATACTCCTTCCTCCCGTGACGGGCATACTCTTTTTGCAACCGAGAAATCGGTTGCCGCTGTTTCGGCGGCGTAAGCAGACGGACAGCGGAGAAAGCTGCGGCGGCAGTTTTCTCGTGATAACGCTGTAAACGGAAGTGTCGGCGTTATCACTTAGCCCCCTGCAAGGGCGAAATACCCAGAGTACAAATCGAAGATTTGTGCGAGGGGTGTATTTCGCTCTCAATCGCCGAGGGCTTAGTTTCTGGCGTATCCGCCTTTTTCTTTCTGCCCGTATCCGGGCCTTATTTCATTCCTGTCTTTTTAACTTTCAAAGTTTTTTTCTCCCTGTTCACACTTCTCTGTTCACAGACTTGTGAACAAACTTTTGTGAACAATGCTCAAAACATTTTTAAAGTTAACTTTTACTCAAAAGGTAACTCCTCATTTTCATCCACTTTCACGAATCCATCCGGATCCTTTTTCGGACGGATCCGTTTCCATGAACGCTGAGTTCCCAGTCCCCCGGAGAACCGGTGATTTCCATGTTTTTCCCATCCGGTGATCTCATTGTCCATCAGATCTCCGATCTCTTTGGACTGCCATTTAGGGACAATACCTTCCTGATGAAACACTTCCTGATAGATGATAGTAGAGCAGACATAATCCTCTTCGTAGTTGTCCAGGAAAGCCTGGAGCATCCCTGTCTGTGTATCTTCCGGCATAAAGTCCTTCTGCAGAGATTTCACATAGTCTTCCATATCCGGAGAGAAGGTCAGGAGAAATTCCCCGCTTCGGTAGATTTCCATTGCCTCTGCCCACGCCTGTATGATATATTCTCTGGAGCCTTTTTCATCCCGATATATCATAGTCTCTGCTTTTTCCGGACATACCTTTACCGGTCCGAACCGCCGATTACCCGTCCGGTCAAAAGGCAGGAAAGCAAGGTCATTGGAAGTGCCACAGAACACGCATTGACGATATCTGTCTTCCGCTCTTCTTTCGTAGGGAATCCGGTAAGTGTCCTTCTGTCTGCTCAGAAAAGATTTGGTCTCCTCAATGCTTTTGGCATTCGCTACTGCGTTCATTTCTGACATTTCCACAATCCAGTGCCCCTGCAGATATTCGTAAACTTTCTTGTCATCCAGCCGTTTCACATCATCTGTGAACCATTCATCCTGAATTGCCAGATATTTGAAAAAAGTAGATTTTCCTGTCCCCTGACCACCAACCAGACAAAGCATGATATCGTACTTCTTTCCGGGTTCATACAGGCGGCTTATGGCTGCCAGCATGTGCATCTTCATAACCTCTCCTGAATATTCCGGATTTTCCGCCCCGAAGAAATGAGTCAGCATCCCCGCAATACGGGGTCTGCCGTCCCACTTCAGACTTTCCAGCAGATCGATGATCGGATGGAAACTGTTGTCGTTGGCTACAATATCTATCGCTTTTGTAATCACCCGATCACTGGTCAGTCCGTAATTTTTTTCCAGATAGAGAGACAGGTTGTTCATATCCGTATCCGTCATCTGTACGCCCCGTCTCTTCCAGGGCACTTTTTTCTTAATATCAATCTGGCAGGTCATCTCATTCCTGCAGACAGCTCCCCGCAGACATGGATCATGCTCCAACACGTGTTTGCAATTCTGGATAGACTGTCGTATCCGGCCTTTCTCCGTTACTTCCAGATTGTCCCGGATTTCTTCCGGTGTCAGCATTTCCTGCTCTACAATATTCTCTAATTTCTTCCAGGACTCCTGGCTGATATTCTTCCATTCGCTGCTCAATCTTCTCCACCTCCTTCCGTTTATAAATGAAAAATTCCGCTATTTCCTCTCCATCACCAGTCAAAAGGATATCCAGATAATCATTAATCTTCCTCTCATTATCCAGTGCCTCCAGAAAGCATTCCTGCTCAAAAGGCTCCGGTCCGCATCCGTAAAACTGTTTCCAGAATCGAATCCACGACAGATAGTCCGTCAAAACCTTTACGGCATGATTTTTCCAGGTTTTAACCTTACTTTTTACCGAGAAATGATACCGACTTTGTACCTTTTTACCTTCTCTGTCCCGGAATTTGTTCTGAACAGACTTTTGCTCCTTCAATGGAATTGGAAGATTAAAATCAGTGATCAGCTTTTTTGCCGCCTTATAAGGAGACATTCCAAATAATTTGCCCGTAAACGTGATTACATCTCCCTTTGCCCCGCAGGCAAAGCAGTAAAATCCCTGATCCACTTTCATACTGGGATGACGGTCCTGATGAAAAGGACAGCACGCCATCCCATTTCTGTTTACCTTCAATCCGTACCGTTCGGCAGCCTGCCTTGCGGTAACGGATTTCTTTACCAACTGAAAAATATTCATCCCTTACTCCGATTCGCAGCCATAGAACTTTTTCTGGAAATACCGGATCGGGACTTTACCTCTGATCACGTTATACCCGGATTCTTCCAGTTCCTGGTTCAGTTCCCGCACAATGCCATATGCTTTGCTCCTGCCGACACCCAGTACCTCCATAATGTCATTGGCTGTTATATAAGAAACTTTAACCTGCATTTTCTTCCCTCCTTTCTCTGACAAACTACAAAAAGTGTATTTTACATACGCTTTTTATTTGTTTGAATTATTACGCGCCATATAATGTGCACTCTTAATTCGTGTTTTTATTATACGTCTGTTTTTCATATTTGTAAATAGTATTTTTAAATTTTACGCACTTGCAATGCATATTTTTCTGTGTTATACTGTGCATGAGGTGAATAAATAATGAACGATATGGAAATTTCAACGATTGGAGAACGTATTAAAACTCTCCGAAAAAAACGAGGCTATAACCAGAAAGAGTTAGCAGATCTTTTAGGAAAGTCACTCCGCACCATTCAGAAATACGAAAGCGGAGAAATTGAAGTATCTATTGCTATGGTCAATGAACTTGCCAAAGTGCTGGATACTACTTCCACCTATCTTCTGGGGCATCAGACCGTCGATTTTAAATTTGATAGCCTTTCAGACGTAATGGAATGTCTGTTTCAGATTGAGAAAATAACAGGACTTCATTTTTCTATTGAGACAAAAAGACCGCCTCACCATGACGGTTGGCAGTGTTCCATTACCTTTGACGGAAAAGATAAAGCAGCTGATCTGAATGCGGATATATGTCTTTTCCTGGAAGAGTGGGAAAACAATCGAGAATCTTTCAAAGAATACGGCATGTCAAAATCTGCCTATGAGGCGTGGAAAGATAAGACACTGGCTTATTATGCTTCACAGGGTGTAGAAATGTCTGAATTTGAAGATCTTGATGAAGACGAGCGTATAAAAAGAAGAGCTGCTCTGCTTTCTGGCGAATAATCTCCCAACATAGGGTTTTCATAACTCTAAGAAAGGAATGATCAGATTTGTCAGTAACAAAGGATACTTCAGGAAAATGGATGTCACAGATCCGTGTCAAGGATTACACCGGAAAAGTCATCCATAAAAAGAAACGTGGGTTTACAACCAAAAAAGAAGCTTTAGAATGGGAACGGGATTTTCTGAACAAAGCGACAGCCGATATGGGAATGCTGTTTCAGGATTTCGTAGAACTGTATTTTGAAGATATGAGCCACCGGCTGAAAGAGTCTACCATCATCAGTAAGCATTATATGGTGGACAAAAAGATTCTTCCGGTATTCGGAAAAATCCCTATCAATGAGATTACGCCGAAAGATATCCGCAAATGGCAGAACAGCTTAACTGCCTATCGGGATGAAAATGGAAAACCTTACTCCCAGACTTATTTAAAAGCGATCAACAACCAGCTGACGGCTATGTTCAATTATGCAGTGAAGTATTATGACCTGCATGAGAATCCATGTACCAAAGCCGGAAGTATGGGAAAAAGTCATGCGGAAGAAATGAACTTCTGGACAAAAGCAGAGTTTGAGCAGTTTATTGTGGCAGTACAGGACAAACCAGCCTCCTATACCGCATTTATGACTCTGTATTATACCGGAATGCGTGTAGGAGAGTTATGTGCATTAACGCCTGCAGATGTGGATCTGGAAGGCCATACGATCACGATTAATAAGACATTTCAGCGTATCAACGGCAGGGATGTGATCTGGCCTCCAAAGACGCCAAAAAGCAACCGGGTTGTTACCATTCCACAGACCCTTGCCAACTGTCTGAAAGAGTATATGGATAAGTGCTATGAGATCCAGCCGGATGACAGACTGTTTCCTTACACCAAAAGTTTTCTGAACCATGAAATGCTCCGTGGATGTAAGAAGTCAGGAGTTAAAAAAATCCGGGTACACGATCTCCGCCACTCCCATGCAAGTCTTCTGATCGAAATGGGATGCCAGCCTCTTCTGATCGCAGACCGGCTCGGACATGAAAAAATACAGACGACCTTAAATACTTACAGTCATCTGTATCCGAATAAGCAGGCAGAAGTAGCTGCTCAGCTTGAAAATGTGATGAACGGAACGACAGTTCCAAATGGTAGCCAAATGGCAGGTGTAGCCAATTTGTAGCCACTAAAAGAGAAAAATCTCTGGAAAGCCTGCAAAATAAGGCTTCCCAGAGATGTGGTGTCTATTCAAACTCAATCGTTCCTGGTGGTTTGCTTGTTAAATCGTAGAATACTCGATTGACACCTTTTACCTCGTTGATGATTCTGCTCATGACTTTCTGCAGTACCTCAAACGGGATATCCGCTGCTTCAGCTGTCATGAAGTCGATCGTTTTTACTGCTCTAAGTGCTACTGCATAGTCATAGGTTCTTTCATCTCCCATAACTCCAACAGAACGCATATTTGTGAGCGCTGCAAAGTACTGATTGACTTCTCTTGCCAGTCCTGCGTTTGCAATCTCTTCTCTGTAGATTGCGTCTGCATCCTGCACGATCCGTACTTTCTCAGCTGTAACTTCTCCGATGATACGGATTCCAAGTCCCGGTCCCGGGAATGGCTGACGGAATACCAGATCTTCCGGAATGCCGAGCTCCAGTCCTACTTTACGGACTTCGTCTTTGAAAAGATCGCGGAGCGGCTCGATGATTTCTTTGAAATCAACAAAGTCCGGAAGTCCTCCTACGTTGTGGTGGGATTTGATCACTGCGGATTCTCCGCCAAGCCCACTCTCTACAACGTCCGGATAAATCGTTCCCTGTGCGAGGAAATCTACGGCACCGATTTTCTTTGCCTCTTCCTCAAATACACGGATGAATTCTTCACCGATAATTTTACGCTTCTGTTCCGGTTCTGTCACACCTGCAAGTTTGTTGTAATATCTTTCCTGTGCGTTGACACGGATGAAGTTCAGAGCAAAGTTTCCTTCCGGTCCGAATACTGCTTCTACTTCATCTCCTTCGTTTTTACGAAGAAGTCCATGGTCTACAAACACGCATGTCAGCTGTTTTCCGATCGCTCTGGAAAGCAGTCCTGCTGCTACGGAAGAGTCAACACCTCCGGACAGTGCCAGCAGAACTATGCCGTCTCCCACTTTATTTCTGATATCTGCAACTGCATTTTCAACAAACGCATCCATCTTCCAATCGCCTGAACATTCGCAGACACCGCGTACGAAATTGTACAGCATCTCTTTTCCACGAACTGTATGAAGTACTTCCGGATGGAACTGAATTGCGTACAGCTTTTTCTCTGCATTTTCAGCTGCTGCAACCGGGCAGTCTGCTGTGTGCGCTGTGATCTCAAATCCCGGCGCAACCTGTGCGATATAATCAAAATGACTCATCCAGCAGGTCGTAGCATCTTCTACACCTTCAAACACTTTGGAATCTTTCTTATCAATCAAAACCTCGGTCTTTCCGTACTCTCTGACTTCTGCTTTTGTTACCTTTCCGCCAAGCACATGCATCATCAGCTGTGCTCCGTAGCAGAGTCCAAGAACCGGAATACCGAGTTCAAATAACTCTTTTGTATATGTCGGAGAATCTGCCTCATAGCAGCTGTTCGGGCCGCCGGTCAGGATGATTCCCTTTGGATTCATTGCCTTGATCTTTTCAATATCAATACGGTAGGAATAGATCTCGCAATATACATTACATTCACGAACACGTCTTGCCACCAGCTGGTTGTACTGTCCGCCGAAGTCAAGCACAATTACTAATTCGTTTTTCACGGGTTACCCTCCTTCTTTTCCTTTGTGGTTCTTCTATTATAGAATAGCACCCTCTGATTTACAAGTGAATTTTCCGAAAATGGGCGAAATGGGAAGTTTACTCTATTTTCTCTCACTCCCCGCTCCTTTTCCCCACATCAATCCATTTTTCACACCCCGAATACTTTTCCAGTTCCTCCACCGTCAGATCCACGGCGCTATGTCCGCTTCCTGCCGCCGGATATACCCGCTCGAAGCGTTTCAGAGATTCGTCCAGATAAACCGGGATGCCTGGTTTGGTTACAAACGGGCAGACACCGCCCGGCTGATGGCCTACAGCCTCTTCCACCTGATCCCAGGGAATCATTTTGGCTTTCTGGTGGAACTGGGCTTTGTACTTCTTATTATCGATTTTTGTGTCGCCGGCCAGGACAATAAGAATCGGGGCATCGTCCACGAAAAAGGACATGGTCTTTGCGATCTGACATGGTTCACAGCCGATCGCCTGCGCCGCCTCTTCCACGGTAGCGCTGGACTGTGCAAGATCCATGACCCGTTCTCCCATTCCATCCTCTTCAAAATATTGCTTTACCAGTTCAAAAGACATTGGTACTCACCTACTTTTCCTTTTCTTTTCCTCTCTTCATTATAGCCAATCCTTGTCCGGAAGTAAATCCGCTTTCCCAGGAACCAAAACAGGCACGAAAAGTCCAGCTCCCTCGCCGCTCTTTCCGCACCTGTTCTTTTGCTTTCCTGCTAAATAAATTGTTTTATTCTAACTCCCTTTTCTATACTCTGCTTTTAATTCTCATTCTGATCCAGTTCCTTGACATATGTTCCGTCTTCTTTTACAAATCCCATCGTCTGCAAGTAGTATTCGTGAGGCCCCGGAGTTCCTGCAAAATTCAGTTTCCGGATTCCCTGCTCCTTCAGGCGGGAATACAGATATTTCCCCACCGAACAGTCCCGGTATGCCGGGGTGGAATAGTCCAGAATTACGTCCAGCTCTCCGTCCGGCCTCCGGTTTCCGATCAGAATTCCTGCCGGTGCGTCGTCATGGCAGACGATGTAGGCGGCGTTGCAGCCTCCCATTGTCTTGGACGATGCGTTAAAATCCGGAAAGTATTTCTGAATGTCCGCCGCATATCGTTTCACAAAATAACGCAGCATGGATTCTTCCGGATTCCCTTCGATTACATCGTAGGCTCTCTCCGTTTTCGAGATCCGCATCAGGTAGTAAAAATTGATCAAAACGAGACAGGTATTCATGATTGCCGTCGGGTATGCATGGATCACGAGAGAGTAGATCGTACAGATCACTCCGCCGGCCATGTTGATGATCCTAAGCTTGACCACCGAGGTCATTAGAAAGGACAGCAGTACAAGGGCGGAGCCGAAATACCCGATGAGCTCCACAATCATATGGGTATCCACGCGGTCTCCTCCTTCTAGTATCCGGCTCCTGCGTCCGGGCTGTTTTTCATGATTTTCACCAGTCTGCTTGTTCCAAGACGCTCCGCTCCGAGGCGGATAAATTCGTCCGCGTCATCGAAAGAGGAAATGCCTCCTGCCGCTTTGACTTTAACGTCTGCTCCAACATGCTTCCGCATCAGTTCCACATCCGCAAATGTTGCGCCTGCGGTGGAAAATCCGGTAGATGTCTTGATGTATTCTGCGCCTGCTTTTGTGACAATCTCGCACATCTTGATCTTTTCTTCTTCGGTCAGAAGACAGGTTTCGATGATTACCTTCAGAATACGTCCACCGCATGCCTCGTGGATCTGGCGGATCTCGTCTTCCAGCGCCTCGTATTTTTTGTCTTTTAGCCAGCCGATGTTGATGACCATGTCGATCTCGGAAGCTCCGTTTGCGATAGCATCTTTTGTTTCAAATACTTTGACTGCCGTTGTGCTGTACCCGTTCGGGAATCCGATCACGGTGCAGATCGGAAGTTTCCCTTCCACATAATCCGCTGCCTGTTTTACATAGGACGCCGGGATGCAGGCGGACGCCGTCTCATATTTCATGGCGTCATCCAGAATCTGGCGGATCTCCTCCCAGGTTGCTCCCTGAGTCAGCAGGGTATGGTCTACATATTTCAAAATTTCTTTCTTTTCCATCTTAAATCCCTTTCCATTTCGTTTCCAGTGTCTCTTTGATTTCCGGGTCAAATGCCGTCTCTGTGGCATTGCGAAGCAGGGTGAGAATCAGTTCGTCATCCTGACCGTACTGCTCATAAACTCTTGTCAGCTCTTTTGTCATGGTTGTTCCGCTGACCGTCCGGTTGTCTGTGTTGATGCTGACCTTGATTCCTGCATCTACAAACTGGCGAAGCGGATAGTCTTCCCATCCTGCTGCTGCCTTCGTCTGAAAGTTGCTGGTCGGACACATCTCCACACCGATACCGGCCTTTGCGTAGGCTTTCATCAGCTCCGGATCCTTGCGAAGCGCGATGCCATGTCCGATCCGTCTGGCCCCCAGTTCGTAGGCTTCCCGGACATTTTCCAGATTTCCGGTTTCCCCGGAATGGATGGTAAACGGCATGCCCAGACGTTTGGCTTCCACAAAGATGTCACGGAACTCTGAGGTCGGGAATGCGGATTCATCCCCTGCCAGATCCAGGGCACAGACACCGTGTTCCAGATATTCTCTTGCACATTTCAGCATGGACAGGTTCTGCTCCTGGCTGTGATTTCTCATGGCACAGACGATGATCCCGTACTGTACCTGAAAATCGGCCTTCGCCCGCTCCATTCCTTTCCGCACGGACTCAATTACCTTTGCGCAGCTTAAGTTTTCGTGAACCGAAAGCATCGGAGCAAACCGGACTTCAATATATTCTACATGTTCCTTTGCGATCTCTTCTACAAAGGTATACGCACCGTCCTCCAGTCCTGCCTCGTCCTGCAGGCACTGTACCGGAAGATCAAATTTTTCCAGATATTCTGTCAGGCTTGTGCAGTCTTCTGAGACCGTCAGGGCATCTTCCGGGATCGTTTTCCCAAGATGCCGTTCCATCATGGCTTTTGTCAGAGAGCCGTCCAGATGACAGTGCAGATCCAGTTTTGGAATTGTTTTGATATCCATATCGTTACACCTTTCTTCCGTTTCTCGAAATTCGTTTTATATCGTTTCGATAATCTTTGTTACCAGTCGTTTGAAGTCTTTGGAAACGCGGTCTGCAGTCTCCTGCACTTCTTTGTGATCCAGTTTTTCCTTACTGATACCGGCTGCCAGGTTGGTGATGCAGGAGATTCCTCCGATCTCCATGCCCATATGGCGTGCGGCCATTGCCTCGCAGGCCGTGCTCATGCCGACAGCGTCTCCGCCCCAGATTTTGCACATCCGTACTTCGGCCGGCGTCTCATAATTTGGTCCGGTAAGCTGAACGTACACGCCCTCTTTCAGGTCAATTCCGCACTCGGATGCGGCATTCCGGATTACGTCCCGGATCCTGTGGCTGTATACTTCGCTCATATCCGGGAATCGAGGTCCCAGTTCGTCCAGATTCGGTCCAATCAGCGGACTTGGCACGCCTGTGGCAATGTGGTCGGTCAGCATCATGAAATCGCCCGGGCGGAAGTTTTCGTTGATTCCGCCGGCCGCATTGGTAAGGAGCAGCTTTTTCGCCCCCAGAAGGCCCATCAGGCGGGTAGGAAGAACCACGTCGGACATCGGGTAACCTTCGTAATAGTGAACCCGGCCCTGCATGATGACAACCGGCACATCTCCTACATATCCAAAGACGAAGCGTCCTTTATGTCCTGTTACTGTGGATACCGGGAATCCCTCGATTTCGGTGTAATCCACGGTCGTTTCAATCTGAATTCCGTCTGCATAATCTCCCAGTCCGCTTCCGAGAATCAATGCCACTTCCGGTTTGAAATCTGTCTTTTCGCGAATACTTGCAAGACAGGTCTGTAATTTCTTTTCCATCTTTGATCCACTCCTTTATAAGTCCTCCGCCAGAATTCCGGAGATCATCTCCTCCATTCTGCGGTATTGTTCATAGTTAATCATGATATTGCTTCCCTGTGTCGTAATCATCCCGTTTTCCTTGAATTTCTTGATGGAACGGCTGATTGTCTTCACACAGAGTCCCGTGAAATCCGACAGTTCCTGCCGGTCGCCCTTCATCCTCAGGACGCCGCCCTGGGCATATTTGCGGTACCGTTTCATCAGAAGGAAGGCTACCCGGTCCGCTCCCTGTAAAAACAGAAGCATCCGGCTGTCTCTGGCCTGTTCCAGAAGATATTCGCCCATCAGCCGGCTCTCCTGCTGCAGAGCGACTATATCCGAATCCAGCCATTTCTTGAACCCTTCTTTCGGTATTTTCAGTACGGTACACTCTGTCACCGTCTGGAGGGTTGTCTGGTACTTGTCCAGATTGATGATGACCTCCATTCCGCCGAATGCATAGACCTTGTCAAACATAGTAAAATCATAGTTGATTCCGTAAATCCGATAATCAGTGGCTTTGATCAGACCTTTCCCGATAAAGAAAATCATGTCTGCAGGCTCTCCCTCCTGTACGAAAACCGTCCCTTTTTCCAGCTCTTCCACCACAAAGGTGTCCATCAGCCACATGGGCACTGTCCGGAAATACTCTTCAAACTGTTTTCTTCTGTCCTCTTCAATTTCATTTAAAAACGGCAGAATCTTTGCCAGATATTTGTTTTCCATTCCTTCCCACCTACCGTTCTCTTTTGGTACAGCGGCACACGAAAAGCCCGCTTTGTCAGATTACCTGTTTCCCTTTGATATATTTTGCTTCCACCCTGGCATCCCCGTCCAGATAGATCAGTCTCTCCAGCCTTTCCCGGACGGAAAGCGGACGGGCGTGCCGGATCTTGCGGTCGTCGATCACAACCGCGTCAAACTCGTACCCTTCTTCCAGGCTTCCAGCCTTTCCAAAGAAAGCACCGCCGCCTTTGGTCGCCAGGTAAAAGACTTCTTCCACAGTCAGATGCGCCAGACTTTGATCGATGAGTCTCCATCGAAGCTTCGAACACTGGATGGCCATGGCCATCGCCCGGAACAAAGAGATCGAGGAGCCGGCCGCCACATCGGTGCCAAGTCCCATCTGCATCCCCAGTTCCATGTATTTCCTCGCCGGTGCGATTCCGGAGGAGAGGTTTGCATTGGATTCCGGACAGTGGGCGATGAAGACGCCCTGCTCTTTCATCATCCGGATTTCCTCTTCCCCACTGTACACGCAGTGTGCCATGATGGTCGGGCAGTCTCCGCCAAACAGACCGTGGATCCGGTAGGCATCCCCGTAGCAGGACGCCTTTGGCTGCAGTTCTTTGACCCAGTCGATTTCGCTTAAATTTTCCGAGAGATGGGACTGCATCGGCAGATCGTATTGTTTCTGAAGCCCGGAGAGCAGTTCCATCAATTCATCGGAACAGGTTGGAATAAATCTTGGCGTCAGGATTGGTCTGACATTGGAAAGATTCTTTGCGGCCAGAATCCAGTTCTCTGTCGCTTCCGCGGATGCTTTGGCGCTTTCCTCACACAGACCTTCCGGGCTGTTCCGGTCCATATTGACCTTTCCTACATAGCCCGCAAGTCCTGCCACCTCCATCTGTTCCATGAGCCAGAGTGTAGCGTCCGGATGGCAGGTGCCAAAAACGCAGGCCCTCGTTGTCGCGCTGTGAAGCAGATCATCCAGAAAGATGGTATACGCCTTTTTTGCGTATTCCGGATCCTGATACTTTTCCTCTTCCGGGAAGGTATGGGTATTCAGCCAGTCGATCAGTTCCTGGTCCATCCCCAGTCCCCGGAAAGGGTACTGGGGTGCATGGACATGCAGGTCAATCAGTCCCGGAATGATCAGCCGGTCGCCGTAATCGTGGCAGGGAATCCCGCTCCATTTTTCCGGAAGCGTTTCAAATACTCCGATGCTTTTTCCGTCTTCGCACACAACGTAACCATGCTCGATGGTGCGGATTGTCTTTTGATTTTCACTATAGCAGATCTGTCCTCTGATCGCAAATCGTTCCATGTTGTGCTCTCCTTGCTCTGAATTTCCGTCTGTTATCGTTGTCCCTTATCGTAAGGGATTCCTTCCGCTTTTGGTGCTCTGGAGTTCCTTGAGAACAGGGCCAGCACCACAAGGGAAATAATGTATGGAAGCATGTTGTAAACGGCGCTTGGGATATTGAGTGCTTCCAGAATGTCGAATCCGGAGTACACGTTGGACAGTGCACGGAACAGACCGAACAGAAGCGCTGCCAGTCCGATCAGCTTCGGCTCCCACTGTCCGAAGATCATAACCGCAAGGGCAAGGAATCCGAATCCTGCCACACCGTTTTCAAATTTCCATTCGCTGACACCTGCTGTGATGTAGACGATTCCTCCCAGACCTCCGAAGAATCCGGAAATCAGGACGCCCGCATAACGCATTTTGTATACGTTGATTCCGACGGAATCCGCTGCCTGCGGATGCTCGCCGCACGCCCGCAGTCTCAGTCCAAACCGGGTTTTATAGAGAACCACGTGCGCAACGATCAGAAGGATGACAGCCAGGATCATAAACCAGCTTACTTCAAAGTTTCCGATTTTAAATGCCGAGAATGCTTTCCTCTGATCGATATACTGAATGGAAGAGGAAACATTGTTTACATTTTCTCCCATGTTGATTGCCTTCACAATGACAGTGGCCGCCGCTGTTCCAAGAAGGTTCATGGCTGTTCCGACCAGTGTCTGGTCCGCCTTAAAGTTGATGGCCGATACTGCAAGCAGAAGGGAGTAGATCATACCAAAGATCACACTTCCAAGGACAACCGCCAGAATCATCAGCGCTGCCGGAAGATCTCCCATATACTTCATCACCAGGGCGCCGCCGAGGGCACCGATGACCATGGTCCCTTCCAGCCCCAGGTTGATCACACCGCTTCGTTCAGAAAAGCATCCGCCAAGGGCCACAAGCATCAGTACTGATGCATAGATCAATGTATATTGTAATAAGAGTGCCATATGTTCTTCCTCCTTCCCTATTTCTTTGCTTTTCTGTTCATGCAGTATTTAAAGAATAATACAAAACCGCAGAAGTAAATGATGATTGCCGAGATCAGATCGGAGATCTGCGCACAGTATACCATCTTGTCCACATAGGATCCGCCGCTTGTAATGTGCTGGATGAAAAATGCTGAGAAAATACTTCCGATCGGGTTCAGGCCTCCGAGGAAGGCTGCCGCGATTCCGTTGAATCCCATAGCCGGGACTGCCGTCTGTGCACAGGACCACTGCTCGATTCCGCTTAAGTAAAGGAATGCAGCTCCAAGACCTGCGAGGCATCCTGCGATCACCATGGTAAGGATCATGTTTCTCTTTTCTTTCATACCTGCATATTTTGCAGCATTTTTATTCAGTCCGGTTGCTTTTAATTCGTATCCAAGTTTTGTCTTGCTCATGACTACCCATACGAGAATGGCGATGATGACTGCAAGCGGAATGGCAATCGTCACATACCGGTTGTCAGAAAACAGCTTGTCCAGGCCAAGACTCGGAATCAGGGCGTCCGGGCTGTTTGTCTTAAGCGCCATCGTATAGGTCGTACTGGATTCCTTGACGTTCGTCAGAAGCATGTTGACGCTGTAAAGGCTGATCCAGTTGAGCATGATTCCGGCGATAACTTCGTTTACATTTAAGTATGCCTTTAAGATTCCGGCGATTCCTCCGAGCAGTCCTCCGCCGATCATGGCTGCGATCATGCAGACATACCAAGGCATCTGATACGCAAGCGCCAGGTAAAGGGCAAGTCCTGCTCCTACCGCGTACTGTCCGGAAGCTCCAATGTTAAAGAGCCCTACCTTGTAGGCAAAAAGGATGGACAGGGTACACATCAGAAGCGGCGCCGTTTTGGCAAGGGTGCTTCCGAAATATTCCAGTGCAACTTCCGGTCTCGGGAAATACAGGAAGTTCTTTAAAATAGATGTCATCGCATCCCAGGCTCCGGCCGGATTGATGCACAGCAGCACAATATAACCTACCAGAAGGCCAAGGATAATACAGATCAGAGACGCTATGACCGTCTGTACGCCGCCGATCTCCAGGAACCGTTTCTTTTCATTTTTTGTATTCATATGCTACACCTCCTGTTTCTTGGCGCCGGTCATATAAAGACCAAGTTCTTCCACCGTCACTTCATCCGGTTTGAATTCCCCGACAAGTCTTCCTTCATACATGACGAGAATCCGGTCCGGCACATCCATGACTTCATCCAGTTCCAGGCTGACCAGAAGGACTGCCTTTCCGGCATCCCGCTGCTCGATCAGCTGCCTGTGAATCGATTCAATTGCTCCGATGTCGACTCCCCGTGTCGGCTGCACTGCAATCAGAAGATCCGGATTCTTGTCGATCTCTCTTGCAATGATCGCCTTCTGCTGATTTCCTCCCGACATGGAACGTACGATAGTAGAGGATCCCTGTCCGGAACGGATATCGTACTCTTCGATCAGGCGGTCCGAGTATTCCCGGATTTCTTTTCGCTTCATCAGTCCGGCCTTGCTTGTAAACTGCGGTTCAAAGTAGCGCTGCAGCACCAGATTGTCCTCCAGAGAATAATCCAGAACCAGTCCGTGCTTATGCCGGTCTTCCGGAATGTGACTCATTCCGGAAGTGGAGCGTTCCCTGACAGATGCTTTTGTAATATCTTTTCCGTTCATATGGATGCTTCCGCTCTTTAACGGCTCCAGACCGGAAAGTCCGTAAACAAGTTCTGTCTGGCCGTTTCCGTCGATTCCGGTAATGCAGACGATCTCGCCTTTACGTACCTGGAAGCTGACATCCTGCACCGCATCCTTTTTATTCTGTCCGGCAACGGTCATGTCCTTCACATCCAGCACCACGTCGCCAGGCTCGGCCGGTTTTTTCTCTACTTTAAAGGAGACATTTCTTCCTACCATCATGGCGGAAAGCTTCTCCGGCGTCGTGTCTTTTGTTTCGACAGTTCCGACGTATTTTCCTTTTCTTAAAACCGTACAGCGGTCAGAAACTTCCATGATCTCGTTGAGCTTGTGGGAAATGAAAAGGATACTCTTTCCTTCCTTTGCAAGTCCCTTCATGATCTGCATCAGTTCCTCGATCTCCTGCACGGTCAGCACTGCCGTCGGTTCATCAAAAATCAGAATCTCATTGTCCCGGTACAGCATTTTTAAAATTTCCGTTCTCTGCTGCATTCCGACCGTGATATTCTCCACTTTGGCGTCCGGATCAATCTGCAGATGATACCGGTTTGACAGTTCCATTACCTTTTTCCTTGCGTCATCCTTTTTCAGAAATCCGCCCTGTACCGGCTCTGCGCCGAGAATGATATTATCCAGCACAGAAAAACATTCCACCAGTTTGAAGTGCTGGTGCACCATTCCGATTCCAAGTGCGTTGGCGTCGTTCGGATTTTTGATTTCTACTTTTTTCCCGTCTTTGCGGATTTCTCCTTCTTCCGCCTGATACAGTCCGAATAACACGCTCATCAACGTGGATTTCCCCGCTCCGTTTTCCCCGAGGAGCGCGTGGATCTCGCCTTTTTTCAACTGAAGCGTAATGTCATCGTTTGCCACAATCCCAGGAAATCTCTTGGTGATGTGAAGCATTTCCACTGCATATTCTCCCATTTTTGCTTCCTCCTTCCGGTATCTTTTACATGATCGATCCTTGTCTTTCGTTTACCTTGACAGATACTTCCGGCATCTTTTCGGTGGAATTATCAATAGTAATTTCCCCGTCATAGATTTTCCGTACCAGTTCATGGTAATCGTCCACGGTAAAGTTTTCGTTCCACTGTGTCGTATCTTCCGGAAGCCCTACGTAATTGACATCCATATCCGTTCCTGACACAAGTCCAAGATTTTCGATCTTTCCGACATGTTCTTCCCAGGTATTTGTCACAATGATGGAATCCAGCATCGCCTTTACGGTTGCTCCCAGCCCTTTCATTGCGGATGTTACCGTCATTCCTTCTCCGTACGCATCAATAATCGGGGACTGGTCGCTGTCCACGCCGATCATCTTTCCGCCCACTTTTGAAGCAGCTTCTGCCGCAGAGGTAAAGATACCGCCGCCGCATGCAAAGACGATCTCCGTTCCCTGGCTGTACCAGGTATCCATCGCCGCTGTTACCTCTGTGGAACCATAGAACTGTCCGCCGTACGCATACTCAACTTCAATCTGATCGGTAATTCCAAGTTCTTTTGCCGCATCATTGATTCCCTGTACATAACCGAATCCGTATCTCATAACTGCCGGTACCGCCTGACCGCCGAGGAAACCGAGTTTCCGGTAACCAAGCTTCACAGCCGCGTACCCTGCCATATATCCAGGGATTTCTTCCTGATACACCGCGCAGTATGTGTTTTCAGTGTTGTAATAATCGGCTGCTTCATATGCGTCCGGATTGTCATAGTATTTGCTTCCGACTGCTGCCGCAATGATATCTCCTGCCGTCATATCCAGCGCAATAAATTTGACATCAGGATATTTGTAAGTAACTTCTACCAGCGCCGGAGCAAAAATGTATCCCGGCATGACGATGATGTTGTAGCCTTCCGCTACCGCCACATCAATCATGGCAATCCGGGCATAATCCGTATCTCCGTCCGGCTTTTTGTAGGTAAAGTCAATGTTGTTATCCGTACAGTACTCAAGACATGCTTCGTAAGTTGTCTGGTTAAAAGACTGGTCTGTTATGTCGCCGCTGTCCGTGATCATGGCCACACGGTAATCAGAATTCCCGGTACCCTGGCTGGACTTGGAAGGTCCGCATCCGATCACGGAAACCGCCATGCAGATTACCAGAAACAACGCGGCAAGCTTTTTCATTCTTTTCATGTCTTCTTTTCCTCCTTTTTTTGTAGAATGGTGTTTATTTTAAACAGGAAAGCAGGGAAGTTCCGATTGTCTCCTCCGGCATGGACAGCCCGAAATTGTCCAGGATCGTCGCGCCGATCACCGCAAAGGTATCCTGTTCCGGCAGCATTCCGTTTCCTTCCATGGATCTGGAATACGCAAGGAACGGTACTTTCTCCCGAGTGTGGTCGGTTCCTGTGTAAGTCGGGTCATTTCCATGGTCCGCCGTGATGATTAAAAGATCGTCCTCTCTTAGCTTTTCCAGCAAAACCGCTAATTTTTCATCAAACATCTCCAGCTCTTTCGCATACCCTTCCGGGTCTCTTCTGTGTCCCCACTTTGCGTCGAAATCTACCAGATTGACAAAGCAGAGTCCGCGGAAATCTTTGTCTGCAAGCTCGATGGTCTGCTCCATTCCGTGTACGGAGGATTTGGATTTGTATGCTTCCGTAATGCCTTCTCCGTCGAAAATGTCCTTGATCTTTCCAACGGAAACCACATCGAAACCATTGTCCTGAAGTACATTCAGCGCCGTCTTTACCGGAGGCTTCAACGCATAGTCATGACGGTTGCTCGTCCGTTCAAACTCGCCCCGTTTCTTTCCGACATACGGTCTTGCAATGACTCTTCCGACTCTCCACTCTTCTTTCATCGTCAGTTCTCTTGCAATTTCGCAGCAACGGTACAGTTCCTGTAAATCAAAGGTCTCTTCATTTCCACAGATCTGAAGCACCGAGTCCGCTGAAGTATACACAATCATATGTCCGGTTGCGATTTCTTCTTCTCCAAGTTCCTCTATAATCTCCGTTCCACTGGCACTCTTGTTTCCAATCACTTTGTGTCCGGTCCGTTTTTCCAGTTCGTCGATCAGTTCCTTCGGAAATCCGTGTTCTGTAAATGTCTTGAACGGCTTTTTCGTCTCCACTCCCATGATCTCCCAGTGTCCGGTCATCGTATCCTTTCCGTTACTTCTTTCCCGGAGTGCCGCCTGGTATCCAAGTGGATTTTCTACTGCCGGCACCTGGCGAAGCTGTGTCAGATTTGCGATTCCAAGCTTTTGCAGCGCCGGAATCCGGAAGGTCTCCACTGATTCGGAAATGTGTCCGAGCGTGTTGACTCCTACATCTCCAAACTTTTCCCCGTCCGGCATGACGCCGATTCCCAGAGAATCGATCACAATTACAAATACCCGTTTTGCCTGTTTCATATTCCTCCTACCTTTCTTCCAGATTGCCCAGTCCAAATCCCTGAGGCATCAGATCTTTCAGTTTATAAATCCGATAATCATCTTTTCCCTTTGCCAGGATAATCTGAAATTCGTCCGGATGACAGAATTCCATCATGACCTGCCTGCACACTCCGCAAGGTGGTGTATAATCCAAAAGTTCTCCGTCCGGTCCGCCTACAATACAGATTGCTTCAAATTCCCGGATCCCTTCGCTGACTGCCTTGAAAACGGCTGTCCGCTCGGCACAGTTCGTCGGCGTGTACGCAGCATTCTCTATATTGCATCCTGTGTAGATCTGTCCGTTTTTTGCAAGCAGAGCCGCCCCGACTTTGAAATGGGAATACGGTGTGTAGGAGAAGGCAAGTTGAGCAATGGCTGTTTCAATCAGTTCCTTAATCTGTGTTTCACTCATCTGTGCACCCTCCTTTATTTTCCTGCCTTTTTGTCCGCTTCAATCAGTTTCCGGATTGCTCCCACTGCTACCCGGACTGCCATATCGGTATCATGGACTACCGGATTTTCCAGTCCTTCCTTTTCCCGTTCCTGGTTTGCCACAACGAGGAAGCAGGATCCTGCCCGCACTCTTAAGTGGCTTGCTACAACAAAGAGGGCCGCCGATTCCATCTCGGAAGCCAGGCAACCAAGCCGCTTCCATGCTTCCCATTTATTCAGAAGCTCATAGCTGACCGGCATCCGCTCCGGAGAGTGTTGTCCATAGAAGGAATCTTTACACTGAACGATGCCGACATGGTACGGCGCTCCCATTTCCCTTGCTGATTCCATCAGTGCGTTGGTAAGATGGATGTCCGCCACAGCCGGAAACTCGATCGGTGCGTATTCCCGTGTCGTCCCTTCCATACGGATCGCCCCGTTTGCGATTACCACGTCCCCGCTCTTTACATCCAGCTGCATTCCTCCGCATGTTCCGATCCGGATAAAGGTATCCGCCCCGGACATAACCAGCTCTTCCATGGCGATCGATGCGGACGGACCGCCGATTCCTGTAGAGGTCACGCTTACCTTCACACCGTCCAGATATCCGGTATAAGTCACATATTCTCTGTTGTCTGCCATCAAAACCGGAGCATCAAAATATTTTGCGATCTTTGCACACCGTTTTGGATCCCCCGGAAGAATCACATAACGTCCGACATCTCCTTTTCCTACCTGAATGTGATATTGTTTATTCGGGTTTTCTGAATAATTCATAATCATACCTCGCTTTCCCTTACCTGTAATATGGACATCCGTTCTCATTTTTACACAAAAAAAATACCGGCTTGTCCTCATTTCGTTCGTCTTTACTTGCATCTTAACCGGAATTTAACATATAAAAAAGGACTCGAGTCCCTTTTTGTTCATTTACGTAACTTTTCACAATTTCGTACCATGGTTTTTGTCTACTTTTTCTATATTCCTCACCTCTTTTTCTCTCTCTTCTTGACAGTTTTCTATTTCTGTGCAAGGATTTTATCAGTATAAAAAACAGGAGATGGAATGTTATGAAAAGGAAAATACTGATTGTGGACGACGAACAGGCCATTGCCGATCTGGTGGAAGTCTATCTTTCCAATGAGGGGATGGAAGTCCTGAAATGTTACAATGGAAAAGATGCGCTTGACTGTATCCGGAAAGAAGAACTGTCTCTTGCGATTCTGGATGTCATGCTTCCCGACATTGACGGCTACAAACTCTGTCAGGAGATCCGGAAGGAGCATTTTTATCCTGTCATCATGCTGACCGCAAGAACAGAGGATACTGACAAGATTCTCGGTCTCACCATTGGAGCCGATGATTATATTACAAAACCGTTCAATCCTCTGGAACTGGTGGCAAGGGTCAAGACCCAGCTCCGCCGCTTTGAGCGCTACAATCCAAAAGCCGCGCCGGCGGATTCTTCCTTGGATGCAGCCGCCGATTCCTGTATCGACATCCGGGGATTAAGCATTGATAAGGATTCTCACAAATGTTCCTTAAACGGCAGCCCGCTGTCTCTGACACCGATCGAATTTTCCATCCTATGGTATCTGTGCGAAAACAAAGGTCGTGTCGTTTCCTCTGAGGAACTCTTCGAGCAGGTCTGGGGAGAAAAATTTCTTGATAATAACAATACGGTCATGGCTCACATCGGCCGGCTCCGTGAGAAGATGAAAGACTCCGGCCGGAAGCCGAAATACATTAAAACTGTATGGGGAGTGGGGTATCAAATTGAATAAACAGACAACGAATCAACTTTCCGAACAGCTCCGCCGCAGACTTTTATACCGCTTTATTTTTTCCTGCCTGCTCTATGCAGGAATCGGCGGGTTTCTGTTCCTTCTTATATACTGGTATTATCACACGAGAATATGGTACGGGTATGAGACTTTTTATATCGTGATATCCACATTGGAGCGTTTCCACGAACTCTTTATGATTTTATATCTGCTCATCGGCGCTCTTATTTTCGGATACCGTTATCTCTCTAAATCCTGTGCCTATCTGGATGAGCTTCTGACAGCCTCCGACAGCCTCTGGAAAAATCAGGAGGAACCTGTCGTTATGTCCGATGACCTGCGGGAAGCCGCCCTTCATATGAATGAGGTACGGCTTGATATCATCGAAAGCAGGAAGGCCGCCAACGAGGCTGAACAGCGAAAAAACGACCTGGTCGTCTATTTGGCTCATGACCTGAAGACGCCGCTCACCTCCGTGATCGGATATCTGACGCTTCTTCATGATGAAAGGGAAATTTCCCCTGCACTTCAGGAGAAATATCTGGGCGTTGCTCTTGAAAAGGCGGAGCGGCTGGAGGACCTGATCAATGAGTTCTTCGACATTACCCGGTTTAATCTGACCCATCTGACGCTGGATCTGAGCCGGATCAATCTGACACGGATGCTGGAGCAGACCCTTTATGAGTTTGCCCCGATGTTTGCCGAAAAGAACCTGGAATATTCTTTCCACGCTCCACAGAATCTGGAGTTCCTCTGTGATCCTGACAAACTGCAGCGTGTCTTTGACAATCTGCTGCGAAATGCGGTCAACTACAGTTTTTCGGACACGGTCATTGATGTCCGGCTTTCCGTCGACATGGGCGTTCTGACTTTCACCGTAGAAAACGAGGGCCGCACCATTCCGCCGGAAAAACTGGAGCGGATTTTTGAACAGTTCTTCCGTCTGGACTCTTCCAGAGGCTCCGGAAGCGGCGGAGCAGGCCTCGGTCTTGCCATTGCAAAAGAGATTGTAGAACTGCACGGCGGCCAGATTTTTGCCGAAAGTCACGACAACCGTGTGATCTTCCGGGTCGACCTTCCATATTCGTCAGGAAATCGTTAGAATTTCGTGGGATAAAATACAGATTTCCGTCTATGAATCCGAGAAAATCAAATCGACCATTCTGATATAGTAAAAGCGTGCCAGGGAAACCGCTTCCGATTTTCCGACACGCTTTTTCCATGTGAACTTTGGGTACTTTACCAGAAAGGAATGATCTCTCATGAATACAAGAACAAGAAAACCAATCCGTTATCGCAGGAAACACCGGAGGCACCTGCTGCACTTTGTCCTTCCTATGCTCTGCATGATTCTGGCTCTTTGTGCCTGCGCCTCCTATATACTGAACCGTTCTGCCGGCGCAGACTCCGGACTGGTGTCCGGGATCCTTTCCCTCCTTGGCGGCTCCGCCGAGGAAGAAATCAGCCGGTATGCTTCTGCCAACGGCTACGACATCAGCGACTATCCGCAGTCACTGATCGATCTGTATGACCGGAATAAAGAAACCAAAGACTTTGTCTTTGAATATCCGGCGAAAAAGGATGAAACACCTGCCATCGATCTGAGCACGTTGAATACGTCTTCCGTCCCGCTTCTCATGCAGTGGGATCAGCGCTGGGGTTATAAGCAGTACGCCGGAGATCTCTTCGGTTTAAGCGGCTGCGGCCCAACCTGTCTTTCCATGGTGGCCATTTACCTCACCGGAAATACGAATATGAATCCTGCCTGGATGGCGGATTTTGCCTCCTCCCACGGCTATGCCTCCGACGGAAGCGGCTCCTACTGGACCCTCTTCTCCGAGGGCGGAGCATCCCTTGGATTTGATGTCACAGAGATCCCGCTGGATGAGCAACGGATCATCGATAACCTGGAAGTAGGAAATCCGATTGTCGCTGTCGTAGGCCCTGGAGACTTCACAACGACCGGACATTTCATCGTTCTGACCGGGTATCAAAACGGACAGATCAAGGTCAATGATCCAAACAGCCAGAAAAATTCCAAAAAGCTGTGGGATTACGATCAGATCAGCGGACAGATCAAAGATCTGTGGGTGTTCCGGTAAATAACAAAGAGTTCCGTTTGCGGAACTCTCGCGCCGAGCGCGGTCGCTTTAGCGACAAATTTCTGCTTTGCGCGAGTGCGCATCTCGCGGAGCGTTACTTTCTATCTCATTCTTCTCCTCACATCTTCCAGCGAATGAATTCCTCCTGCTGCCCCGTAGGCTTCCACGGTACAGGAAGCGGCCGCGCAGGCAAACCTCGCACACTCGTCAATCTGCCATCCGTTCGCAATTCCCCAAAGGAAGCCTGCCGCAAACGAATCGCCCGCTCCGGTCGTATCCAGACATACCTTCACAGGAACCGCCGGGATTGCCCGGACGCCCTGCCTGTCCGCTACAACACATCCGTCGGCCCCGCATTTGACAACCGCTGTCTTTACTCCGCATGATACCAGACGCTTTGCGTTTTTAAAAGGATCCCGCTCGCCCGTCAATAAAGCGATTTCTTCTTCATTCGGAAAGATACAGTCTATATAAGGAAGAAGTTCTTCAATATCCTCCAGCGTTTCTCCGTTTTTCGCCTTTGTCATGTCCACCGCCAAAAATCGATCTTTCCCCTTGATTCTGGCAAATAACTGTTTCATTTTTGCGATGTTCAGCAGCGGAGAAACGAACATCCCCGCAAAACTTACAATCGGAGCCGCATCATCGAGACAGCCGTTGATATCTTCAAATGCCAGCTTTCTTAAGCTTCCATGCGGATTCGTCAGGAAATGCCGTTCCCCTTTTTCGTTGATCAGAACGATATTGATACCCGTTGCCAGGTCTTTCTGTATTTTCACACTCTCCACAGAAAGCCGGTTCTCTTCCATAAAATTCAGTACCCGCTTTCCGGCTTCGTCTTCACCAACCTTTGTGATCAGCTGTACCTTTTTTCCCAGTCTGCTGAGGATCACCGCCTCATTCAGCGCATCCCCTCCAAAAGACATCTGAATCGTGTCCATCGGACAAGAGCCGGTGGAAAATACTGTTTCACTTACCGGTGCAGCAAGAATATCAATAATCGCAGCACCTATAATAGAGATATCATACACCTTGCATTTCTCCTTTCGTATTTTTACAAATTTTCATTTCCAAGTGCTCCTGGCGACGCTTTTTTCTCCAAGATTCCGTTCTGGCTTTTTTAGGCATTAACCTTCCCCCAATCTATGATTCGCTTAAGATACGGATCTGCACCATATTTACCTTCCAGATACTGCTTATCAAATTTTGCGTCTTTACGGACAGATTCACCTTTTTCATTTTTAAACTCTACCAAGGAGTACAATTGGGAATTCTGAGAATTTCCTTTTGCCACAAACCATATTTCATCCCGGCGAAATACCTCACTATTCATTGTGGATAAATCATGAGAGGTAAAGATTAATTGTGCCTTCTTTTTATTAATGCTCATATTACTGAACATCATAATAATATAGCGTAACAATACCGGATGTATCTTGGCATCTAATTCGTCAATTACCAAGGTAGTTCCTGACAATAAACTATCTGCAATAAAAGGCATCAAACCGAATAATTTCTTTGTTCCACTGGACTCTTCCAGCAAATTTAATTCCGTTTCACGGTCTCCTACCATATGTTTTGTATATACATCAATTCTATCATTTTCATCCTTGACTACACGAAAATCTACAATATCTAAATCCATCTCCTGGATCATCTGCAACATCAAGTGTTTTACAGCTTCCGAACTGGATACTGCCATACGAAGTTCTTCCATTGGATTCCCATAGTTCAAGAAATCGATTCCATATTCAAACCATTCCAAAACGTCTTTTACTACCTCATTCTTTTTATAAGTAATTCCAAGATAAGATAATAATGGAAGTGTTTCAGACAGCTCATCACTGATCTTTAACTTCGCAAACGCACCTTTTAACATAATTTCTTCGCCACGTTCAAAAAGAGCGGACCGTCTACCTGTATCCATTTTTACCCGATCAAGTCTTTCATAGACAACCACCTCTCTTTTCACATGCAGTATATATCTATATTCTGCTAATTCTGTGCGAAAAAAGATTTCAAATTCCGTGGGCTCGCTTTTAGTTTCCTCTGAAAAGGCAAATGGTTCTATTATCATTTTTTTCTGAAGAAAAATACGTTCTTCATTGTCTCCAGTTGCATATAAAGGACGAAGCACTTTTACTGCTAATGTATGCAGCGCTTCCAATACATTGGATTTTCCTCCGCCATTTGGGCCATATATTGCAAAAACAGGCAAAAATATTTCTCCATCTTTATCTCTTATTATTCTATCTTCATGTTCAGAAATAGCCGCAGCCTGCATGTCGAATGTTACTTCATCTCGAATACTCTTGTAATTTTTGACTGTAAATTGGCATAGCATAACAGTTACCTCCTCCATTTCATATTTCTTTTCACCATCTATTATATTCCATTTTGCATTTTTGCAAACAATATATGAGAAATTTTCTCATATATTTACTTATAAATTATAAAATTGATAATTACGAAACCATTTCTATTCCATTCTTTTATCTTTATTGTAACTTTTTCTCACCTCGCTAAAACTTCCATCTCTTATCATCCGGCTTCTTGTCCATCACCACAAGTCTATTTGCAAAAATAAAAGAGCCAATGCCTTTGACCCTATTTAGCCAAAAACATCAGCTCTCTTTTAATACATATGCTTTCCTTTATATTTTTCGCGCGTTGCCATGCCTCCCCGGATATGGCGCTCAGATTTGTTTAAATCCAGTACCTTTCTCGCTTCACCGGCAAGCTGGGGATTGATCTGCCGCAGACGCTCGGTGACATCTTTATGTATGGTACTTTTACTCACTCCGAACTCTTTTGCCGTCTGCCTCACTGTTGCATTATGATCAATGATGTAATGTGCGATCTCTACCGCCCTCTCCTCGATATATTCCTTCATAGATTTCCTCTACACTCACTATTTTTACAATGTATGCAGAGAAAATCGTCATCATTCATACATTCGGATAAAAGAGACTTCCTCGTTATTTCTACAAATATCTGTCCGTATCTCTGGCTCCATAAAGGAATCTCCGAACTTCCATTACATCTCCAATAACCACATAATAAATCACATAATTCCGCACATAAATCCGATAATATGGATATTTTCTCTTTTTTGCAGAGGGATAAGGTTCAAACATCAATGGATGATCCAAACGTTCCAATATTGCCGCTTCTACATCATTCGCAAGTTTTTCCGCTGCATCGGGATTTTTTAGCACATTTGTAATGTAACTCACCGTCTGCACCAAATCCTGCTCAAATAAAGGAAGATATTGGAGTCTGTATTTTTTATTTGCCATGGATTGCACCTCTAACGTTTCTGAACACATCCTCATGGCTTAGTCTTTCTTCCTTAGTTTCTGCCATTTTGTCCGCCTCATCCAGTTTCATCTCCACATTGTCTACAAGACTTGCATATTCCTCCAAACTAAGCACAACCATTGCCCCATATCCATTTTTTGTCAAATATACCGGCTGCCCCTCATTGACGAGCATTTCAATCTCAGGAAATTTATTTCGCAAATCCGAAACAGGTCTGATCTGTATCATAGTAACCTCTCCTTTCTTATCGCAATTTCCATCTTTTATTATCTTAATCTTATCATTATTTTATCATTTCTGCAAGGCAATATAATATTCATATACTATTTTTTAGGTAATCATTCATAAGGACTTGCCAGCATTAACTCAACCCACAAACTCTTTTGCCATCTACTTCATTCTTGTATTATGATCAAAACCGCTCCTATATCTCCTGGTAAACCATCTTCCCATTCTTTCTTTCCGACTTCATAAGCGATACCCTCTCTACGCTCATCTCCGCTTTTCGCAAATTCACCTGATATGGCTTCTTCGATGCGGACTTTCGGATCAGAGTGATGTGCGGGATAAACTTGCCGTGCGCATAAGGAATTCCTGCTTCTTTCAAGGCTGCCCGCAGGTCCTTCACATATGTATTCAATTTCTGGTTTTCCTGAATTCCCGCCCACAGAAGATCTCCAAACTTTCCTTTCTCGGAAAGTTTCAGACGAAGCCGGGGCAGCGGAATACTGTTTATAGCATCCTTTATCCGCTCCGGCTTATCATATTCTCCAATAAATGCCAATGTCAGATGCAGGTTCTGCGCCGGTACATAATTGCCGGTCACTCCCTGTTTTTTCAAATCATTCATGCAGGCTGTCAGAGCCCTTTTCATGTCCTCTGATAATTGAATCGCTATAAACAGTCTCATATACTATTCCACTCTTCCCTTTTCCTGCAAACTTCTACCTCTGATACTTCCACCCATATTCTTTTTTCAACCTTTCAAAAATCTCAAATGCCACCGGGCAAACTTCAATCACGTCTAACACGCTGAGCAAACTGTAAAGCCGTTCCGGCTGATCTGTATAGGGAAAAGTTTTACAACTCTGCGGTTTACAACTCCCTAATCTGCAGTCCCCATTCTGATCCAGAAAATCACAAGGTACATGTTTTGTTTCATATCCATCTTCCGTTTCACTTTTCTCCAGATATTTTTCTATGAGTTCTTCCTTTGTAAGCCCAAGTACTCCTGCGTCCTGCTCCAGGTCTTCTTTCGGTATACTGCCACGATACATCTTACAGCAATTTCTGCACCTGCTACAGTCATAATTTCTGAATAACTCCTGATGCAATTTTTGAAATTGCTCATCCAATTTGTCTTCCTCCGCATTGCATTTCAAATAAGTACGAAATGCAAAGTTTTCATTTCTTCTTTTTCCTGCTTCAAAACGTATTTTTCTCGGTGCAATCATTGTTCATTCTCCTCTTTTATCCTGTTATCTAAAACCTATGTAACCATAATACCGGTTCAGCTACCGATTAATCTCCTCAATTGTCCGTTGATCTGCTCTTGTATTTTCCGACCATTGAACCATGAACTCATACTCTGGATTTTTCGGACTTTTATACTTTCCTTTCCCATCCATATACACAGGACTAAACTTCACCTGTGTACGATCTATTCATAAAAATGTTCTACCGTGTCCTTAATATATATCCAGTCCGAATTACATTTCTTGTTTGTTTCAACAACAAAAATCAGCTGAAGCCCCATTATTCGTCCTCCCCACCTGAACCAAATACACCTATAAAGTCAATGGAATCTACATTAAATGGAGAACCTTCGATCATTCCATTTCGATATAGCCTGGATGGCGAATAATTTCCATTTGTTTTCCATGAATAAATCTGGTGGTTCTCAGACAAAAAGTCTATCGATTTTTTCCGCTGTTTCAGAATATCCATCGGACCTACATTGTGAGTCGTAAAACATAGCTGCCCTTCCCCGTATTCCATCAGATATTCCAGAAGCGCACATAAATAAACATCATGAAGGTTGGAATCAAATTCGTCAATAAAAACGATTCCTCCTTCCACCATTTCTTTTATATAAGCAAATAATCGAATCAGTTTTTTTATACCGGTGCTTTCGTATTCTGCATGAATCCTGTACGACGAATACTCCATAATTAAATCACAAACCCAGAGATTGTGATTTTCCTTTTTGTCAATCTCGATTCCCTGCAGGTCTGATTTGAATATATGCAGAAAATCATACAATTTATGGACATCTTTTTCAAAATTAATATACATTTGTTTGGATACGATGTTGCCCGAAGCCGAAAGCACATTGAGATAATCATTATTCATTTTAAGGAAACGGCTCAACACTGTATCGATTTCATTTTTATATTTTTCACTGTCATCATAATGTTCCAAAGAAATCTGAGCAACATAATTCCTATGATCATCAGACTGATCTAAATATACATGTAATTCCTTGCCAAAGAAATACAACAGGCATAATCCAATCCAAAGATTGCCCTGATGGTGCTCTTGATTTTTTATCGCCGAAAGTAAAAATTTCTCATAAAACAAAGCGCACATAGTAGCCGTTTCCAGCAAATTCATAGTTTTGCTCTGAATATCAGCTGAAAATTTACTATGCTCATTTATTCCGGAAATAAACACAATTTCACCGCCGGACACTTCATAAACAATATCCATAGAATCATTTCTTGAAGTTGCTTTTTTGCCGAATAAACATTCGTGAGTGACTGCATATTTTCCAGAGGTATCTCTTGTAAGTGTCACGCTATATCGGAAAAGCAGGGGGCTCTCTTTCAAATTTACCATATATTCAGCCTCTATAAACAGCTCTTCTGTTCCCTTATTAATAATTGCATCCAAATTTTTCTGTGCAATTGGGTTATTCAGATATCCAGGATCAATGAGCAGATTTCTTAATATCTCAACAGAAGTTATAATACCGGACTTGCCGGAACCGTTCATACCATATATTCCCTTAATATTATATTCCTGTGTATTCGGATTCTTTGAAATCGTTTTTTTGTAAAACGACAATGAAATCAGCTGATCCAGTGTTTTAATTCCCTTAACAGAATAACGGGTCAAATATATATCTTTCATCTCAGATTCCTCCTGTTCGAGTTTAATATAGCACAGATTATGTGCGAAATAAATACATAATGTATTTATTTTGTGTTTCTTTGTTTGCATATCGAATAATATGATCACCTGAGATTTCTCTTCCGGAAACTACTTGTGATTTCACATTTTATTATATCGAATTTACTTAAAAGGCGAACCTCATACGGCAAAATATAACACTTCTAAGATTTCCCCGATCTTCTGATTCCTGTCACAAGTTCAATCAGATGATTATGCATTCGGTTAATTAGAGCCTCTAAATAGCCGTCTCTCCTAATTTCCCTTTATCGCCCCATTTCATTGAATATTTTTGACACAAATACCAGTTTTACTCATTATATCATGTTTTGCATCAACCATCTTCAAACCTTCATTGAATATTTCTCTAAAAATTTGCTTCCAGAATTTATCATCTGTCTCTCCCCGCTAAGAATTATAACAAGATAATATTTATAAAATAACTTAATTAATCAGGGCGATGATAACTTCGCATCACCGCCCCGATTTCATAGATTCACTTATTTTAGACTATTCGCTTTCTGTTTTGGGTGCACTGATAGTGACACTCATCGAATGATCCCTTTCATCGTAATATAAATGGACATTATAACCTTCTGCATTATCAGCAGTATAGGATCCTTCATAGTTATTCGACTCATCTGTATATCCAAGTTCTTTACATTCGTCGACATACGCATTAAATTGCTCTAACGTCAAGCCGTATGCATCAAACATAAAGCTCGTTTCATCATCTATGCTGCTTTTTACCACTTTCACATCCGGTTTCGGAATTTTGCTGCCAAGATCTGTTTGTGACCATTGATATGCTATCTCTGTTTTTTCTTCGGTAGAATATTTCTTTGAACCGTAATCATAATATACCGTAAAAATTTTATCCTCCTCCAAGTACTTAATGGTAGCAATATCAGGCTCAACCAAGTTATAGTGGTTTATATCTTTCAGATAAAAAGAACCGCCGTAATAATAACAATTTACATTTGAAATGGATTCGCCTGGTTTCACAACCCTGTCTGTTTCTGCGTGCATTGAAATCGATCTGCTTTTGAGATCATCCATATCTTCATCGCTTAGTTCAAACTTCTTTTGAATATCTGAATAGAAGTCTGATTTTTCTTCTTCGGTGATACCATCCTTTTCATTAAATATAATTTCAAAGTTCGTTATTGTACATTGCGTATCGTTCGTGTAGCTAAGAAGGACATAGCGCTCACCTCCAACGATACCTTCATCAACATTCCAGGCAATATCCTTTATATTAATCTTCTTCTTTATGGCTCTGCTGCCGGGATTATTGGCTGTTTCGCCGCTGCCACATCCGGCAAGGCATCCTGTCATGCTAAGTATAATAGCAAAAATGGTAAATATCTTTACTTTCTCCTTCATATTCCAAACCTCCTAAAGGTATTTGTGAATCGTCATCAAATTCTACGGTTTCGTAATCCGGATTTCCACGATTATCCTTGTACCCGCCGTCAGATAACACATTAAATTTTCCCTTTTCCCTCTTTATCATTTCAGATTTCAACACCACGGGAAGTGGATCTGCTGTCAAAACTGTTTTGTTTACGAAAGTGTTGCAATCAATTGTTTTACTTTATCGACCAGATCATCAATCCGCTCTTTTTCTTCCTCCATTTTTACGATCCGTTCTTCCAAAATCTTTTTCAGTACCGGATTCGGGGCATCAATGATTTCCTTGATCTCCTTTATTTTCAGTCCCAAATCCTGATACAGTTTAATGCGTTTGATCCGTTCCTGTGAATCTGTATCATATAAAAGATATCCGTATGTATTCTTGCCTGACGCGGAAACCAGTCCTGCTTTCTCGTATCCCTGAACAGCGCGTCTTGAGACATTTGCACTTTCACACACTTCCCTCAATGTCATTTCTTTCATCGTTCCACCTCTCCTTTATAGCTTAAAATTGCACGTTGCGTGCCGTCAACATTTCTTTTCACATGGCAAATCGACAGCAAAACACTTCCTCAAAACAGGCCGTGTTTTTTTCGCGAATGCATTTTCCGCAAGGTGGCGATTAGGACCAAACCACCATACTGACTACGGTGAGGCAACTTTTTCCAAAAAAATGGACGTATTGATTTCACTCAACACGTCCGTTTGCTTTTCCTTATTCTATTTTTGACAGATAAACAATTCGTTTTGATCGAAGAGTATTTCTACTGACTGATTGCTCAGAGTATTAATGCGATCCAGACTTTCTATAAACAGCTGTATTCCAACTTCCCGATTATTCCGAAATTCCTGCATTACTTTATCTGTATGACTGTCGCTGATTTTTTTCAAATTTCTTCCTGCCGCAACCAAAGCCTCGTCTACAGGTCCTTTGCTTAGTACGGGAATTTTAGATATCATTTCTCCGGCAGTCCTACCTGCTGTTCCAATCCCTCCGAATATTTTTGTTTGTATAGATGATCTGGAAACACTTTCAAGCCGTTCATAACACTCCGAGTAATCAAACCTGTACTGTAAGGAATACTCTTTCATCTTCTGTTCCGTATGTTCGAGAAATTCTTTTTCAAAATTTCCTCCAAGCATGACTTCCAGAAATGACGCATATGCATAAAGATAAGTCCCCAACTGATAATATTTAAAATTGTGATTTAGCTTTTTTTGAATCTTATCAATCTGCCGGTCACCAGAGAACTGCTTCTGATTTTCCAATACTTTGGTAATCTCTTTTCTGTAAAAAATGATATTATGTTCTGCTTTTCCCTTAATTGCAGAAACAACCGTCAATTGACTGCCTTTCCATAATTCATTTGCACTATTATACTTGTATTGCTCTAAAATATCGGACAAGGAGTTTACCGCTCCTTCTAATTCAGATTCTTTGTCCTGATGTAGAAACTGAAGAATTTCTTCTTGTACTTTCTGAATCGAATCTAATTTTTTATTAATCCCGGCTATTGCTACCGCAACCGCTATCGTCACTGGATCCATTGCGAACTGAATGGATTGTCCTTCTGCAGGTATCCATCTTGCCTGTCCTGTAATACCATGATCATCCATGATCGTCCCCAAAAAGCCAGATCCGTCTTTAAATGCTGCCAGATTTCCTGAAACCCCTTCCGGGAATACACATCTATATAATCCTTCTTGGTTTTGGGGCCCGGTTACTTCCTTTATAATTGATGCCGCTGCTATTGCAAATCCAGTCCCATATGATTCCGAATTCCTTAAAGACAATGTATACTTACAGTCTTTTATAATGTCATCTCGTCTTATTCTAGGATAATATTCTGCTGTAATTAACGAATTTTTCTCTTCCCTCATAACTATACATCCGTCCTTCCGTCTGTCTCTTCTGGAACACCGGCTTTATCCTGCAGTTTTGCAGCCACTTTTTTCTGTCCCGGGACTTTTGACGCGATCCGTTTTGGCATATCTTTTGGCACATTGATCTGGATTCCGAACAGCATCTTTATGAACCAGAGCATAAAGACAAGTACGAGAATCGGAATCAGGCAGGATGTTACCAGCATGACGGCAATCGTCTCAATAAACTGATTCAGGAGTTGTTCCCCTTTATCCAGCAGGCCGGTTACTCCATCCTTGATCTTTGACAGTGCTTTCTCGATGATATTTCCTTCGGAATCCGTATTCTCATTGATTTCATCTGTGAGATCTTCTGCCTCTTTCACCGTTGCTTCCATAGACACCTCATACGTCTCTTCTATAATAGAAGAGACCTTCATGCTGAATGGAATCACAAGAAAGATCACGGCAGCAAACAGTGCGATTTTTGCTGCCAGCATTTTCAGCACCGCCTTATTTGCACAGATTCCGGCAGCAAGCAATACGCATGCAATCGGAATCAAAATGGTAAATGCGGCATAGCCGGTCAGGGTAACCAGATATTTTTCCAGAAAGACTACCATCAAAATAATCAGAAAATACGATGTCAGATCCGCCAGCTTATTTGCCACCGGTGTTGTCGCATCACCAGGAATGGCGGCGAGAGCTGTCGATGCCGCTGCGGATGTTGCTGTCAGTTTCAGAACATCTTCCTTCTTTTCATCCAATGATTCGATCGTCTTCCTATGATTTTCCGGATCACCTGCCACTTTTGAAACGACTGTCATAGACAAAATCATGACTACGAGCAGTACGATGACTGCCGTTACTTTTTTTGCGTTCATCTTTCTCATAAGATTTGTCACTTTTTCTCTCTCCTTTATCCTTTGTTTCCCCGCCCGTTCAGGGAGTTCAGAACTTCCAGACACCTGGTACACTTTCGTCCTGCTCCTACATTAGTCCTGCACGCTGCGTGCAGTCAATGTTTTACTCCATGAAATTCCCATGTCTTTGTATCGATAATTGGAAATTCCCGGGATCCGATCGGGCTTCCGTCCCGGTATGTGGAAAAGACATCACACGATATCACATTTCCTCTTCTGTAGATCGCTTCTACCGGAGTGTGCCCAACCACCTGAAGCACCTGATCCTCCCCGTACATTTTCCAGCTGGAATACTGCGGTCTGTACCAGATCGGAGAGATATCATTCCACATCAGGTCGTGGTGAAACTCATTGATCGTGCGCACCACTTCGTCCACGTCATCATACTTTTCCGCTTCTACCGTTCCCTTTACAAATTCGTCCCGGACGCCGCCATGGCAGAACAGCACCTGGTCAATCTTCTGAATGTACCGGATCTCGTTTCCTTCCGGCAGTGCACGTCTTAGCTCCATCAGCTTTTCTCTTACTGTCCAGGCAGCCGCTACACTGTATCCACTTTCCCGTTCGTTCCACATATAACACAGATCGTGATTTCCATAGGCCCAGAGTGTGTCCGGATACTTCTTTGCAAATGCGATCGCAGCATCATACGTTTCTACATATCGTTCAATATGATGTTCCTGTCCCCAGTCGTCCGGAATATCCATCAGGCAGACCGCCTGGTCGGCAGCACCGCTCTCCAGAATGGATGACGCCTGAGTAAACAAATATGGTTTCAGGTGAACATCTGGTATCACTAATACTTTCATGACAATCCCCTTTTCTGAGTTATTTTCTGACACAATCCCAAAGCATTTTCCCTAAAGGTAAATTATATAATAGCCTTCTGACTTATTCCATTCTTTTCGCTAAATTTGTGTAGAATGTCTACACCTGTCTGGTTTCCGGTGTCTTATTCTTATAAGAAAGAAGAACATAGCATGACCCTGAGAAAAGTGCTGATGTTTCCAGCCGCATTTGTCATCAAATAAAGCAGAAAAGGCGTATTGACTTCGGTGTGCCACCTGTACAATACGCCTCTATTTCTCTTCTTTATCCCTTCTTACTTTTCCCGCAGCATTTCTGTCTTCCTCTTTTTCCGGAATTTTGGTGTATTAACCTTTTTGTATATTTTCTTTACCTCATCCGGAACTGCGGCGAAATTGTCATTATAAATTCCCACATAGGCCAGATTATAAAATCCCTCCAGCAATTCCAGATCTTTTCTGACCGGGTAATATCCCGTTGTTTTCAGTACGCTTTCAAATGCAGCAATTTCCTCATCACTGAACATCATCATCTGTCTCTCCATCACAGACGGCTTCAAAAGTTCTTCCTTGATTTTGCCGACCAGAATATCCTTTTTTAAAGAATGATATCCTTTTAATTCCAGGTCTTCTGCCAGACTTTTAAGTTCTTCTTTCGTCCAGGAGGACATAATTTCTGCCATCTCAGGATTTCGTGTATATCGTTCCTGCGCATTCCTGTTTTCTGCAAGATGCTTCTGCAAAAGATCCGCAAACTCCCGCAGCTTTGTCTCTGAGGATTTCTCATTGCGTTCTGTACGGCTCACAGGTTTTTCTGCTCCCCTGAGTCCGAAACTACCCGTTTTCATCTCTTGTTTCAACTCGTCAAATGTCCGGTAATCCGGATCTCCATAAGTCACCTGAAACTGTCCGCGAAGCTCCTGATTCGCTTTCTCCACGTCCATCCATGTCCTGCTGTCCGGACTTTCTTTTTGTTTTAGAATATATGGATATGGTTTCTCGTCCGTGACACATTTTTCAATCGTAACACGATATTCCTTTTCTTTTCCTGTCCGGAATGTAAACCATGGTTCCCTCCCCATGAGATCGTCAATATAAGTATCAGAAGAACACCAGTAATCAAAATTATATCTTCTGACTGCCTGTTCGCCCTCTCTCCACTCTCTTAACTGAATTCCGGCCTGGTAAAATTCAAATTCATACTGTTCTGAAACTTCTGTCTCCGCTATTGCCTCCAGAATCACGGCAAGCTGTGAAAAGGTAATGCCTCCCGGCACAATACACCGCTTCCATACCGGTGGTTTTGTTTTCTTTTCCGCCAATTTTATCTGAAATGTTTTCATCTGTATCTCCTACATCCGGTTTTCAATCTTCTTCATCAGTTCCTCAAGCACTTCCGTTCTTCCTAATTCCGTCTCAATCCCCAGCTCCTGGCAGATCTGTTCCAGCGCCTTGATGATCCACGGATTTCCGGAAGTGATCTTTCTCATTCTTCCCTGCTGTTTCAGATGGCTTAAGAGGAAATTGGATACCACAGACAGCTCTGTCTCCTCCGGTTTGAGGAAATACCGGGTTATGATTTTTCCGGTCTTTTCGTCCGCCGCAACGAACAGAAATGGATTTCTCGGTCTTCCCGCCTCTTCGTCGCTTTCTGCGATATGAGTATAGTAAAAATCAATCTGAACATTCTGCTCTTTTTCCGGAGTATTTTTCAGTTCTTCTTTTAATTCTTCTTTCTGAATCTGCATTCCCATGTATGGCCGGGTCTGTTTCGGAATCTTTGCCGGGAACATGTTCCAGAGTCCGGTCTCGGCATTAAAAATCCGGCAGAGCCGTTCATTTTCTTCCCACTTCATTGGAAGCTTCTTTTCTTCCAGCGCCCGGATGCACATGAACAGGTTTCGGATGGCTTCTGTCATCATAAGCACCTCGTCCTGATCCGGTGAAAACGGAATGTATCTGGAACGGTAGGAAATAAAATTCGGCCACATCTCTTCTTTTGCCATCGGAAGATTCAGTGCTTTTGAAATCTCCTGCTGTGAATACATCATGTCTGACTTCTTTCCATATCTGCAGATCAAAGTGCGGCGGTCCGACATGGCATAATCTTCGGAAAGATATTCTTCCAGTCCGGTTCCCAATTCCGCAATCATGGTCAGATCCTGCCATCCTTTGAAGCCAGGATAAATCTGGATCTCTTTTTCCTCTCCCTGTCCGTTTCCAAGGATACGGAGAAAGATCGGTTCTTTCTCATCTTTTAACTGAATAACGACATACTGATCCTTTGTCAGGTACTCCCATGGTTTCAATTCTTCTATCCGGCAGGCTGCTTCGTACAGTTCCCACCACATCTTTAAAGCTGCTTCTTTGCGCATCGTTTTTTTCCTCCGTCTGCTGCTTTCTGATCGCTTGATTTTCGTTGTCTTCCTCATTTACTATACCATTCTTTTTTCCGGCGCGCCATCCCCTTGTGCGGTTTCCTCGCTGCCTCCCTGTTTTGCCCTCCTGTTTCTGTTATGTTCTATCCATTCGTCCAGAGAGAGAGGTTCGTAGTCGGAATACATGCAGAAGCAGTTCAGCATGTTGCACGGAATCGTCTCCTCCTCTTTTGTGTACATATTGACCCTTTTTGTCTCCCCAGTTTCCCGGACAAATCGGGATACCAGTACTTCATCAAAGCTGTCATGGACATGGCCGTACATCATGTAGGTACGCGCGTTTCCTTCCTGATCTTTCCGGTACTGTCCGTGATAGCAGAAAACCGGATAATGGCAGAGAACAACTTTCCGTTTGTTGTCTTTCATCTCCGCGTAAGGCCGGATCCATACGAAACGTTCTCGTTCAAAGTCGGAATCCTTCAGATAATAATCGTGATTTCCTTCGATCAGATACAGCCTTCCGTGAAGTCTCCGCAGAATCTCATTAGTCCGTTCTCCTTTTTCCATGGAGAAATCTCCCAGAATGACAACTTCATCTTTCGGCCGTACTTTCTTGTTCCATTTCTGGATCATATATTCATTCATCTCTTCCGCATCCGCAAAGCCTCTCTTGTCCATCTTTTCATTCAGTCCCCGATGGAAAAAGTGGCAGTCCGCAATGTAATACCTCATCGTATCGCCTCTTTTCCTTGCACTCTTCTGTTGTTCATATTACAATAAAGTCACCTATTTTTAAAGGAGGTTTTTCCATGGCTGACAAAGAAAATTCATTTGATATGACGGACTGGGAGCTGTCCGAAGAATATTACAAGGAAAACGAGGAGAATAAAGAGCTGAAACTGGAAGATTTCATGCTCCCTGAAGACGAAATTCCATCCGCTAGTTCAGATGAGACTCAGGATCCGGCGCTTGCCAGAACCATTTCTGATGTTCAACAGGTTCTTTCTGTCTATGGAGAAGGAAAATCTGTAGAAGAGATCGCACTTGCACTGTCTTTGGAGGCAGACTATGTCCACACG
Organism: Drancourtella sp. An12; assembly: GCF_002160935.1. Lineage (NCBI taxonomy): Bacteria > Bacillati > Bacillota > Clostridia > Eubacteriales > Oscillospiraceae > Drancourtella > Drancourtella sp. An12. The sequence goes on along the minus strand of NZ_NFLO01000001.1, from coordinate 403,763 downwards.
ATTTTATACTGTGCTCAGGGCTTCTCTGAGGATGATCCGATTGCTGTGGCCCGGCTTGTAATGATGTCATAGTCCACAGTATGTTGCTTTCGGGCAAAAAAGAATTGACATCCGGTTGTTTCAATGCTACTGTTTTGGTTAGATATTGCTAACCAAATGAGGTGAGACGGCATGGCCAAAAATCTTACAGAAGAGAAAATCAAATATCTGCTGTTTTTATATGACAGGAAAACTCATCCCCTGTCCGTAACTGCGGCTGCAAAAGCCTGCGGTGTTGCCAAATCCACGTTCAGCCGGACATTGGGTGCCTTTTTTGAGATGGGCTACGTGGCGGAACCTGGGAAAACAATGTTATCCCCTGACGGCGAAAAGACAGCCCGTGCTCTCCGGCAGGAAGTTGACCAGATGAAAGAATGGTTACAGTCGGAGATTTTTCTGCAGGGTGACCTGTTAGAAGCGGAAGCCAGACGGACTGTCTGTGCGCTTTCGACGGACACCCGAAAAAAACTGTATTCCCGGCACCGTCTTTCCATTTTCTTTGCTTCCCTGAAATCTGTTACTGAAATTCCGGGAGACCGGCTCTGCTTCCAGCTTCCGGACGGGGAGTACGAATTCGCCTTTTCTATCTACAAATCAGGGAAAGAAGAAGCACAGCTTTCCATGGCGGATCAGGGTTTTTTCCATCCCGGGCTGCTCCGGATTCAGGAAGGAAAAGGCGAGGTCTTTTTGAAAATCCGGGAGGTGGAACAGGATTCCCGTGTCCGCGGTATGCGGATGCGTGGGCAGGTGGACAGCCTCTCCTGTCTCATCCACGGCGTTTCCCGGCCATGCGGACGCCGGGAGGATGCATTTGTCTTTCCGATCCAGCCTCTGGATTTCTTTTACCGGGAGGAGGAGCGAATCCTGCAGGCCAGTGTGGAGATGGAGTTTACCTGCTCTGTCGGGCCGGTGCATATGCCAAAGAGCCGCGCTCGAATGATCATGATTTTTAAATAAACAGCCCTTTGTTCCAGGGGCGGAACAATCAGGATCCGCAGAAAACAGACTGTTTTCCAGATCCTTTTCCAAAATGTTCCGTCCCCGGAACATTTTTTTGCTTGAAATCCTGTTGCCTCCTATGCTAGGATAGGTTCGCAAGTTAGTCGAGACTATCCACTAAGTAAATCAGGAGGTATTTATGAAACGAAATCCTTTTCGCTTTTTGTGGCTGATCGCAGCCTTTTTGTCACTCGCTCTCGGCGCTGTGGGCGTCGTACTTCCGGTACTGCCGACCACACCGTTTCTTCTGGTAGCCTCTTTTTGTTTTGCAAAAGGCTCCGAACGGTTCCACCGCTGGTTTATGGGAACACGTCTGTACCAGAATCATCTGGACAGTTTTGTAAAGGAACGGGCCATGACGTTGAAGACGAAGCTCTGTATTCTGCTTCCGGCTTCTGCCATGCTTCTGATCGCCATGTACATGATGTCAAATCTGCCGGGCAGACTTTTCATCGTTTTCCTGATCCTCTTTAAATACACCTACTTTTTTACAAAAATCCGTACTATCCCGCAGGGTGAGCAGTCATGAGGAAGAATCTCAGCACGGCAGACAAAAGAGAGCGTGAAAAGCAGGTCGTCGATCTGATGATCGCTCTCTACTGCCGTAAAAAGCATCATACAGCAAAGGAACAGCTCTGCCCGGAATGTCTGGAGCTTCGTTCCTACTCGCACCTTCGCTCGGACCATTGTCCGTTCATGGAATCAAAAACCTTTTGCAGCAACTGCCGCGTGCATTGCTACCGCCCGGAAATGCGGGAACGGATCCGGGAAGTCATGCGGTTTTCCGGTCCAAGGATGCTGCTGCACCATCCCGTTATGGCAGTGGATCACATGATCTGCTCGATGAAAGAAAAAAAACTAAAAGGAGAACAATGATATGATCAAGACAAGGCTCATGAAGCTTTTGAAGGGATCTGAAAAATATATTATCCAGAATATTCTCTGGCAGTGGATCGCTCTTTTGTTTCAGATTGCGGCTATCTTTGCGGCAGGCACGTTTCTGCAAAGTCTGATGGACGGCACACTGAATCAGGGAATTTGGACCCGGACCGCCGTCATTGCGGTTCTTTCGCTTCTTGTCCGCTTTGGCTGCGAAAAAATGGCCGCCATCGCTTCAGGAAAGGCAAGTTCCGATGTCAAACTTGTACTGCGCCGTCAGATTTATGAAAAACTTCTGCGGATCGGTGCATCGTATAAAGAAAAGGTACCGACTTCCGAGGTCGTACAGGTAACCACCGAAGGGGTGGAACAGCTGGAGATCTACTATGGAAAATATCTTCCGCAGCTGTTTTACAGCCTTCTGGCTCCGGTCACACTGTTTCTTGTGCTGGCGCCTGTCAGCCTCAAGGCAAGCCTCATTCTTCTGATCTGTGTGCCGCTGATTCCGGTATCCATTGTGGCGGTGCAGAAATTCGCCAAAAAACTGCTGAATAAATACTGGGGAATCTACACGGAGCTCGGCGACAGTTTTCTGGAAAATCTGCAGGGACTGACAACTCTGAAAATCTATCAGGCAGACGGAATGAAATCCTGTGAGATGGACGAGGAGGCCGAGCGCTTCCGCAAGATTACCATGAAGGTACTGACCATGCAGCTGAATTCTGTCAGTGTGATGGATCTTGTCGCCTACGGCGGCGCGGCCATCGGAATGATCGTCACCGTACTGGAATACGCGGACGGACACGTCAGCTTTGCCGGAGCATTTACCATTATCCTTCTGGCATCGGAATTTTTCATTCCTCTCCGACTCCTTGGTTCTTTCTTCCACATTGCCATGAACGGAATGTCGGCAAGTGACAAGATTTTCCGGATTCTGGATCTGGAAGAAGGACAGGGCGGAATAAAACATCTGGAGGCCGGTCCGGTACAGGCATCCTTTGACCACGTAGAATTTTCCTATGAAAAAGAAAAGCCGGTATTAAAGGATATTTCCCTGACCATTCCGGCAGGCAGCTTTATCTCCCTTGTCGGCATCTCCGGCTGTGGAAAAAGTACTGCCGCCGCTCTTCTGACCGGGAAGATCCGGAACTTCCGCGGCCGGATCCGGATCAACGGAATTCCGGTATCCGAAATCCGTGAGGAGAATCTGATGCATGCCGTCACCTTGATCCGCCACAACAGTTATCTCTTTAAAGGAACGGTCCGGGACAATCTCCGGATGGGAAATCCTGATGCGTCCGATTCCGAGATGAAAGATGCGCTTCAGAAAGTGCGTCTTCTGGAATTTCTGGAAAACCAGAACGGACTGGATACGGTGCTTGAGGAGCAGGGAAGCAATTTCTCCGGCGGTCAGAGACAGCGTCTTGCCATTGCAAGAGCCCTTCTCCATGATACGCCAATGTACATTCTCGACGAAGCGGCGTCGAATATTGATGTAGAAAGCGAAGACCAGATCATGGAAGTGGTCCGGGAACTCGCAAAGACAAAGACCATTCTCTTTATTTCCCACCGTCTGGCCAATGTGACGGCATCCGACTGCATCTACATGATGGAAAAAGGGGAAATCTCCGAGAGCGGCACACACGAAGAACTGATGCTGCAAAACGGCAGTTATGCGGCCATGTTCAAAAAACAGCAGGATTTATGCAGAATAAGGGGGATTGAATCATGAAACGACGAAGCGGAATCAAAATCATGGGACAGCTGATCGGACTGGTACGTCCTCTGCTCCATGTCATGCTTGCGGCCATCCTCCTGGGCGTAGCCGGCTATCTGTGCGCTATTTTCCTTACGGTCATGGCCGGCGCCGGAATTCTGAAGCTTTCCGGCCTGACGGGCGGATTTTCACTGAGATTTCTGTTTCTCTGTCTTGGGGCTGCTGCCATTCTCAGAGGCATTCTCCACTACGGTGAACAGGCATGCAACCACTATATCGCGTTCAAGCTGCTGGCGCTGATCCGTCATAAGGTCTTTGCCGCCCTCCGCCGTCTCTGTCCGGCAAAGCTGGACGGGAAGGATAAAGGAAATCTGATTTCCATCCTGACGACGGACATTGAACTTCTGGAAGTGTTTTATGCCCACACCATTTCACCGATTGCCATTGCCGTGCTGACCTGCCTGATCATGGAAGTTTTTTTCTTCCGCTACAGCATCCCGGCAGGAATCTTTGCGCTGTGCGGCTATGTGGCAGTCGGCGTTCTCATTCCGGTGTGGAATTCACGGAAAGGTGCCGGATCCGGAATGGCATTCCGGAATGAATTCGGTGAGCTGAACAGTTTTGTTCTGGACAGCCTTCGGGGACTGGATGAGACAATCCAGTACGGCTGCGGTAAAAAACGGATGGAAGAACTGGAAGCGCGGAGCAAGGAACTCAACCGGAAACAGACTGTGATGAAAGAACTGGAAGGAAAACAGAGAGGACTGACAAGTCTTCTGATCCTGTTCTTCTCTTTCGGGATGCTCTTCTTATGCGCATGGATGTGCATGGAAGGCCGGATGGATATGGAAGGCGCTTTTCTGTGTACGATTCTGATGATGGGCTCCTTTGGCCCGGTCGTGGCGCTGTCCGGACTTTCCAATAATCTGATGCAGACACTTGCAAGCGGCGAACGTGTTCTGTCTCTTCTGGAAGAAGAACCGGAAATTGAAGAAGTCACCGGAAAAGAACCGTCTGAATTCGGGTCTGTCGAATGTCAGAATCTTTCCTTTGCGTACGAGGAGGAACAGATCCTCTCCGATTATTCCATTTCCATTCCAAAGGGAAGCCGGATCGGTCTGCATGGAAAGAGCGGTTCCGGAAAATCCACGCTTCTCAAACTTCTGATGCGCTTTTATGATACGGACAGCGGTTCCATCCAGATCGACGGACGAAAGATTGCTTCGATCAACACGAAGGATCTCCGGGATATGGAAAGTTATGTAACTCAGGAGACAAGCCTCTTCCACGATTCCATTGCCAACAATATCGCGGTCGCAAAGCCGGGCGCGTCCCGGGCTGAAATCGAGGAAGCCGCGAAAAAGGCATCTCTCCATGAGTTTATCATGAGCCTTCCGAATGGATATGACACCATGGTCGGAGAACTCGGAGATACTCTCTCCGGCGGAGAAAAGCAGAGGATCGGGGTGGCAAGAGCCTTTCTCCACGATGCTCCGCTCATCCTTCTGGACGAGCCGACCAGCAACCTGGATTCCCTCAACGAAAGCATCATTCTGAGATCTCTCAAAGATCTGGGCCGGGACAAAACAATCGTCATCGTCTCCCACCGCGAGTCCACCATGGCGGCTGCCGAAAAGGTCTATGAAATGTCCGGTCGGGTTTCCTGATGCCTGAACCTGAACCGGTTCCGGATACGCGTCGTATGAGAACTCTCAGACTGCGCTATTGACATTTTCACCGCCATCCTATATAATCATCTCGACATCTGTCAGTAACAGATGATTATTTTCAGAAAGGATGTATTACATTTTTATGGACGACTCAAGCGACGGTGATTCTGAGCATCATAATTTTGTAAAAATGAACATAAATCCGGATATGAGGTATAGTCTGTCGTTTCATGAAACAACAGGCTATGCCTTTTTGTGTTTTTTTATCCGGCTTCGGCTATGACAGCGCCTGTATTTTACCGGCATTTGAAGCTTTTACATTTTTACAAATAATATGATGAATAAAGGAGAACTGATTTATGAATTCTATATTACCCCAGCTTTTGCTGCAGGTCATTCTTATCTTTTTAAATGCATTTTTTGCGGCGGCGGAGATCGCAGTGATCTCACTGAATGCCTCCAAACTTCGGAAATCGGCGGAGGACGGCGATAAAACCTGTGCCCGTCTTCTGAAACTGGTGGAAGAGCCTTCCGGATTTCTCTCAACCATCCAGATCGGAATTACATTGGCAGGATTCCTCGGCAGTGCGTTTGCCGCGGACAACTTTTCCGGCTATCTGGTAGACTGGGTATACAAAGACCTGGGATTTCATTCTCTCCCGGTCTCAGTACTGGATACACTCTCCGTTATCGTGATCACCATTATTCTTTCCTATTTCACACTGATTTTCGGTGAACTGGTTCCAAAACGGATTGCCATGCAGAAATCCTTTGCTGTAGCAAAATTTGTCTATCGTGTAGTTTCTTTTGTTGCTCTGATTATGAAGCCGGCAGTTGCCTTTCTTTCTCTTTCTACCAATCTTGTACTGAAGATGTTTGGTATGAAGACGGAAGCGGAAGAAGAGACCGTAACGGAGGATGAGATTCGTCTCATGGTAGAGCTCGGAGAAGAGAATGGATCAATTGACAGCGATGAGAAAGAATGGATCCAGAATGTGCTGGAATTTAATGACACCATTGTCCGGAACTGTATGACACATGAATCTGAGATCATCGCCATCTCAGCGGATGCTACCGATGAAGAAATCACGCAGCTTATTACGGAATCCGGTACTTCCCGTTACCCTGTATACCAGAATGATCTCCACGACATTATCGGCGTACTTAATGCGCGTACATTCCTGCTTTCCCGCGCCAACGGTGAGAAAACGAACATCCGTAAACTTCTGCGTCCGGCATACTTTATCCCGGAAACGGTTCATGCATCCACGCTCTTCCGTGATATGCAGAAGCAGAAACTGCACATTGCAATCGTGGTTGACGAGTACGGCGATACTTCCGGTATTGTAACGCTGGAAGACCTGGTGGAAGAAATCTTTGGAAATATCTACGATGAATTTGATGAAAACGAACCGGCGGAGATCGAACAGCTCAAAGAAAATCTCTGGAGAGTCACCGGAACCGCAGATGTCGATGACATCGCAAAAGAACTGGACATCGATCTCCCGGAATCTTCCGACTATACCACACTTGGCGGAATGGTGTTCAGCAACCTGAAGACGATCCCGAAAGATGGTACAACTGTCGATCTGGATGTCGGGGATATTCACATCCACGTAGATGCGATCTCCAGAAGAAGAATCCAGTCCGCACTTGTATCAAAGGTCGAAAAAGAACCGGAAGAAGAATAAAGAGTCACAGACAGAAAGGACATGGAGCCGGAAAATGCTCCATGTCCTTTCCTTATCTGTTTTTTCTATTCACTCTCATCGCTGCTTTTTCATTTCTTTTCCCGGAACACCACATAGTTTTTCCGGTAATTTCCCCACCAGGTGCTTGCCGGATTAGTAAAGTAAAAGGTGGAAAAGAGCATCTCGGTCTCATTCAGCTTCGCAAGCAGCCTCAGAAGCCGTTCCTCCAGCGGAAAAATGATGCCGTCTTCCTCCGCTTCCAGCTCTTTTAGGTACCTGTTTTCCTCTTCCGTCAGGCTTTCCCTGATCTTTTCCTTCGCCTCATCGGGAAGAGTGAAGTAATAAAAGTCCGCCCAGGCATTCTCTTTTCCACATGCCTCCCATTCTGCGGACAGTTTATCCACAGCTTCCCCGGCATCCAGTGTGAATTCTACCCAGTCGCACTGATCAAATCCTTCCTGGATCTGTTCCAGATAAATGGCTCCCGCCTGTTTCAACGTCTCAATCTGCATCTTCGTCCCCCCTGTTATCTCCGGACTCTTGGGTGCGTATCGCGGATCACGCTCATAATAAAGCGGAATGCAATATCTGCCATCTCTTCCGGCGTTTCCGATTCCTCCGGATCTTTCTGGAGCCAGTAGCGGATGAGCCCGACACAGCCTGACAGACAAAACCGGTAGGAATATTTCAATACATTCATCTCATTCGGGAACTGGCGCTTCAGTCCGGTCAGGCACTTCTCTCCGACAAGATCCTCTACCTCCTGAACAAAGGCCGGATCCCCGTTTTCTCCCATAAGAGATCGATACAGTTTGCGGTTTCTCCCGAGAGAAAAGAAGATGTCCTTCATAAACAGAACACTCTGCTCGGAAAATGGTTCCGGCGGATAAGTTTCCATCACTTCGGCAATCTCCTCTATCAGCTCCTGCTTCACATTTTCAAGCATGTTGGAAATATCAGAGTAGTGCAGATAAAAAGTAGAACGGTTGATGTGGACATGGGCCACAAGCTCTTTTACCGTAATCTCCTGAATACTTTTTTCCGTCATCAGATCTGCCAGACCTTCTTTTAATCTTGTCTTGGTTCTCGCAACTCTTTTATCCACTTTCTGTCCTGTCATGCCGGCATCCTCCTCTTTTTCTTCTTTCACTATAATATAAAAAGACTTGAAATGCAACACTATGTCTATTATTTTTTAGAGTCTACGTTTAAATTCGTCGTATCCAAAGCTTCGGATGATCTGATAGTCTCCCTGATCTTCCAATACGATATCCGGAAGTTTCATCCCGTTAAAGGTATTGTTTTTTACCATCGTATAGATTGCCATATCCTGAAATTCCAGCCATTCCCCTGGTGCGATCGGATGGTCAAAAGAATAATCACCGATCACATCTCCCGCAAGACAGGTCGGGCCGGCAAGACGGAATGTGTAAGGCTTCTCATCCGGAAGGCCTGCATCTTTCAGCGGCGGACGGTACGGCATTTCCAGTACATCCGGCATATGGCATGCTGCGGAAGTGTCCAGAATGGCGATCCGGATGCCGTTTTCCATTGTCTCCAGCACCTCCGTCAGAAGCGTCCCCGCATTCAGCGCGACGGCCTCCCCCGGTTCCAGATAGACTTCCAGTCCGTATGTTTCCTGCATATGGCAGATGCACCGCTTTAACCGTTTAATGTCATAATCGCTTCTTGTAATATGGTGGCCGCCGCCAAAATTGATCCACTTCATCTTTGGAAGCCACGCCCCGAACTGCTCCTCCACCGCCCGCAGCGTCACTTCCAGATCATCGGAATTCTGCTCGCAGAGCGTATGGAAATGAATGCCTTCAATACCGTCCATCAGTTCTTCCGTCAACTGTTCCTTCACTGTTCCAAGGCGTGATCCCGGCGCACATGGATCGTAAATGGCATGTCCCTCCTGGGTGGAGCACTGTGGGTTTACCCGGATTCCCGGACTTTTCCCTGCTTTTTTCACCCGGTCTTTATATTTTCGGATCTGGGCCGGGGAATTCAGAACAATATGTCCGCAGAGGGAAAGAATCTCGTCAAACTCTTCCTCCCGGTAAGCAGGGGAGAAGATGTGGTTTTCCTTCCCCATCTCCTCCGCCCCCAGTCTGGCCTCATAAAGCCCGCTGGCCGTCGTCCCGTCCAGGTATTCCCCGATGAGCGGGTACAGTGAATACATGGAAAATGCCTTCTGGGCCAGCAGGATCCGGCACCCGGTCTCCTCGCGAAGCTGCTTTAATACCCGCAGATTCGCTTCCAGCTTTTCTTTCTGTACAATATAGCACGGCGTGCGAAGTTCTTCTTTTCTCATGGCCGCGCCCTAATCTACCAGTTCCGGGTTCTCACAGATCTTCCACGGCAGTCCCCATTTGTTCAGTGCATCCATGAACGGATCCGGATCAAACTCTTCCATATTGAAGACGCCCGGTTTCTGCCAGGTACCGTTCATCACAAGCATCGCACCGATCATGGCTGGAACACCTGTTGTGTAGGCAACCGCCTGGGAACCTACTTCCTTGTAGCATTCCTGATGATCGCACGTATTGTAAATGTAGAGTTTCTTCTCTTTTCCGTCTTTCTTTCCGATAAAGATACATCCGATATTGGTCTTTCCTTTTGTTCTCGGTCCCAGAGTGGACGGATCCGGAAGGACAGCCTTTAAGAACTGAAGCGGTACGATCTCTTTTCCTTCGTACATGATCGGCTCGATGGATGTCATTCCTACATTTTCCAGACATTTCAGGTGAGTCAGGTAGCTCTGTCCGAATGTCATGAAGAAACGGATTCTCTTGATGCCCGGGATGTTGAGTGCCAGAGACTCGATCTCTTCATGGTGCAGAAGGTACATATCCTTCTTTCCTACTTCCGGGAAATCATACTCTCTTTTGATTTCCATCGGCTCGGTTTCTACCCAGTGTCCATCCTCCCAGTAGGAGCCTTTTGCGGACACTTCCCGGATATTGATCTCCGGGTTAAAGTTGGTTGCGAACGGGTATCCATGATCTCCGCCGTTGCAGTCCAGAATATCGATGTAGTTAATTTCGTCAAAATAGTGTTTCAGCGCATAAGCGGAAAAAACGCTTGTCACGCCCGGATCGAATCCACTTCCAAGCAGGGCTGTGATTCCTGCTTTTTCATATTTTTCGCGGTACGCCCACTGCCATTTATATTCAAACTTTGCCGTATCTTCCGGCTCATAGTTTGCTGTGTCCACATAGTGTACGCCGGTTTCCAGGCAGGCATCCATGATCGTCAGATCCTGATACGGAAGCGCCAGGTTCAGCACGACATCCGGCTGTACCTTCTTGATCAGCTCCACAAGTTCCGGCACGTTGTCCGCATCCACCTGCGCGGTTGTGATTTTTGCTTTTGTCTTTCCTTCCAGTTTTTCTTTCAGCGCGTCACACTTGGATACTGTACGGCTTGCAATGCAGATCTCGTCAAACACCGCGTCATTCTGCGCACATTTCTGAATTGCTACTCCTGCGACACCGCCGCATCCGATTACAAGTACTTTTCCCATGATAAGTTCCTCCTTCTACTTTTACCTGCCGATTGCCAGCAGCATTTCTCTGATAATTTTACATGCCACGGCTGTGGACACCCCGCTTGCATCATACGGCGGGCACAGCTCATTGACGTCACACCCTACAAGGTTCACATTGCTGCAGACAGCGGTCACTGCCCTCTGCAGCGTTATATAATCGACTCCGCCCGGTTCCGGCGTTCCTGTCCCCGGAAATACCGACGGATCCAGGACATCCAGGTCCACCGTAAAATAAACCGGCTTCCCTTTCAGGTTTTCGATCGTTTCTTCCAGCCCTTCCAGATCAAAGGGATGCAGGTTTGTATGTCCCTCTGCCGCCCAGGAAAACTCTTCCTTTTCCCCGGAGCGGATTCCGAACTGATGGATCCTTCCGTCTCCCAAAATCTCCCAGCAGCGCCGGATGACGCAGGCGTGGGAAAGTTTCACACCCAGATAGTCCTCTCTCAGATCCGTGTGGGCATCCAGATGGATGATATGAAGATCCGGGTACTGCCCTGCCACGGCCCGGATGCTTCCAAGGGTCACAAGATGCTCTCCTCCGATCAGAAACGGAAGTTTTCCGTCCTTTAAAATTTCACCTGCACGCTCCTCAATGGCAGCAAGCACCTTTTCGGAATCCCCGATGGCAAGTTCCAGATCACCGCTGTCAAAGACATGGCAGTCCAGAAGATCTTTGTCCTGATACGGACTGTATGTCTCAAGTCCGTAAGACTCATTCCGGATGGCCTGTCCGGCAAATCTCGTTCCAGGACGGTAGGATGTGGTAGAGTCAAACGGCGCACCGTAGAGGACGACCTTGGCATCCTCATATTCCGCATCACATCCGATAAAATTAATTACGTTTTTCTTCAACATCTTTTAACAGTTCCTCCACATACACCGGAAGGGCAAACACACCCGCGTGAAGCCTCGGTGCATAATATCTCGTGCTGATTCCCCGAAGTTTCCATGCTACGCCGTTTAAGTCATCCAGCGGATGATACCGTTTTGACGCAAATCCGAAAAGCCAGTGTCCGGACGGGTAGGATGGAATGTGTGCCTGGTACACCCGGCAGATCGGAAAGGTTTCCACAATCCGCTTGTGCATCCGCTGGCACTGGTACGCTTCTTCTGCATAGAACGGACTCTCGTTCTGATTGATCATGATTCCGTCTTCATGAAGGGCATTATAACAGTTTCCGTAAAATTCCTTTGTAAACAATCCTTCGCCCGGTCCGAACGGATTCGGGGAATCGATGATAATCAGATCGTATTCATCGGTTCGGGAACGGATAAACCGCAGGCCGTCCTCATGGTAGATTGCCACCCTCGGGTCCGTCAGGCTGCAGGCGATCTCCGGGATATATTTCCGGCAGACCTCTACAAGAAGCGGATCAATCTCCACCACATCGATGGTCTCGATCGTCTCGTATTTAATCAGCTCCCGGACAACGCCTCCGTCGCCTCCGCCGATAACGAGCACCTTTTTCACATCCGGGTGGACTGCCATCGGTACATGGGTAATCATCTCATGATAGATGAATTCGTCCTTTTCCGTCAGCATCAGATCTCCGTCCACCACAAGAACCTTGCCGAATTCCGTCGATTCCAGCACATCGATCCGCTGGAACTCGCTCTCGGCACTGAACAGCTGCCGTTCCACACGAAGGGACAGTCTGGCATGGTCCGTATGTTCATCTGAAAACCACATTTCCATTTTTTATTCCTCCTTCAGTACGTTGAGCCGCTCGATCTTCTCATCCTCCGGCCCGGTCATGGAACATCCTTTTTCCTTGGCATAGACAATATAGTCAATAATCTCATCGGTGATCTCCTCACCCGGTGCGAGAATCGGGATTCCCGGAGGGTAGCACATCACAAACTCGCTGCAGATCCGTCCTCTCGTCTCTTCCAGAGGGAGGGATTCTTTCTCTGCATAGAAGGATTCCTGCGGAGTCATCACAACTTTCGGCGGAATATATTCCTGTGAAAGCATTCCTGTCTTGTCTTTCTGATACCGTCTCTTAATGTCCGCAAGGGCACTGACAAGCCGCTCCACTTCCTGCTTCCTGTCTCCGATGGAAAGGTATGCCAGAATATTTCCAAGATCCCCGAATTCAATCTGAATATCATATTCATCCCGCAGAATGTCGTATACCTCGATCCCCGCAAGGCCGATGTCCAGCGTATGTACCGAAAGTTTGGTCGGATCGAAATCAAACACGCTGCTTCCGTTTTTCATCTCTCCTGCAAACGCATAGTATCCTCCGACCTGGTTGATCTCTTTTCTCGCATACTCGGCAAGCTCCGCCACCTTTGCGAATGCTTCTTTCCCGCGAAGCGCCAGATTCCTCCTGGAAATATCGAGGCTTGAAAGAAGCAGATAGGACGCACTTGTCGTCTGGGTCAGATTGATGATCTGGCGCACATATCCTGCATTGACATTCGGTCCTGTCAGAAGGAAGGAACTCTGCGTCAGGCTTCCGCCGGATTTATGCATACTGACCGACGCCATATCCGCTCCCGCTTCCATGGCAGAAACCGGAAGTCCGTCTCCAAAATAAAAATGGGTTCCATGTGCCTCGTCGGCAAGTACGAGCATATTGTATTCATGGGCAAGCTTTACGATCGTGCGCAGATCCGAACAGATACCGTAGTAGGTCGGATTATTCACAAACACTGCCACCGCGTCCGGATTCTCCCGGATAACCTTTTCCACCTGGGATACCTTCATTCCAAGAGAAATCCCCAGATGATGATCCACATCCGGATTCACATATACCGGCTTTGCTCCGCAGAGCACAAGCGCATTGATGACGCTGCGGTGGACATTCCTCGGCAGAATAATCTTGTCGCCCTTTTTACAGCAGGACAGCACCATGCTCTGCACTGCCGATGTCGTCCCGCCGACCATCAGAAAGGCATGCGCCGCTCCAAATGCATCCGCTGCCAGCTCTTCCGCCTCCTTGATGACAGAAACCGGGTGGCAGAGATTGTCAAGCGGCTTCATCGAATTGACGTCAATACCGACACACTTGCTTCCCAAAAGCTCCACCAGTTCCGGGTTCCCCCGTCCGTGTTTGTGTCCCGGAACATCAAACGGCACGATTCTCATTTTCCGGAACCGTTCCAGCGCCTCGTAGATCGGCGCTCTCTTCTGTGATAACATCTCCATTTCCACTTACTCCCTTACGTATTGATATGCCTGCCCTGATCCAGGTCGGAACTCCTTCTGAGAGAAAGTTTTCCGCAAAACAAAAAGACACAGGCAGACGGCATACATACCATTTACTTGTGTCTTCTCTATCTTCTTTCCGCACAGTCAAAGAAACTGTGCGGATACATATACAGTTTTATCGCATATTCAGACAGATATTGGCGTAGAGTCTATATAGCAAATATTTTTACTTTTACTACTCTTATTGACCGTTTCACAAGTTGTGTATGCTGTTGCACACCGGTTATAAAGTAACCAACTTATAAAATTTGAGCTTCTAACTCAATCAATAATGCAGCCTCCGGCCGCTAAGAAAATATTTGCATGGAGAACTTTACGAATATCTGCTTTCCATACGCGTTTATTCTAACACGCTAAATCTGAATATACAATAGTTATTTTTATAAATTTTCACTGTTCTGTCTCATGTTTTTGTATTCGGCCACGGAGCGGTCAAATCCCTTGATATGGCGGAACAGCCAGTCTGTCACGGTCTCATTGAGCGCTTTGACAAACGCATCTGTCGGGCCTTCCTCTTCTTCCAGCATTTCATGCAGATCTTCTACCGCATGCTTGAATTCCTCGTGTTTTGCCTTGTGCTCTTCCAGCCCCGGATAAGCGATCTCTTCCTGAAGCTTTTCTTCCGCTGCAAAGTGGAAATCTGTGTAGTCAGCAAGGTAATTAAGAAGCTTCACTGCTGTCGCCTTGTCTCTGTGTGTCTCGCAGGCTTCTTCCAGGTCTGCGATCTTTCCGATCAGCTCCTTGTGCTGAGCGTCAATCATCTCATTTCCGGTTACAAGAGTTTCATCAAATACTGCATACATCTTTTTTTCCTCCTTTTTGATTAATCCAGTTTGGACTCTCTTCTTTCTACATCCATGATCATATCGACTCTTCTCTGGTGGCGGCCTCCTTCGAATTCAGCGCCAAGAAATTCGTCGATAATCATCTTAGCAAGTTCAATTCCAATTACACGGGAACCAAACGCAAGAACATTTGCATCGTTATGCTGTCTTGACAGTCTGGCGGTGTACGGTTCGCTGCAGACGGCAGCCCGGATTCCGTGGACCTTGTTTGCCGCAAGGGAAATTCCAAGTCCGGTACCGCAGATCGCGATTCCAAAATCCACTTCCCCGGATACCACCGCATGTCCGATTTTCTCACCATAGACCGGATAATCACAGCTCTCAGTGGAGTCTGTACCATAATTTACTACATCATATCCTTTTTCTTTTAAATATGCCACAACCTGCTGTTTCATCTCTACAGATGCGTGGTCATTTGCAATTCCTATTTTCATACTCGTTCCTTTCTGTTCTGGTGATTTTCCTCACTCTGGTTTTATTATACTTGTTTTGTATTTTTTTGACAACTGTACCGTCCTATCTTTTCTTCCTAAAACTCGAAATTTCATAACTCTCCCGAAACCCGACAAGAGCCGCACGTATCTTTTCCGTGCAGCTCTTGTCTTCATGAAGCTTTATTGTGCCAGTCTGTAGATTGCCTCCAGATAGATTTTCATCCACAGATCCAGTTTGTCCAGTTCCAGATATTCATTTTTCTGATGCATCAGATCCGGCTGTCCAGGAAGAATAGCCCCAAACGCTACACAGTTTTCCAGTGCTCTCGCATAGGAGCACGCTCCGTCCACCTGTGGTTCTGCATCATAATCCTGTGTTATCTCCCGGTAAACATCCATCAGTGTGGTTACAAGGAAGCTGTCTTTTGGCACATAGATTGCTTCTGTAATCTGAGGATTTTCAAACCGGAACCGGCTTTCTTCCAGATTCTTTTCCAGCAGATCCTGCACTTCTTTACATTTGTATGTAACCGGAACCCGGTTATCAATGGACAGGATCAGTTTTCCATCAATGACTTCCACTTTCCCCACATTAAAGCTTAGAGCCCCTGAGATCTCGTCTGAAAGATCGATTCCAAGACTTTTTCCCTGAAGGTCAAATCCAATATTTTTCATATACCACCGGGCAATCTCTGAAAGTTCCCCTTCCAGTCCCAGATCGGCAATCATGTACATCATCCCGCTGACCGCATTGATCCCTTTAGCCGGGCTGGCCGCATGGGCCGCAAATCCCCGGACAGACAGCCTCACACCCTGCTTTTCTGTCTCACAGCTGATTTTACAGCTGGTTGCTTCTTCCCACTTTGGCATCCGCTCCCGCACCGTTTCTTCCAAACCTGCCGGAAGGAGAGCCGATGCTGATTCCGCTACCGAGTTGTATGCATTGCCTCCGGAAAGTTCGATCTTTTCCTTCAGGTCTGTCACAAGCTGGTACTGGAACACCCCTTTTTCCGCATGATTCAAAGGGAACTCCGCATCCGGCGTGAATGAAATCTGCGGAGGAGTCATTTTCTTTACTCCAAAATAATAATCCATGCATTTCCAGTCTGTCTCTTCGTTCGCTCCTACAATCAGACGGATCTTTTTGCTCAAAGGAATCCCCATTTCCTTTAGAATTTTTACTGCATGGAGACATACCACCATTGGTCCTTTATTATCCAGCACACCTCTTCCATATAGTTTTCCATCTATAATCCGAGGCCGGAAGGGATCACAGATCCATCCTTCCCCGCACGGGACAACATCCACATGTCCCAGAATTCCGACTGTTTCTTCCCCGTTTCCATAGTCCGCATGTCCTGCATAATTATCAAAATTTTCTGTCTGAAGACCTGCTTCCTCCGCCAGGTCGAGATAACATTGAAGTGCCTTTGCAGGACCTTCTCCAAACGGCATTCCCTCTGCCGGTTTACTTTCCACACTGTCTATGGAAACAAGCTTCATAATATCCCGGATCAGACTTTCTCTGTCATCTTTGATCTTTTTTTCAAAATCCATCTTGTCCTCCCTATTCCATCAGGGGATACTCTTGCTGTCCCCTGACTTGGTCATCCGCTACAGGAACAGCTGAATTACAAGCATTACCGCACTGAATCCTGCCATGATTCCCATCAGCGGCATAATAAATTTCAGCCATTTATCGTATGTTACATCTACCATGGCAAGAGAAGCCAGAATCAGTCCGGCCGGCGTGATAAAGGAAATCAGTCCGAGCCCGTATGCATAAGCAGAAACAATTGCCGCTCTGGATACACCCACCGTGTCCGCAAGCGGTGCCATAATCGGCACGGAAAGTACTGCCAGTCCCGATGAAGAGGAAATGAAAAATCCAAGTACGATAAATACAAGCATCATCAGTATGATAAAGATAACCGGATTCATTCCGCTGATTGCTCCGGAGAAGAATGCCAGAATTGTATCCGACACCATCCCATTTTCCAGAATGATATTAATTCCGCGGGCAACACCGACAACGAGTGCAACGCTCATCAGGTCGGCTGCTCCGCCGATGAACTGATCCATGAAGTTCTTTTCTCCGATTCCGGAGGTGAAGGCAAGAATGATCGCGCACGCCAGAAAGAGTGCGGTCATGCTGTCAAACCACCACTGCTTTGCAACCAGTCCCCATACAAGCACTCCAAAAGTAATTCCAAACACGGCCAGAGAAAGTTTCATGCGTCCTGTAAATTCCGGGACCTCCCCCTGATGCCCGAACTTTTTCATATGATATTCGTACTGATCATAGCAGATTGATTTTGTCGGATCCGCTTTTACCTTTTTCGCATAGCGCAGAATATAAACCAGTGTAATAATCACACCGATGATCAATGCCGCGAAACGGAATCCCATTCCGTCCGCCAGGCTGATTCCCGCCGCATTGGATGCATTTCCTACTGAAAACGGATTAATCGTCGGGAACATGGTTCCGATCGATGATCCCATATAGATCGCTGCGATACACACGATGACATCATACCCCGCCGCCAAAAAGACGGGAACCAGAATCGGATACAGAGCGATCGTCTCCTCCGCAAGTCCGAACGTTGTTCCTCCTGCCGCAATAATAATCGTAATCAGGACAATCAGAATGTATTCCTTTCCCTTTGTAATCTTTGACAGAACCGCAATCGCCGAATTGAATGCTCCCATATAATTCAGGACACCGATACATCCACCAAGAACAAAGATAAAAAGAATGATATCAATCGAATCATATACCCCGCTGATTGGTGCCAGAAGAATTTCAAAAACTCCCTGCGGGTTTTGTTCTACTGTTTCATAAGTTCCCGGAATCGCAACCGGTTTGCTGATGGTTCCATCCAGAAATTTGTCCAGATTTCCGGTAACTCCCAGTTCATCCAGCGTCTCCTGGGTAGGATCCATTTCCGTGATTTCGCCCTCCGGGTTTGTAACTTCAAACATTTCCGTCTGTGCGTTATAAACCAGCTTGGAATACAGACCCGCAGGCACAACCGCTGTCAGGATCGCCGCAAAAATCAACACAATAAACAACACGGTCAATGCTGACGGGAACGACAGCTTTTTCTTTTTCTTTTCCATATCCTGTTTTCCTCTACTTTTCTGCAAATATTTTTACAAGTTCTACAATAATCTGTACCGCTTTTTCCATTCCTTCTACCGATACATGCTCCAGCGGTCCATGATATCCATGTCCTCCTGTTCCAAGATTCGGACAAGGAAGCCCTTTAAAAGAAAGCTTGCATCCATCCGTACCTCCCCTGATCGGGCAGATGACAGGCACGGCTCCTGCCAGCTCACATGCTTTTTTTGCATTTTCGATCAGATAAAAATGATCTTTTACAATACATTCCATGTTTTTATATTCATCTTTCAGTTCAAGGGAAACAGTTCCTTCACCCCAGATTTCATTCATGGATTTTTCAATATGCCGGAGTGTTTCCTTTCTTGCACGGAAACTTGTCTCATCATGGTCACGTACAATATACTCCATTACCGCATGGCTTTCATCTCCGTGAATGGTCAGAAGATGATAAAAGCCTTCATATCCTTCTGTATATCTCGGCGTTTCATATTTCGGGAGCATCTGATTGATTTCTGCTGCCAGAAGTACCGCATTGATCATCACGTTCTTGGCTGATCCCGGATGGACGCTTTTCCCCTCTACTGAAAATCTTGCTTCACAGGCATTGAAATTCTGATACTGGATTTCTCCTTCTCCATCTCCGTCCAGCGTATAAGCCACTTCGGCATCAAAGGCGTCAAAATCAAAGTATGCCGCCCCTGCTCCGCACTCCTCATCCGGAGTAAAGGCCACACTGATCTGTCCGTGCGGAATCTCCTCCTCAATGATGATTCGGAGCATCTCCATGATCTCAGCAATTCCGGCCTTGTCATCCACCCCAAGAATGGTATGTCCGTCTGAAGTAATCAGGGTTCTTCCCTTCCACTCTTTCAGGTGAGGAAAATCCTCTGTGCTGATTACCCGTCCGCATTCTTTCAGCTTTACGTCTTCCCCATCGTAATTCTCGATACGGACCGGGGTGATTTCTCCTTCACAGAATTCGGATACAGTATCCATATGGGCGATAAACCCGATTTTCTTCCTGTTTTCATATCCGCTCGTTGCCTTTAATGTACCATATACAAAGCAGTGGTCATCCACTTTTGCATCTTCGATTCCGAGCTCTTTCAGTTCCTCAACAAGAATCTTTGCAAGTTCAAACTGACATGTTGTTGTCGGTACACAGTCTGCATTTTCATCACACGGCGTCTTGACTGCAATGTACCTCATAAGCCTCTCTTCTACCTGCATCTTTTTTTCTCCTTCCGTTTTTATCTGGAACTATTTTATAAGCTGAACGTATTTCCTGCAAATCTTCTTCGTTTTCTTGACACGAAAATTTTTCTCGTGATATTATAGGCTCAGTCGAAAAAGCACAAAGATTCCTGCTTAATTTTTTCGGCGCCAAGCTCTTTGTGCATTTTTCATAAAATAATCGATTATTATGAAAGGTTTTTGATATGGATGTCAATAAAATCATCGGACAAAATATAAAAAAATATCGTACCGCCTATAATATGACTTTAAAAGAGATGTCCGATAAACTCCATAAAAGCATCTCAACAATTTCCAAATATGAAAAAGGCGAGATTTCCCTGGATATGACAACGTTTCTTGAAACGGCAAAAATTCTCCGTATTTCACCGTCTGCCCTTCTTTCCGGCACCTCGGTTCTTTCTAATGAGCATTCTGAGACTGATCATAATGCCGAGGTTATATATATGTATACATACAGCGGTTCTGAAAAGGAGATTGTCCGCAGCCTTATTGAACAGTATCCTCCGGTTTCTCCTGATGATCCTTACCGCGTTCATCTTTATAATGATGTCCGCGATTTTAAAAATCCCGGAAGCTGCAGCGGCTTTTATACCGGAGACTACTCTGAAAACGGATTCCTCGGAACCTATATCCTTCACAACCAGATTTCTTCTACTGAACATGTTATGATTTCCTGCGTAAAAAATCTGGTCAACTCGAACCAGCAGCTTGGACTTGTCTCCGGGCTTTCAAACTATACTATGCTCCCTGTTGTTTTTAAAACGGTTCTGTCCCGGAGCGAACTTACGGACAGAAAACATTTAATGGACCTTTTAACATTTTCCAGAGAAGATTTCCGGGAACTGAAGCAGTCACACTGTCTTGTGGTCCGTAATGTCAGATAAGGAGGAATTTGTCATGATACGATTAATCGCCAGCGACCTTGACGGTACGCTTTTGAAAAACGGAGCGCAGGCTCTATCTCCGGAAGTTTTTGAACTGCTTCCTGCCCTCAGGAAAAAAGGCATTCATTTTGTCGCTGCAAGCGGCCGCCAGTACGCCAATATCCGCCGTCTCTTTGCGCCGCTTCAGGATGAAATTTCCTATGTTGCGGAAAACGGTTCTCTTTGTATGCATGAGGGAAAAATGGTTGCTTCCGGCCAGATTGACCGGGATCTTGCCAACGAAATTATTCTGGAAGCACGCCGTCAGCCGGACTGCTCGCTTCTTTATTCCAGCCCGGAAAAGTGCTACGTTGAAAAAGGAAATGACCGTCTTTACGACCATATTAAAAATCATGTCCACTATGATGTGGAGCTTGCAGATGATCTGACACAGCTGGATGCTCTGTGCCTGAAAGTTGCAATCTGTAACTTTGACGGTGCAGACCGTTCGTTCGGATATTTCCGCGAAAAGTATCAGGATCGTATTAAAATTGTCACCTCCGGAAATATCTGGTTTGATTTTATTGCACCGAATGCAGATAAGGGAACCGGACTTGCGGCTATCGCCTCTGCTCTTGAAATTCGTCCGGAGGAATGTATGACGTTCGGCGATCAGTATAATGATATTGAGATGCTTGCATTCACTCCAAACAGCTATGCGATGGATACCTGTGCAAAAGGGGTGGAGCGCTACGCCGCACATCAGACTTCTTCGGTAGAAGAGGTCATCCGAACCCTTTTATAAACCTGTCTGCACAGTTACCGGAATTTGCAAAAAAGAGAGGAATATATTATGACGACTGTACCGCATCCATCCTCCGGGATGGATTTGAAGCTCATGTATCAGGACTGCACGCTCTGTCCCCGAATGTGCCATGCCGACCGGACCAGCAAGACCGGTTTCTGCAGATGTACCGATGAAATCACGGCAGCCAGAGCCGCCCTTCATTTCTGGGAAGAGCCATGTATCAGCGGATCCGGAGGAAGCGGAACTGTATTTTTCAGCGGCTGTACATTAAAATGCTGCTTTTGCCAGAATTATCAGATCAGTCAGGAGGGATTTGGGAAAAAGGTTTCCACGGAAGAACTTGCCCGGATTTTTCTGGATCTTCAGGAACAGGGGGCTGAAAATATCAGTCTGGTCACTGCAGACCAGTACCTGCCTTCTGTCGTTTCTGCATTAGACCTGGTCAAAGACCGGATCCGGGTTCCTGTTGTCTATAACTGCAGCGGCTATGAACGGTTGGAAAGCCTTCAGCTTCTCTCCGGTTATATTGATATTTTTCTTCCGGATCTGAAATACTATGATACAGGCATTGCGCAGAAATATTCCCGTGCAGGAGATTATTTTTTCTATGCATCCAGGGCCATTCCGGAAATGATCCGCCAGACCGGCATTCCCCGGTTTAACCAGCAGGGAGTTCTGGAGAAAGGCGTCATTGTGCGGCATATGGTTCTTCCGGGACAAAAAGCTGATTCGATCCGTCTTCTGCACTGGATGGCGGACCATCTGGAAAAGGGCAGCTTCCTTTTAAGCCTGATGAGCCAGTATACACCTTTTTACCACGCATCCGATTATCCGGAAATCAACCGGCGGATCACAACATACGAATACGAAAAGGTTCTGGACGAGGCCGTCCGCCTCGGAATGACTGATGGATATATGCAGGAAAAGTCCAGCGCAAAGGAGGAGTACACCCCCGCTTTTGATCTGGAAGGAATAGAAAGGAGAATTTAAATGAAATATAAACATTCCGGAGACGAGTATACGCTCCATTTCAGCCACAACATACTGGCGTTTCTCTATGTTGTACTTGGAATTGTACTTTTGATCAAGCCAACCGAACTGACCCGTCTGTTCTGCATCTTTCTCGGCATTGCAGCTCTGCTTTACGGCGGAATCAGACTGTTCTCCTATCTGCGCAGAAAAGAATATGAATCCGCCTTTCAGATGGATCTGATTCTTGGCGTGATTCTGATTGTCGTCGGAGTCGTCTGCCTGGTACAGCCGCGGATTATTCTTTCCATTCTGCCATTTGTCCTTGGGATCATTATTCTGCTGGATGCCATCGGAATCCTTCAGCGGTCACTTCGACTGCGGAGACTTGACTATGACGGATGGTGGATTTCCCTGATTCTGGCACTTGTGCTGGCACTTTTCGGACTTATTCTGATTGCCAATCCGTTTGAGACGACGATTCTCTTTGTCCGTTTTCTCGGATTTACACTGCTGGCAGACGGATGCTTCGATCTGTGGGGAATTTATCTGTATCGAAAATATCTCTAATTTGAAATATTCTGAAAATTTAGAACGATTTGAAATTCGGGATAGTTTCTCATCACAATAGAAAAACAGAGGTGCGGACTTCTTCGTACGGGTATTACGTACAGAAAAGCTCCGGCACCTCTGTTTTCTATTTTTGATTTGCTGAGTTTATTGTTCTATTTTGCGGTTTATCCTACTGTGATCGTGTAGGATTTCTCAAAGATTCTGCCCGGTTCCAGCATATTTCCCCATTCTCTTTCTTCCAGCTTCTTACTGAAGTCCGCCCGGTCGCATCTTCCGTACCACGGTTCTATGCAGACAAACGGAGCCTTGCCGCCTTTCGGGGCCCAGATTCCAAAGAGCGGTGCGTCAAACTCAACTGTCACATAGGCATTTCCTTCCGGATCTACAAGAGCTACGTTGTGTGCCTGGTCGTTTTCAATAACCAGCGCGTCTCTTGAAAACAGGTCTTCTGCGATCTGCATTTCTCCATTTTCCAGCTGATATTCGGCCTTTTCCTCTGTCAGAAGGCCGCCCTCTCCGATGAGGCTGGAGACCACCGGACCTTCCGCGTCAAAACGTAACCGGTAATCTGTCTGTTTTCCCTTCCCGGAAATCGGACAGACAAACGCCGGATGGCCGCCGATGGAAAAATACATTGTCTTCTCATTTGTATTTTCCACTTTCCACATCACTTTCACGCTTCTGCCTTCCAGTCTGTAGCCAATGGACAGGCAGAAATCAAACGGATACTTTTCCTTTGTTTCCGGTGTTTCATGCAGCTCAAACCAGATTTCATTCTCTGCTTCTTCCGTCACAGTAAAATCCATATCCCTGGCAAAGCCATGCTGCGACATCGAATACGTCTTTCCCTCATAGATACTCTCCTTATCCCGGTAGTTTCCAACCAAAGGGAAAAGCACCGGGGACGTCCGTTTCCAGAAAGCCGGATCCGCATCCCACAGATACTCCTGTCCAGTCTGATTGTCCTTTAAAGACCTCATCTCCGCTCCATGAGAAGCGATTTCCAGTGTCAGTTCTTCATTTTTCAAACAAAACATAGACTGTTCCTCCTTTTACCGGTCACGACAGACCTGAAAAATATAAAACTTCAGGCTGAAGCCCTGGACCCCACATATATCAAGGCTTTCCCGGATACGGTCATCCTTTACTACACCACTACTACACCACTTTTCCGATCAACGCCATCTCTTCTTTTAAGGTATGTTCTTCCACATGACAATAAAGATCCATCGTCATCTGGAGAGAATTATGTCCCAGAATTTTCTGTAATGTTTTGGGGCGCATTCCTTTTTCAATCGCTTTTGTGGCAAAGGTGTGCCGAAGTCCATGTGGAGTAAACGGCTCAAAATCCAGTCCCGGATATTTCCTGTTTATTTTTCTAACCAGGTATCGAATCGCACTTCTGATATTAGCTTCATTCACAGGATTGTTAGTCTTGCTGCAAAACACAAGATCTTCCATTCCAGGTCTCGGATTATGGCGGGTTGCAATGCGATCTTTGCGTATTTGCATTTCCATAAATACGTTCCGCACTTCTACTGTCATCGGAATTCTTCGCTTCCCGGCCTTTGTTTTTGGCTGATGGAATTCATAAAGGGCCCTTCCCCCTTCCGGCAGATAACACAGTGTTTTATCCACCAGTATCGTACCTCCTTCCATATCGACACAATCCCATGTCAATCCCAGGATTTCTCCCATGCGCATTCCAGTGTTCAGGGCAACCACGAAAAACGGATACAACTGTCCGCCTTTGGACTCTCCAAGAATCATATGTATTTCTTCTTCGCTGAGAATCCGCTTTTCTTCTTTCAACTCATTTTCTATAATCGGGTTGATGCCAACTGCAATATTCTTGTTTAGTAAATCTGCTTCTACAGCCCTGTTTAGCATATCTACGAGAAGTGCTTTACAATCGCACCGCATAGCATCTGTAGCCAGCTGATTAAATGCATCTTGAAGGATAATCAGATTTAATCGAGTCAGCTTTCTCCATCCCAGAGTCTCCCGAAGACGATTGTACTGGATCGCATAGGTTCTTTTTGTTGTATCTCTACAGTGTTTCTTACAGGTAGTGATCCACTTTTCATACCATTCATCCAAAGTCATACCCGTTGAAATTACATTGAGCTGTTTATCATCCCTGAACTGTTCTTCCCGCAGCTTCTTTGTAATTTCCGTCACTGTAGAAGCATACAATGTCTGACGTTTTCCAAATCGGTTTGTAAATCGGGCCTGATATATCCCATCTTTTCTTTGTGTGATTCCTTTTCCAAGTTCTTTCCCGTTCAATGATTTTCCCACAAATATCTCCCTTCCATACATTGAACAGGAACCTGTTTACCATACTTTACTATACCACAGGTTCCCGTTTATTTGTCTGAATTGGCAATATTTACGCAGTATTTTTTTCAAGCCATCTATCCAGCTCTTTTTTATTGGCATACCACCTGTTTCCAATCTGGACGCCAAAACCATTATTTCCTCTTATTAGTTCTCTGGCTTTCGTCTGCCCGACTCCAAGATAAAGACAGAGTTCTTTAATATTCAGCAATTGTTTTTCTATTTTTCTTTCCCTAACAGGGACGTTACTCATAAACAAAACTCCTTTCCGTCTGAGAGCTGCCTGACAGGAAGAGGTTGTTTTAATCCATATATTTTCAGGCACTTTCCAGGCATCCCTCAGGCAGTCTATAAACATTATTTTTGTTTTATTTTTCAGGACTTAGGCAGTTTAGGCAGTTTATTTCACTTCTTAAATAGAAATAAATTATAAAATAAAAAAAGAAGTCATTTTTACCCGCCTGAGCCGCCTGAAACGCCTGGATCATTTCTGTTACTCTGTACGGACTTCCACATGGATCCCGCGGAAGCCACGCACGGTCTTCCCATTTCTGCCGGGAAGATTCTTATCATAGGTCAGCCCCAGTGTTTCTGCATTCTCATTCAGATACTTCTTGAAGGTATTTTCTGCCCTGGGTCTTTCCAGATTGTCCTCACACCATTTCCGGTAGGCAGCGTAAAGCCGTCTGGAGCTGGCATAGGTTCCTTCTTCCCTTCTCACGTATCCGGCAGAATTCAGGAATGAAATGATATTGTTCTCATTTTCCATCAGATCTTCCAGGTTCTTCCTTGCCCGGTCGCTGATGCTGAATTCAAATCCGTTCCGGACCAGTCTGTGCAGTCCTTCCAGACACCACAAGACGATCCCTTCTGTCTCCCGGATCAGCTTATCCCCCAGATACCGGTCATCCTTCCGATCGGCAGGCCGGTCTTTTGTCGTCAGAAGGATCTGTCTGCGATAGAACCCATAGGATTGATCGTGAAGAGATTTCAATGATCCGTTGCCAAAACCGATGATTCGAGAGAACAGATAGCCCTGCACACTTTGTTTTCCCTTCCGTTCCAGATCGATCTTATCTTCCATCGTGACAATGCTCTTGATATTGTTGGTGGATGGCAATGCTTCCATCCGCATATCATCGTCCATGAACAGAAGTTTCCCTTCCTGATCGGCGCGGTTGAACCGGTCATTCTCCAGCTTCTGGATACTTCCGGTGTTCATGTTATCGCCCAGGATCGCACGCAGCACCCGTCCGATCCGGCTTTTCCCCTCGCCGCCTTTTCCGATGAGCAGGAGCATTTTCTGAGCCCGGTTGCTGGGGATCATCGTATACCCCATAAATTCCTGCAGAACCGGGATATCCTCTTTCTCCAGCAGATCATTCAGAAATGCCAGCCATTTCTCCGGTTTTGGTGCGTCCGGATCATATCGAATCGGGAGGCGGTTCATCGTCCATTCTTTTTCTTCTGTAAAAGTTCCGTCCAGATAATACGTTCCATTGGAAAAATGAATCCGGTCTTCTTTTAACGGAGGCATTTCACACTGGCACATCAGCTTCAATGTCCCCAGGATCCGATCCACCATCTTTGCCACATTGGTTTTCTGATAGGGCCGGATCTCATCCAGGATCTCTTTGCGGATCACCTCATCACTGATTTCTCCGTCCAGATCATAAAGTTTGCCGTGGATGCATTTCCGTTCTTTCTTCTGGAGCAGATACTCACAGAAGTCAATCTCATCGATCCGCTTCCCGTCAAACCAGTCCGAAACATCAGGAGGCTGTGCATTATCTGCTTCGCCCAGCAACTGCTTCAGGGCTTCCAGTTGTTCCGGTTTCAGGCTCTTGAAGTCTTCCTGCATACCCGAGGATCTCCTTTCCGGCGGACAGCAGAAGTTCCACCCGTTCTTCCAGAGGAGCGCACAACAGAATATCCATCAGATACTCCACTCTGGAGATCCGATCCAGCGCTTCACAAAACCTGGGATCCCAGTCTGCATCCGGTTTTCCTGGTGCATACTGTTTTTTCCAAAACAAAAGTTGATCCCGATACTGCCCAAGTATGGAAAAGCACTGTCTTTCCAGTTTTTTATAGTTTTGTTCCAATGACGCTGCTTTCATCTTCTTTTTTCGTTTCCCCCGATCCGGCGGCCGCTGTTTCTCATACCGAATCCCGAAATCATCTGCCAGTTTCAGGGCCGCTTCGCGAACGGACAGGCTAAAATATCCCGCCACGAAATCAATCACATCCCCGTCTGCCTGACACCCGAAACAATGAAATCTTCGATCCAGCTTCATGCTGGGATGCCGGTCATGATGGAACGGACAGCGTGCCATGCCCCTGCCTGTCACTTTGATCCCGTAATATTCCGCCGCCTGCCTGGTGGTCACTGTGCTTTTGACTGCTTCATACACATTCATTTCCTATCCCTGCCTTTCGCTCTGCAACAGTCTTTGAAGGGAAATAATTGCCCCTTCACCTATAGAAAGGAAAACGGACGATTTTACAGCGTGGAATTACAAAAAGTTTATTTTTATGAAAAGTTCACTGGACTTCTTACAAAAATATTCCTACAGCTGACATCTGAATATTTTCTCCTTCATCTCTCACACAGAAAATGGATGGTTATACAATGTGCGTTGAAAATTTAGGGCAAAAAAATACCGCCATCAGGTTGGTATGACTGATGACGGTATATGTGATATCACCAAAATATAATTTATTTGTCGTCTAATTCCCTTGTATTGAATCATTTTATCGTGTTATTTAATAAACTCATGGACATATGCACCATTAATGACACTGAAATGTATTAATAAAATAGCTAGGCAAAGCAAATACTTCGCCAAAATACTGGTTAATGGTGTTTACTATATGTAGAATTTCCACACCTTCACGGTGCGCAAGCATAAGTACAAAGCATATTCTTCTGCATCTTCTTCCGTATCAAAAACTTCATCCTCGTACTCGCCATCAAATAACACCTTAACTCTTGACATTTTTCTAACTCTGTTCTTGTTAAAATTTACAGATATCCAATTTACCGCTATGAACCTTCTTATGACAGTCGTGACAGAGCGATACGATATTTTCTGCTGTTGCTGCTCCTGAAAACTGATGGTCAAATATGTGATGTCCTTGGACTTTCTGTTTTGAGCCACAAGCTTGACAGGTTTCATAATCTCTTGCTCGGCCTGCTCTTTGTGCCTTAATGTGTACTGATGAACGTTTCGCCATAATATTAACCTCCAATCATTTTTCTAATACCGCCTTGAATAAGCGAACCGACATTGCTCTTTTGGCCAGAAGCTATAGTACCTCTGCCAAGAGGAGCATATTTTGCTTTTGCCTTCATAATATCTTTTGAAATTTGTGCTGCCTGATTTTGTGTCAATTCTGAAATAACCGCTACAACGGCTCT
The DNA here is from genome assembly GCF_002160935.1 of Drancourtella sp. An12. Taxonomy (NCBI): domain Bacteria; kingdom Bacillati; phylum Bacillota; class Clostridia; order Eubacteriales; family Oscillospiraceae; genus Drancourtella; species Drancourtella sp. An12. The sequence goes on along the minus strand of NZ_NFLO01000001.1, from coordinate 375,364 downwards.
ATCTTTCTTACCAGCCATATATTTTATCCTCCTTAAAAATTTGTGATTTTTACACCGTTTTCAGTTTCGACTTCTACAACATTGTCGCCATAACCAATAGTAGTGATATGTTCTGTATCAACCCAAATGCCCGATTCATCTTTGCCGAGAGGAATGATATCCACCTCACCGCTGATTCTCTCCACGACTATAAAGTCACTTGTTACGCCGATTACTTTGTCGCCGTCTTGTAAAATTTTGATTCTCATATTTGACCTCCTTAATCATCGTAGGTGGAACTTAACGCGCCTCCACCTATGGCGCATAATAACAGGATAATGTCGTCAACCGGTCCGGGGCAGAAATCCAGCGGTGAGACTATGTAAATGATAAGCAATATCACCAACATTCCTTTGAGAACTCCACTCATCTCAACCCTCCGAATTTAGTGACCGTTGACTGAACCAAAAGCCGTAATAATTGCAACTGCAAGTGCCGCAGCCGTATGTGCATACTTTACTGTCTTCTGATTGAAGAAAGCAATGACGGTCTTGAACCAGTTGCTTTGCTTAGCTTCCTTTGCTTCTTCCAGAGAAACAAGAATATTAGCAAAATTCATTTTAAATACGTCTACATCGAACTCAAATGGATAAGATTTCTCGATATCAGCTTCAGACACTGCTTGTGCAACCAAATTCATCTCCGTGAAAGAGATAACGGTGTCACGGCATTTATCAATGATATAAGGCAGTTGACTGAGGAAACAAGTCTTCAAAGGTCTGCACTTATTCTGCACCTCGATTCTGTTATTGGTAAAAACAACGATTTCATAAATCGGAATATCTGCCAGCCCCTTCGCATTAAGCACCTCACGAAGAAGGCTTTCTTTGACCTGCATTTTCTCTCCAATGTGAGAGTCCCATCTAAGAAATTCACCGGTTCTGTAGTAATTTCCGTCTTCATCAATAAAGATATTTCGGCTTGTGTTCTTTACCTCTACAATAAAGGCACCGTTTCGAGTAATGACTACAGCATCAAGTTCACTACGCATCTCATTGTTAGAAAGCTCGATATTCTTCAAGATGATATGTTCGCCGTGAATACGGGAAAGGCTGTCAAATGCCTTTATCTCTCCACGATTGCCGGAAATTTCAGCTTTGATTAGATTGCAAATATATTTGCAATCCTTTTTGAAAGCCTCAAGCTGTTCGGTTACAATACCACCGCATTCGGAATTCATTTCATCCAAGCGTCTCTCGACATCCCAAATTTTGAGTTCTGCCGTGTTTGAGCTTTCAGTGAATGTTTTCTCCACAAGTTCGGCTTGAAGTTCAAAGAGTTCCGGAAGAACCTCTGTCTTATGATAAGCCTCCTTGGTAAAAGATTTAAAGCTGGTTGCGATTTCAGTTACTCTGTTTGTATTCATTCTTAATTCCTCCTTAAATTTTGTTGTACCCTTTGACTGTTTATATTGTAAGAATCTATCTTGGGGACAACAATATAAGAAACTTGGGGATTTTAGAAGAAACATGGGAAATCAAAAAATCATAGCCCCAGCAACTGTTTTGTTGCTGAGGCTATGATCCGAGTTACGATTTTTGATATCCTATTTCTTCTTTAAAATTAGCTAAATCAATCCATAGTTGGTTACTGAAAGCATCACATGTTCTTTGAGCATTTTCAAGCACATATTCAGCGGTAATCAGCACTCCATGTTCATTGCATAAAGGGTGCTTGTATGCAAATCTTGCCCACTTAAGCCAACAGGTAGAATTTCCTGTTGGGTTCTGATTTACACAGCTTTCTTGATAAAGCCATGCGGCTGAATATGCTGTAGAATAATCACCAATATTCCCTTTTGCTTCTTCAACAACTGCCCATGCAATCCAAGGCGATACTTCTTTTGTTCCAGAACAGCATTTGTTTCTCAGAACCGATTCAGGAGAATAATCCGACAACAATTCCGCATCTTCTTTGTTACGATCTATAAAGTGCGCCCATGCCACCCAAACTTGTTCATCTTCATCGATATTCCGCATACATGCTTCCTTGTATATCCAAGCAGAGCTATACGGAATATTATAGCTACCAACATTACCAATGTTTTCTTCTGTAGCTGCCCATTTCATCCATACTTGAGAATTTGGTATATTGTGTTCTATGCAAGCACACTTCAGAATTTTGGATGGAGTGAATTCATCAACAATAGGACAACTCATAGTCATATTATTTTTCGTTGCAAAATTCGTCCACTTTAACCATATTGCCGCATCGGTTACGATTCCATTTTGTATACAAGCAGTTCGGTAAATCCAGGCTGCGCTGCGTGCTGTTTCATAATCTCCGGTATTACCTACGCTTTCCTCTAATTCCGCCCATTTAATCCAAATATGAGAAGCTTTAGGATATTTGCTAACTCCAGTGTATAAGATCCAACGAGCAGAGCCTTCTGAAGAAATATCCCCTATATTGTCTGACATTATTTCAAGTTCTGCTCGCTTTATCCAGATATGAGTACTGGAAGTTTGTTCACATCCTTCCTTTGCAATCCATCGTGCAGTATAAGGCAAGCTAATATCTCCGTAGTTTCCGGTTTGGCACTCTAAGTCAATCCACTCCAGCCATAGATGAGGATTGTGAGCATCACGGCTACAGCCTTCCTTGAAAATCCACCTTGCAGTATATTTCTTTTCAATATCGCCGTAATTACCGAGATTGCGTTCGAATCGAGCCCATTTAAGCCACAGATGGGAATCACACCCCTTTTGTTCACACCCTTGGTCAAATATCCATCTGGCGGTATACACGTCACCAACATCGCCGATATTTCCATTTTGTGCTTCAAAAGATGCCCAATGTCCCCACCAACTCGAATTATCTGGCAAATATTCAGTACCTAAAAGATAAATATCTCGTACGGTGCCAACTTCGTCAGGGGTTGCGGAATTCTTTTTAGCATTCACCCATGTTATCCATAAGTTAACCGGTGCACTCATCTCGACGCACAGTGTTCTAAGAAGCTCAAAGGGCGAAATATTATGCTCTGATGTATTAAGAAGGTATCTTATCCAATGATTGTAAATTTCCCATACAGGAAGTTTTCGTTCAAAGCACCTCATTGCCAGAGCGTCTTTGACAACATCATTATCCAAATGATGATAGAAGCGGTCTATGATTGTGTGTCCGTGTTGTTGACAAGACTCCGTAAGCCGCTGAATTATAAAATCCTGTGTTTCTTCATTATCAACTACTTTGAGAGCCTGCACAAAAAGCCCTGATATTTCTATAGCTTTTGGATTTGTGGGTCTATAATCTTTTGTAGCTTTCTCTACTTCACCTAAATAAACATCAAGAATGGCAATAATTACATCTTCTCGTTCTTCTTCATTTAAGTAGCTCCTCCAATCGCCATCTTTGAACAGATATTTATAGAACAACCGAGAAATAGATTCGTGTCTTGTTTGATACACGGTTCCGTTCAACACAACTTCTTTTCGCAAGTAGTATTTTATATTCCTGTCATCGACAGAAAAGTGTTTACACAAAGTTCTATATGCACGTGTCCCGATGGCGGTTCCTGCTTGCTCTGCAAAAACAATGGCAGCCAAAATCCTTAAGGTTGTCGCACCGTTTTCGAATTCGGAGATTCTTGCAATAATTTGCCCTGCAATTTTCTCTAAAGAATCGGTATTGTATATTGCCATGAGCATCGAAGCATACAGAAAGCCATATGAATCCTTAAAGAAAAGTTGCTCAAGTTCAACAGCACTTCGTTTTATCCAGTGGATATGTGTCTTGAGATACTGTGCAAACGCTTTGGATTCGGATGCTGAAATTTGGGGAACTTCAATCTCTCTAATGCTTCTCTGCGTATCATCGAAAAGCGTTTCTTTTAATGTTGCCCATTCATTGCTTCTTGAAGCAATTACAACAGTAAGCCCTTCCTTTGTTGCCTTTGTTAAGAAACTTTTGAACTCTGGTGTGTTGGCGGGATTGTCCACAATAAAAATACCATCGATCACATTGTCGGGGACATCGTATTTATATGTAGGCGCATGATAAAGTACATTCTTGTCTGCACTATACAGTTTTGCACATAATTGCATTAAAATGGTAGTCTTTCCTTCGCCTCCTGCTCCAGTTAAAACAATAGCACCGATTTCATTTTCAATAGCGCTTATCAGTTCCTCAAGAACATCTCTTTTTACTGGAGCATATTGAGAAGATGCAAACACCAGTGGCCAACTGCATTGCTCCCCCTGTAAATACAGTTTTGTCTTTTTAGAAAGCCAATCTTGATCAAAAGCACGAGCTTTCTTTTGCTGACTTTTCCAATACTTCTTGGAATGCCAAATATCTCGATATTCATCCCATAAACTTGCATGGTCAACAATTATATCGACGATATTTTCATCAGGAACAGAAATTTTGTATCCACCACCAATTTGACTTTTGGACTTTTCAAAAAGGGGCGCTATTTCAGGCACTCGTACCAAGAGGCCCTTTTCGGACGCTTTATTTCTTGTGAATTTATTGCTTAATGAAGCTTTCCAGTCTCCGTATGGATTTCCATCACCGGTCATAACAAAATATAAGGTCTCATGGGAAACAAAATGCCTATTACTGTTCAAGAGACACTCAAGTAATTTTTTATGTGAACTTGGTAAATGCACAGCAATTTCATTGCGAATAACTTCCTTTAATTCACTATCCCAATAACAATTATCTGTAAAATAATATTTCATAAATCATATCCTCAGTTCATTCTAGCACTACCATACAATGCGTCATTAATCAAACCTTATTAAGATCCCATGGCATCATACTATTAAGTATACCTATGAATTAATTATACGTCTATCAACCCAAAACGTCTACCAATCATCTTTTTATTTCACGTTGTATTTTCAACATGATGTGATACTAAAAATTCAGAGTAATCAGAGCAAGATCCACCCCGTAATACAAAAGCAGAATTTCTGTCTTTTGCATTTTTCGTGGTCTTGCTCTTGATGGGAATTCCGCTTCCCATACCCTCGGTGTTTTCTTTATGTTTTCAGATTACGCGATCATTCAAACACGGAAAACATTTTGGCTCCCGACAGCAGTCGTTCGCATCAGATACATTCAGACAGAAAGCTTATCCCGACTCAATGTACAACCAGTTCCGCATTGTTCCCTTCTTGCAATTATGGATTATTTTAAAAGGCATTTGCATTTCATATCAGGTTAAATTTTCAGCAGAGCAAGATCCACCCCGGTAATACCAAAACAGAAAATCTGTTATTTGCATTTCACGTGGCAGTACTCTTGCTGGGAACTCTGCCTTCCCATACCTGCATATATCCGGCTTGTGATTGAAATCCCCGCAATGATCCAAACGGCTGATCAGATCATCCAACTGGACCCTGAATTCATCAAGACAATATTTCTATCGTTTGTCTCACTTGAACTTCAAAAAAGCCCATCGCGATGACACAAAATGAAGGCTGCAATCAATATTTTTCTCTTCCACCCGTTTCATATTTCTTGATCTTTCTCATCAAACCTCTGTACATCGGATCCCTTAACAGATGTATCATGTCACGGCTGATCGGGTATTCTGACATAAACTCCGGATCCTCCGCAAAAATTTTTTCCTGTTCCTCATCTGTCAGATGGATTGTGTACTCCTCGTAGAAATCCATATCATCGCCCAGTATGAACTTTTCAAATCTTTCCTGTTGTTCTTTTGTCCATTTCATTTCTCTAATATTGTAGTCTTTTTAGCGACTATAGTCAATAAAACAACCACATACTATCCTTTAACCATAGGAGGTATGCCATGATTGATTACAGTCCTTTCTGGGAAACATTAAAGAAATCAAACGAGTCAACATATACATTGATCAACAAGCACCATATCTCCAGTTCTACGATTGATAAGCTGCGGAAGAACAAACCGTTGAATACTACAACGCTGAATGATCTCTGCCGTATTCTGGATTGTGATATTCAGGAGATTTGCAGATATATTCCAAGTGATACAGACCAGTCATTATAAAATTCATTTTACCGGCGAAAAAGCCCTGACAGTTTTTCTGATAACTGCCAGGGCTTTCTATTTTGAAAATATTTAACTTATGCTTTTGTAACAGTAATTCGATTATATGGTTTCAGGTTCCTGTCCATGTACTACACCATTTTTATTTTTGTATCCTGGCACTACACCATTTACTACACCATTTTTCTAAAAAACTACACCATTTTGCGATAAGTTATGATACTTTCCCGATCATCCCCTGTCGCTCCTATCCCTTGCAGATCAAGGCTTTCCGGGCACTCCTGTCCCCTATTTCTCCTCACACACCTGAAAAATATAAAACTTCAAATAATACGATTCATCCGCCGCCCACAGGATCGGATGATCCGGAGACTGCGTCCTGAATTCCACCTGACGGAGCCTTACATGCACATTTTTCGCAGCCTGAGCGATTGTCTTCGTAAACAGCTCATAGTCCATGAAATGAGAACAGGAACAGGTTGCAAGAAAACCACCGTCTTTTACCAGCTTCATGCCACGCAGGTTGATTTCCCGGTAGCCTTTCACCGCATTTTTAATCGAACTTCTGGACTTCGTAAACGCCGGCGGATCCAGAATCACAACATCATACTTTTCTCCCTGCTTCTCCAGCTCCGGAAGCAGTTCAAACACGTCCCGGCTGATAAATTTCACCCGGTCGGAAAGCCCGTTCAGATCCGCATTCTCCCTGGCCTGATTTACCGCCAGATCCGACGCATCCACACCAAGCACACTCTCCGCACCCGCAATTCCCGCATTCAGTGCAAACGATCCGGTATGTGTAAAACAATCCAGCACCTTTGCATTCTTACAGAGCTTCTGAATCGCCAGACGATTATACTTCTGATCCAGGAAAAATCCGGTCTTCTGGCCATCCTTCACATCCACAATATAACGGACACCATTCTCCACGATCTCAACATTCGTATCAAATTCCTCTCCGAGGAATCCTTTCACCTTTTTCAGTCCTTCCTTCTCTCTCTCCTTCGCGTCACTGCGCTCATACACACCGCGGATCCTGATACCATCCTCCAAAAGAATCTCCCGGAGCAGCTCAATCAACAGTTCCTTATATCGGTCAATTCCCAGAGCAAGCGCCTGAAACACCAGCACATCCAAGAACTTATCAATCACCATGCCCGGAAGAAAATCCGCCTCGCCAAACACAATCCGGCAGCTCGATGTATCCACCGTCTTCTTCCGATACTCCCATGCATCTTTCAGGCGCATACGGAAAAACTCCTCATCAATCTCCTGATCAATATTCCTCGTCAGCATCCGCACACGAATCTTTGAATGCCGGTTAATAAATCCCCTGCCCATCGGATACCCGTCAAAATCATGGACAAGCACGATATCCCCATCATCAAACTCACCCAATACACTATCGATCTCATTATCAAAAATCCAGGCACCACCGGACTTCAACATCCGGCCCTCCCCTTTTTTCAACGTCACAACAGCAAAACTCATATCTCAATCTCCCATCTTTCACTTTCAATTCTCCCTTATCATATCACATCCCCCTGCTCCCGTCTCCCATTTCCATATATTCCGAATCTTCTGAAAATTCACCATCGGGGACAGGTCAAAATCCATTAAAAACCACCCCAATCCCAGAAAACACAACACTTTCAAAAACATTCTACAATTTCGCCAACGGGGACGTGTTCCGATGCATCGGAACACGTCCCCGTTAATGAAAAATTATATAATTTCTACTACTTCGTAGCCTGCTTTTTTGACGGCGTTCCGGATGTCGTCGTCTGAGATCTGACGGTCGTAGGATACGATGGCCTGTGATTTTTTGAAGCTTACTTTGGCGGCTGCGCCGTCGATTCTGTTGATGGATCTGGTCACGTTTTCTGCGCAGTGTTCGCAGTGCATGCCGGAGATTTTTACTGTTTTTTCTCCGATTTTTGGATGCTGCAGTTTCTTTTCTTCGGTTTTGATCAGTCCTTTGCTTCCTCCTCCGCAGCAGGCTCCTTCGCCTTTGAAGTGTTTAATGGTTCCTTTGACTGCGAAAATGATGATAACTAATACGATGAGTAAGATAATGATGTCTACCATATTTTTACTCCTTTATTTCTTCTTTTACATTTTGGGAAAAAATCTCCGTAATAACTTTAAATATCCGTACTGAATATCTGTAATCTGCTGTCTGTTCTATCGGTTTTTCCGTTTTTTTCTGATCCAGAGAACCAGCTGGTAAATTCCCATCGCAATGAGATAGATGAGAATGAATGCGCCGATGGCATAGAGCATGGAGTTTGTATCGCCCATTTTTCTACCTTCTTTCCTGAACAATCGGGCTGTTTTCATTCGGCTGTTTATTTCTTTTTCTGATAGAGGGAAGCGCTGCAGCCCGCGCAGGAACCGGAGCAGCCGCTGCATCCTGCGCAGCCTCCTTTCCCGCTCTTTTTATCCTGATGTTTTCTGTAAATAATATATCCGCAATATCCAAGTACCAGTGCAAGGATAATGATATCGGCAATACCTGCTATCATGGTTTTGTTCCCTCCTTCTATTCATATGTGTTTGTATGTTCTTTCTGAATTGTTTAATAATAATTTCTTGAAATGTTCATGAAAGCCGGCCATGGTAAATCATAGCCAGCTTTCTTTATTATACCTCTTATCTTGCTGCCTGAACAGAAGTTTTGGTATAGACTTTCTGGTTTTTGTACGGATCCGGTCTGAACAGTAAAACCAGGAAAATGATTGCTACGATAAATCCGGCTGCTGTTCCGATTCCGAATGCTCCACCCATTACAAAGCTTCCGATCTGGTATACGCTTAAGCATACAAGGTATGCGAATATATTCTGGAATGCGATTGCAAACCAGAACCATTTTCTGGACTGCATCTGCTGCGCCATTGTGGCAATCGCTGCAAGGCACGGAGAGTCAAGCAGGTTGAACAGCAGGAAAGAGAATGCCGCGATGGTTGTCGGGAACCATGCTGCCACGCCCTGTGCAACGTTAACTGCATCTTCGGTATCCCCTGCTACGTTCGCAAGAACACCCATCGTGGATACGATCGCTTCTTTTGCTGTGAATCCGGACAGGGATGCTGCCACCGGCTGCCATTCCCCAAAGCCGAGTGGTGCAAAAAGCGGAGCGATCACGCCGCCGATTGCCGCAAGGAGACTGTTGTTGCTGTCCTCTACCATTCCGAATCCTCCGTCTGCAAATCCGAATCCTCCGAGGAACCACATCACTACACATGCGAGGAAGAGAATCGTTCCGGCTTTAATAATGAAGCCTTTCAGTCTTTCCCATACATGCATCAGTACTGTCTTTGCAGACGGAATGTGGTACTGTGGAAGCTCCATTACGAACGGAGCCGGCTTTCCGGAAAACGGTTTTGTCTTCTTTAAAATGATTGCGGATACAAGTACCGCCAGAATTCCGATGAAGTACATCAGTGGAGCAACAAATCCGCCTGCCACATAGCTTCCTGTCGCATAGCTTGCCATAACGCCTCCCATAAGGGCAATAACCGGAAGTTTTGCTCCGCATGGGATGAAGGTTGCTGTCATAATAGTAAGTCGTCTGTCATTATCCTGCTCGATAGTCTTGGAGGCCATGATTCCCGGGATACCGCATCCCGAAGAGATCAGAAGCGGAATAAAGCTCTTTCCTGAAAGTCCGAAGTGACGGAAAATACGGTCCATAACGAATGCGATACGAACCATGTATCCGCAGTCCTCAAGGAGAGACAGGAACAGGAAGAGAATTGCCATCTGCGGTACAAATCCGAGTACCGCGCCGACACCGCCGATAATGCCGTCTACAACAAGCCCTGTCACAAGATCTCCTGCGCCGATCGCGCCAAGCCCGGATGAAACCGCATCCTGAATTGCCACTACAAAAACGTCATTCGTCCAGTCTGTTACAATCGTACCGATTGTCGTAACGGAAATGTAGTACACAACCGCCATAACTATAAGGAAAATCGGAATACCGAGAATACGGTTTGTCACAATCCGGTCGATCTTGTCAGAGACAGTAAGCTGTCCTTTTGCCTTTTTCACAGTAGATGCTACAAGCTTCTGTATGTAATTATAGCGTCCATCGGTAATGATACTTTCCATATCATCATCGTGTACTTTTTCCAGTTCTTTTGCCTCTGTCTCTGCCTGATTTAATACTGCATGTGGAAACTTCTTGTTTTCTTTGACTTTGCTGTCGCGCTCCAGAAGTTTCACCGCATACCATCTTTTCTTGTTTTCACTGATAGAATCCGGCAGCATTCCCTGCACGTCAGAAACCGCTTTTTCAATATCTTCTTCAAAGATTTCTCCCGGAAGCTTGTGTTCGGACTTTTTCGCAACTTTCACGGCTTCGTCAATCACTTCATTCAATCCTGTGCCTTTTAAGGCGGATGTTTCAATAATCGGGCAGCCAATCAGCATGCTCAGTCTTTTTACGTCGATTTTAATATTGTTCTTTGCCAGAAGATCGCTCATGTTTAACGCGATTACAACCGGAATTCCTGTCTCGATGAGCTGTGTTGTCAGATACAGGTTTCTCTCAATGTTTGTCGCGTCTACCAGATCAATAATGACATCCGGATCTTCATTCAAAAGATAATCACGGCTGACAACTTCCTCCAGTGTATATGGTGAAAGAGAATAGATTCCAGGAAGGTCTGTTACGATCACTTCCTCCTTCCCTTTTCTGCTCTTCACCTTTCCTTCTTTTTTCTCAACGGTAACGCCAGGCCAGTTCCCAACGTATTGATTCGCTCCCGTCAAGGCATTGAACATCGTCGTCTTACCACAGTTCGGGTTTCCGGCGAGCGCAATTTTTACTGCCATAAATCCTACCTCCTCAAGTTAGTTACTATTAACTTATGTTTAAAAAAATTTTGTTAGTTTTACTTAACCTGTACGCACTCTGCATCATTTTTTCTTACAGAGAGTTCGTATCCCCTCACAGTAATTTCTACAGGATCTCCAAGAGGCGCCACTTTTCTGATATAAATTTCGCTCCCTTTTGTAATTCCCATATCCATGATCCGGCGCTTATACGCCCCGTCTCCTTCAATTTTGGTTACTACTACTGTTGAACCTACTTCTGCATCTTTTAATGTCATCTGTCTTCTCCTTCCTATAGGTTAAAACAGCCGGTGTTTTCCGCCAGCTATACCATAATACGTTTAGCCATGTCTTCATTGATTGCGACTCTGGAATCCTTGATATTTACAATCAGGTTCCCATTTAATTTAGAAATCACACTGACTTCCGCATTTTCGACAAACCCAAGTCCGGCCAGGAATCTTTTTGTTTCCTCGGCTCCGCCCACGCGTTTAATCCAGGCCTTATCACCCTGCTGTAAAAAAATCAATGGCTGCATAGAATCCCCTCCGCTTATTAGAATCTTTTTCCTTCCGGAAAATGGTTAGCATTTTCTAACTGTTATCAAGTTTACTACCACTAACTTCCTTTGTCAAGCATGTGTTTATACTTTTTTAATAATTTAAGAATTTTATGTTTCCTGTTCAATCGGTCATGAATCCGCTTTCTCTTCGGGGCTGTCAAATACATGGTATTTATCAAAAAGACGCTGTAATTACAGACTCCTGTCCATGATTACAACGCCTTTTCCACTGTGTCTGTTTTCTTTGCGGTATCTATCCTACCAAAACGTGGATCGCTTTTTCCAGATCATAAAATTCGGACTGTACTTCCAGATTCTCCACAATCTTAACCTGTGCTTCCTCTGTCAGTGCCAGCACCTGATGCCAGATCCCTTTCTTCAGGCATACCGGCTTGTCCAGTATAAATGCTTCGTATTCTTCCGGATTTTCATGCGTTGCTACCACAAGAACTGTCAGCCCATGCAGCGGTTCAAAACTTTCCCGGGATGTCGGGTGACACTCCATCCGTTGGATTTCTTTGTTTGTATACCGGAACACGGCAAGCCTCCATGGTTCCTTCTCTTCTGTAGTAATAATACAGAATGTTTCTTCTATGCCGGCCGGAAATTCCAGGACCTCTCCATATGGTAAAAATGTTTCTCTTTGAACATACTGTAATGTTTTCATTCTTCTCCTCCTTCTATTTCAAGGTCATTTTCCGGTACATCCGTGCATTTTGATGATTGGCATCGTATGACAGCGCCTTGTCAAAAAATCCTTCTGCCTTTTGAAGTTCGCCCAGTCCCAGAGAAGAAAGCCCCATTAAATACCAGCAGTGAGCCTTGTTTTTCCTGTTCAGGTCATCTTCAAAAATCAGAAAATCCGGAAGGGAAACCGCAAAATACTCAATCCGCATTTCATCATTCAGATGTTGTTCCCCGTAATCAAGCAGCTTAAAGAACCGTGATCTGGCTTCCTTTTCCTTACCCAGCTCCCGTTTTGCCAGTCCTTGATACAAAATCATATCCGCCGGCTGATCATAGTAATACATTACTCCGGCAGGTTCGATGTCTCCCAGAGAAGCCCGTTCAAAGTATCCGTGCGCCTCCTGCTCTTTTCCAAGCGCCTTATTGCAAATTCCCAGATAATAGTAAATATGATTATCTTTCGTTCCCTCCAGACGTCCTTCTCCAAGATTTTCAGGATACCTGAGCGCCTTCTCAAGATAGTCCTTTGCCTGTCCGTATTCTTTTACATCAATACATTCTTTTGCCATCTCAAGAAGTGCAATCTTATACTGAGTCGTAATTTTTCCTTCTGCTCCTTCCCATGGACGAAATGTGTGGGACATAATTGATTCATATGCTTTCTTGTAGTTTCCGAGCAGATTTTGTAATGTAATATATTCAATCCGTACGTCATCTCTTTCTTCTATGACTTCCGGATGCTTTTCATAATTCTGGATCCGCTGTTCAAACGGGACTTCCAGCTTTTTATATAACTGATCCAGTTCCAGGAACACCCGTGCATCTGTCTCGTCCAGTTCATATGCCCGCTCCAGCTCTTCCTGTGCTCTCGCCGGATCCTTTTTCTTATTATAATAAGCAATCGCCAGATTTCTATGAACCGTCGGGAAACTGTCATCCCGCTTTTCTGATTCCTCCCATAAAGCAACAGCCCGGTCAAACTGCAGCTTGTCATAATAAAGATTTCCCAGATAATAGTATGCTTTTGCTCCATCACTGCAGGCTGCGATCGCATCCTTCAATACTGCAATATCTTCCAGCTTGTTCGGGAAACAGTAAAGCGGACTGCATGTTTCAGCTGTTTCATAAACCGCTTTCGCTTCCGTGGTACTGCCCATGCAGTGCAGATAATACCCTTTGTAATAGTAAAGCATCGGCTTTTCTTCCGTACATTGTGCCAGAATCGCAACCGCTTCCTCATAATTTCCGGATTCTGCATAGTCTCTGGCTGCCTGCAAATAGGATTCCCCAAAGTTTCTCATCCGCTTATTCATCTCAGCGAGTGCATCCGGACTGTCCTTTTCCAATAAAGCATTCTCAAACATAGACACAAAGTCGAACGGATCCACCTTCAGATTTTCTTCGATCTGCCGCTTTGCTTCTTCCTGTTTCCCAAGCTTTCGCAATATCACTGCTTTCAGACCTCTTGCTTTGATATTATGCACATTTTTCACCAGCCCCTTGTTGACGAACTCCAACGCAGCCTCATAATGCCCTCTTCTCGACTCAATCGCCGCCAGATAATAAAAGGACATTTCCTGCTGTTCATTTGACCAGGTTGCCTTATAAAATGCGTCAAAAGCTTTTTCCATTTTCCCCTGATAAAACAATGCCAGTCCCAGATTATAGTACGGCTCACTGTCATATGGATTCGGATTTTTCCAGGTCAACCTCTGCAACGCCTTCCGGAAACAGGATTCAGCCTCCTCAAAACATCCTCTTCGCATCAGCAGAAGTCCATATGCGTTATTGATTCGTATATCACCCGGATCCCTTTTTAATCCTTCCAGATAGTATGGATCCGGCAGATACGTCGCATGCCGGTACTGCTCAATGTGCTGTCCGGTGAGGAACAGTTCCTCATTTGTCATAATCTCTTCCGGATCTTTTGCCGCCTCCGCCGGCTTTGCAAGCTCCGGAATTCCAGCATCTTCCGGCCGGTACTCAACAAGCAGCTCTTCTCCTGAAAATACCTGTACTTTGAGATCTGATTCTTTTTCCACCGTAATGTCCAGCACCTTCTCATAAATATCTACCGGCGAGACCATACAACGTTCCGAATAGATTCTTTCTCCTTGTTTTGTCACCACAATTTCCGCGTCATCATATGGCTGTGTACCATATACGCAGACATACAGGCCCTCTTTTCGTACTTCCATATTTAAAGCTGCATGAATCGACGCATTTTTTACCGGTCCGACCTTTTTGTACGGCATGAAATACTGGCAGAAGGTCTTCTCTTCAAACGGCTTTAACCATGTAAAATCCGGCTGATTGTCCGTATATACTCCCGTCATCAGCTCAATATACGGTCCATCCTCGTCCGTCAGATTCCGGTCCCATGCTTTTCCGAATTCCCCGCATCCCCAGGTCCACTGCTTCTTGCCCGGCGAAATGTGGTGGTCTGCCACATGCAGAATTCCAGCCTCTTTCTGATAATCATAGCCTCCCACGAAATCATAGTCAGACTTTTCTGCCATATAAGAAGTTGGCACAGGAATATTTTTATATCGTGAAATGTCAACTCCCTCACTGTAATCGTGTTTATAATACACCCCGTTGGCAATCGGGAAACGGGAAACATCTCTTTTTCCATGATCCATTACCGAATGTACATCCGGCGGAAAGATTGACTGCGTGTAGTCGTTAACCGCAACGGCCGGATTTGCCCACCACAGAAAGGTCTGCGGCAGCGCGGTCCGATTGTAAAGCTGTCCTCTGATTTCAATGTACGCCTTATCCGGATACAGCGTAAATCCTGCAATTCCTTTTGTCCCATACATCTGATCCACATCATTGACAAGAAGCGTCTTACTTCCATCTTCATGTTCCTGAATCAGATAATCTACCGGCATGAATGTCGTCGGCCGGTGATGCTGCGGCCAGTTGAATTCAATTCCTCCGGATATCCATGGTCCCAGAAGTCCGACCAGCGCCGGCTTAATGACACGGTTATAATATACAAAATCATATTCGTTCGTCTTATCATAGGCCCTCTGGATCCGTCCGCCAAGTTCCGGAAGAATCATCACTTTAATATACTGATTCTCAAGAAATACTGCCTTGTAAACTTTATCTGTCTTTTCCTGACTGATCTTTTCTATCGTCGGATAAGGATACACCTTTCCACTGCTGCCCTGATAGACTCTCTTTTCCAGAAACATCGGGTTTTTATCCGGTTCCCCAATCTCGTAGGCAGGAATGACTACCTCTTCTTCCCAGATCTTTACTTCCTCCATATTGATACTCCTCGTCTGCATTTATTATTTTAACCATATTGTAATATGCATTTTCCGCGAAATCATTATTGTTTCTTGTTCATCTATTTAAAAAAATTGCTGTTTCTTTTGCGTTTTACAGATAATTGCTTTACAATAGCATTAAAAGAAATGGAGGTATCATATGCGTTCTACCGAATTCAAAGTTTCACCTCAGTCAGACTACTATGTCTACACCCCAAGCGCCCTTGCCCGAAAGCTCTACCTCTATCCGCTCCTGACCGGATATTTTATCTATGAGCCGGGTTATTTCATAGAAAGAAATCATTTTGACAATTTTCTGATCATGTATATTTCAAAAGGAACCTGCACTGTTTCGGCTGGCTCACAATCCTATACCGCCTCAGCCGGACAGTTTGTTCTGCTGGACTGCTACCACCCTCACAGCTATGGCAGTGAGGATTCCTGGGAGGCTGTCTGGCTGCATTTTGACGGTCCTCTCGCCCGCGCTTACCATGATGAAATTCTGTCTGAATGCGGTCCTGTTATTGCCCCTGCGCATCCGGAAGTTCCAGGCGGCCTGCTCTCCCGGATTTATGAAATCTTCCGCACTTCTTCTCCGCTGGAAGAACATGCTCTCTCCGATTATATTACCCGTATTTTAAACAGTCTTCTCTTTTCCGGGCAGAGCAAAAAGAGAAGCGCCCTTCGCACTTCCTCTATTGCGGATACCATCACCTATATAAATGAACACTTTCATGAATCCCTCACGCTGACTACACTTGCAAAACAGGCGAATGTCAGTCCATACCATTTCACAAGGATCTTCGCAAAAGAAACCGGGATGACACCCCACCATTATCTGATCGCCACCCGGATTTCCGCAGCAAAATTTCTTTTAAAATCTTCCGGCACTTCCATAAAAGAAATTGCGTTTCGTACAGGATTTCAGAGCGAAACCAGTTTTTGTAATACCTTCAAAAAATGGGAAGGATGCACTCCAAGCCAGTATCGCTCAAGCGGCACCCTCTCCCCTTCCGCCTTCTGAACATAAAAATCGGGAATGATTCCAATAAACCATTCCCGATTTAATAAAGTTTCTTTATTTTATTCTGCCTGAGGCACCTTTTGTTCCCCTGCTTTCTTTTTCCACAGGTTCACGACAATAATTCCCGTACATACCAGCAACAGTGCCAGCAGATTTTTTGCGGAAAATGCCTGGCCACCTTCTCCAAGAAGCAACGCTGATAAGAGTACCCCGATCACCGGATTGGTGAAGCCGTAAATCGCTACGCGGGACACCGGATTGTATTTCAGAAGAATGCCCCAGAGCGCATAAGCCATGGCGGATAAAAATCCGAGATACAAAAGCAGAAGGGATGACTGTAAGGTAAATCCTGACAACCGTCCGCCTGTTGCAAATCCAAGCACGGAAAGGATCAGTCCTCCCACAAGGAACTGATAGCCGCTTAACATGACCGGATCATCCTGCTGCGAATATTTCTTCAGATAGATAGATGAGAGCGCATAAAATAATGCCGCAATAAAGACAAATCCCTCTCCATTAAGGTGCATCTGTGTTCCGATGGAACCCCCTCCAAGATTTGCTACAACGACACCGGCAAGACCGACCACACACCCAATCATGGTCGGAAGCGTCATTTTTTCCTGGCGGAAGATGAAGCAGGCAATCAGAATCGTCAGAAGACTGTTTGTTCCCGTGATGATCGATCCGGTTACTCCGCTTGAGTGTGCCAGTCCAACATAGAAGAAGAGGTACTGGATGACCGTCTGCATCATACACAGCTTCAGAATATTTCCAATGGAACTTTTTTTCGGAAGCAGTACTCTTCTTTCTATGATGCTTTCAAATACAATGCTCAGCACGCCGGCAAGTGTAAATCTCACCCCCGCAAATAAAATCTGTGTGCTGACATCATCCGCGGCGATATTCAACAGCTTATATCCGATTTTAATGCACGGAAAAGCACTTCCCCACAACGCACAGCTGATGATGGCCCCGATGGCCACCACCCATCCGTTGGTCAAAAGCTTTTCTTTTTTCATGTTGTTTTTTCCTCATTCCTATTTCTTTTTCTTCAGCATTTCCTGTACCTGCTTTAACGCTTCGGCATATCTCTTCGATACCGTATTCGGATTTCGGTGCAGCAGTCTTGCGGAACGTCTTGCCGCCCGGTTCGTCAGCGATCCGATGTTCTTAAATTCCTGCTCGATCTGTGTTTTAATTTTCTGAAGCTCTTCCCGCTTCTCCAGACCGGCATCTATGGACTCGTTGACTCTGTCAATAAGCTCCACAAGCATCATACGACGGTTTTCTCTCTGCCGTTCGATCATTCCTTCCAGGAATTCTTTCCGGGACATCTTTCGTTCTTCCCGTTTCATCTGATACTGCATCAGTCCATCCTCCGCAAATGCGGAAACAACTTCGAGACGCTTCTGCAGTCTTTGGATCTTTTCGTTGCTGTCGCTTAACCGGATCAGCATATCCCGCAGGTCCATTGCCTCGCTGAAGGACAGAGTAAAGTCCACAGCAAACGCGGAGGAACAGACAACAGATACTACTTCTGCAATCCGTTCCGGAATCTGGAGAACCAGATTTTCAATCGGTACATGGATCACCCGCACAAGAAGCACAGAAAACACACCCCAGCCAAGCGAAACCGGGAGACAGATATAGCCCTTCAGATTCAGCGGCATATGGCTGTAGTCCCAGTACCGTACCCGGAAAAGCCGCTCCATGCAGGCCCCTGTCACGTATTCCAGAATGGTTGCCCCTGTCATTCCGAAAATAAATATCAGAATCACCTGATCTCTCACTCCAATTGTACATAAAAGCACGATAATCGCACCGCTTCCATAAATGGGCAGCATCGGTCCGTGCAGGAATCCTCTGTTAATCCATTCCCTCTTCTTTATGGAAACATAGCAGCTCTCCCATACCCATCCGAGAAAACAGTAAATGAAGAAAAACAGCAGCCACTGAATAAAGGTATATTGATAGGTCAATCGCATTTTCCTCCTTATTAATTGTCAACCCCGTTTTTTCCGCACAGATCACTTAAACAGCATTTGTCACAGTACGGCTTTGTTCTTGCTGTACAGACATCCCGCCCATGGTAAACAAGACGGTGGCAGAAACTGCTCCCCTCTTCCGGCGGCACCAGTTTCCAGAGCTCCATCTCTACTTTTTTCGGCTCCTTGATGCCATCCACAATACCGATTCTGTTTACCAGACGAATACAATGCGTGTCGGTCACAATGGCAGGTTTTCCGAAGACGTCTCCCATAATCAGGTTTGCACTTTTTCTGCCGACACCCGGGAGTTTCAACAGGGCGTCAAAATCGTCCGGAACCTGTCCGCCGTACTCGTCTCTCAGGATCTTCATACAGGCGCTGATATCTCTTGCCTTACTCTTTCCTAATCCACACGGACGCACAATTTCTTCAATCTTTTCCACAGGTGCATCCGCCACTGCGTTGATATCCGGATATTGGGCATACAGATCCTGCACCACCACATTGACTCTCGCATCGGTGCACTGTGCCGCCAGCCGGACACTGATCAGAAGCTTCCACGCCTCATTGTAATCCAGCGTGCAGTCCGCGTCCGGATATTCTTTTCTCAATCTTTCAATTACTTCTAATGTCAGCTCTTTTTTGGTCATTTTTTCACTCCATTTTATTCTTCTGTCGTTGAAAAAAGAAGAGAGAGATGTTCCGGATTTTCATAATCCTTGCTGTATCCGTCATCATGATAATATTCATAAGATGCCATCTCATTTTGCACAAATTTCAAAAGCTCCAGATGCTCAAAATCAATGTCCTGCGTACACTGTGCCGGTTTTGCCAGCGGAATCAGCGTATCCGGACGCATGAAAAATACAACATCTGTCAGTTCCACATCGATGTACTGATGTCCTGCCGGACGGATCTCTGTCTCCATCGTTCCGTCCTCCTTAAAGCGTACCATCTTCATCGTCTCAGGCAGGTAAACATAACGCCCTCTCGCGTTCTGCTCATAGACCGGGGCAAGCATCAGCTCATTGCCAAGAAGCAGCTGATCCTCCACCTGAGCGGCATACTTATCGTCCGGATAATCAAAGGCCAGCGGGCGGAACATCATTTCGCCGCGGAGCGCCGCTTTCATATATTCACTGTAAAGATACGGGATAAGCCGGTATCTCAGTCCGATCACATGCCGGAATCCTGCTGTATTTCCAAACCGGTAGACTTCCTGCTCCCTTGTTCCCGCGGCGGAATGGTTCCGCATGAGCGGCGTGAAAATGCCGAACTCCAGCCAGCGCATCAGAAGTTCCTCTGTCGTATCTGCGCCGAATCCGCCCAGATCCGCTCCTGTATAGAGGAAACCGCACATATTCAAAGACGGCATCATCTTGATATTTAAAAGCAGGTGGGACCACCAGGACTTGTTGTCACCCTGCCAGATTCCGCCATACCGGTGCATACCGATATAGGAAGAACGAGAAAACATGAGAATTCTCTTGTCCGGTTCCAGACGTTCAAACGCTTCTCCTGCCGCCTTTGTCATATTGTATCCAAACAGGTTGTGCACCCGGTCATGGCGCACCCGGACACCGTCCATATCATGGTAAAATGCTTTATAGTCTTCCGGATTGTTGGAAAGGCCTCCCACAAGCCCCTGGAATTCACAGAAACTGTCCAGATCCAGATTTTTCCCTTTATAGGTGTCGATTTTTTCCATGACCGCCTTCAGGCTGTCCTCCGTATAAAAGATGGACGGCTCATTCATGTCGTTCCAGAAGCCCTCGATCCCCTGATCCAGAAGAAAACGGTACTGATCTCCAAACCAGTTCCGCGCCTCGGTATTGAGCATATCCGGGAATAAGGCTCTGCCCGGCCAGACTGCTGCCACAAACGGAGTCCCGTCTTCTTTTTTGCAGAAGTATCCCTTCTCGATTCCCTCTTCATATACCGGATATCCCTTTTCTTCCTTCACGCCGGCATCGATAATCGGTACCAGGTGAATGTTTTCCTTCTTCATTTCTTCTACAAAGTCCGGAAAATCCGGAAATGTTTCCTGATTGAGGGTAAAATCCTTATACCGCTCCATATAATCGATATCCAGATATACGCTGTCCAGCGGAATCTGAAGATCCCGGTACGCTTTCACCACTTCCCGGACATCATCCTCACTCCGGTATCCCCAGCGGCTCTGTCCATATCCAAATGCCCACAGCGGCGGAATATAACTGCGTCCGATCATTTTCCGGAACTGCTTTACAATATCTTTCACATCCATGCCTGTAATCACGTAAACATCCAGATTCCAGTCCGATGCCTGAATTTTCAGTTCCTCCATCTTCGTATATCCAATATCAAAACTTACAATTCCCGGATAGTCCACGAAAACGCCAAACGTCTCCGAACCGTCCACTACAAAAAAGTTATGGGCAGCATAAAGAGAACGCTTTTCTTCCATATGATTCGGGTCATCCGTACATTTGCTTTCATAGATCCATCCACGCTTGTTGATTCCGCGCAGATTTTCCCCCAGTCCGTATACCCGGTCGTGTTCCGCCATCCGGTATGTCAAAGTCATCTGTTCTTCATCTACCACAAAAAAAGGAAGCGCTCCCGCCTCGATCTCTGGCTTTTCCGGCACCGCACCGGTTTCAATGCAACTTCCATATGTATATCTGCTGATCATACTCTTTCTTCCTTTCTTCTCATAATTGCATACTCCTATCTAATCACTGTTTTTTCCTGTTGTCAAACGAAACCTGAAAAAAAATTCAAACTGTATATATCTAATATTGACAGTAGTGTCAGTTCGTGCTAGACTGTACTTATCGAACAAGTACAGTATTAACAAAAAAGGAGTAAGCTTATGAACAACGAATATATTTCCTTTCACCATCTATCCAAAAAGTTTCAGAATGACCTCGTTCTGAAAGATATCAGCGCCGTCCTTCACCGAGGCGAAATTCTCGGTTTTCTTGGCCCTAGCGGTGCTGGGAAGACCACAACCATCAAAATCCTGACCGGACAGCTTCTCCCTACTTCCGGGGAAGCCAAAGTGCTTGGAAAACGTTGTCAGGACATTGATGAGTCCATCTATGAACAGATCGGAATTGTTACGGATCAAAGCGGAATCTATGAGCGGCTGTCCGTCTATGACAATCTGAAATATTTTGCAAGGCTTCTGAATGTACCGCTCAAGGATATTGGCCCTCTTCTGAGGCGGATCGGGCTGTATGATCACCGGAAGAAACCTGCCGGCAGGCTTTCCAAAGGCCAGACACAGCGCCTCATCCTTGCACGGGCCATCCTTCACCGCCCCAAAGTACTCTTTCTGGATGAGCCGACCAGCGGACTGGACCCGACGACCGCTCTGGAAATCCACCGGATGCTTCTTGAGTTGAAAGAATCCGGTATGGCCATTTTCCTGACCACTCACAATATGGAAGAGGCCTCCAAACTCTGCGACCACGTTGCCCTGCTAAACGAAGGCACCATCGTAGAGTACGGCACACCGGAATCCATCTGCCTGAAATATAATACCCTCAAGAGGTACCGGGTCCGTTTACAGGACGGAAGCCGGCATGAGCTGGAACAAAGTGAAGAAACCAGCCGGAAACTCGCCGGCTGGATTTCGCAGAACGTGATTGAGACGATTCACTCCTGCGAACCTACACTGGAAACTGTATTTTTAACTGTGACAGGGAGGACATTATCATGAAAACCATTCATCTTAGAAAACTGACCGCAATTATGGAAGTAAAAGGCCGCACACTTTTCAGCAAAAACCTGATTATCATGCCGGCATTTTCTCTGGCCTTTACCTATCTGATCAAAATGATATACGGAAATATGGACATCGGCGTTGACACAAGCGGCTATGCACTGTCCATGGGTGTACTGATGAATATCTGTATGACCGGCATCTACTGCGTTGCCGCTCTGCTTGCCGAAGAGAAAGAAAAACATACACTCCGCACCCTGATGACCTCCTCCGTAAACGGACTGGAATTTTCCATCGGAAGTCTTCTACCGTCACTGGCTCTGCTTATCATCGTCAATGTGCTTTGTGTCTTCCTTTCCGGAATGACCTTTGACGCTTCCGAATGGATGGCTTTCCTGGCTGTTTCGACAGCTGCTTCTATGATCAGCTGTATCATCGGCATGATTTTCGGAATCTTTGCACCAAACCAGATGACCGCCGGCACCATCACCACTCCGGTTCTGATTGTACTGATGCTCATCCCGATGCTCTCCGGTCTGAACGAAACGATCGAACGGATTTCCGGCTTTCTGTTTACCGGAACGCTTAACACGGCCATCACCAATCTGGATCTCGGAGCGTCTGTGATCGATACGAAAGGAATTCTGGTACTTGTCCTGGAGGCCCTGCTTTCCATCCTGCTGTTTCTCATCCTTTACCGGAAAAACGGCTTTGAGTCAAATTGATTTTGACTCCTGCCTTTTTATCAGGTAAACTGTACAAAGACAGTGAAACAGATGGAAAGAAAGGTGATTATGTGGAGATCATACTGAGCAGCTCCAGCGACAAACCAATATATGAACAGATTACATCTCAGATCAAGGAGATGATTATGAAAGGCGAGCTGAAACCCGGCGAGGCTATGCCCTCCATGCGCAAGCTCGCCAAAAGCCTGCACGTCAGCGTCATCACGACGCAGCGTGCTTACGACGATCTGCAAAGAGACGGATTTATCATCACAGTTCCTGCAAAGGGGACTTTTGTATCAACCCAGAATCAGGATTTCATCCGTGAAGAAAATCTGCGCAGAATCGAAGAGCTCCTGACGGACGCCGCCACCCTCGGAAGAGAGAACGGACTTTCCCTCGAGGAGCTTCAGACTACACTTGAACTTGTTTACAAGGAGGACTAATCCCATGCAGCAAGCACTGGTAATTGAAAATCTGACAAAACGCTATAAAGACTTTACCCTGGACCATATCTCCTTTTCTCTTCCTCAGGGTACGATTCTCGGTATCATCGGTGAAAATGGTTCCGGAAAATCAACTCTGATCAATGCACTCCTCGGCCTCATCCCAGCTGATTACAGCCGGCTGGAGCTGCTGGGAAAAGACATCGCCGCACATCCGAATCTGATCAAGCAGGATCTGGCCGTCATTTTTGATGATGCAGGGTATGATGAAAACTTTACCCCTCTTCAGATCGGGAAGTTTCTTTCTCATGTATATAAAAACTGGGATGCGGACAGTTACCGTTCCTATCTGAAACGCTTCGATCTTCCCGCAAAGAAACGCCTGAAAACATTTTCCAGGGGAATGAAAACCAAGCTGGAGTTTGCCATCGCGTTCAGTCATTCTCCCAAATTTCTGATCATGGATGAAGCGACCAACGGCCTGGATCCGGTATTCCGGGATGAAATCCTCGACCTTCTCCGGGAATTCAGCGAGGAAGAAAATCATACGGTCCTGATCGCCTCCCATATTACAAGCGACCTGGACAAAATCGCCGACTATGTGGCCTATATTCATCATGGCAGGCTGCTCTTTTTCCAGTCCTATGATGAGCTTCAGAATGAGTACGGCATTATCAACTGCAAAAAATCCTTTCTCGATAACCTGAATCCGGAAGACGTTGTCTATTACCGGAAAGAGGACTACAGTTACCGTGTCCTTGTCAAAAACAGATACGGTCTCAAACAGATTTTCCAGGATGTGGAAATCCATTCTGCCGATCTGGAGGAAATCATGCTATTTTACGCAAAGGGGGAGAAACTGGAATGAAAGGAATTATATTAAAAGATTTTTATGAGAGCATTATCATACGTAAGAACCTGCTGAACTGGATTTTTGCCACGGTCATGATCGTGGCACTGACCCTCGTATTCCAGACCAGATATGTATTTGTTCTTTTCTGCGGCATGGCGATTCCGATTCTTGGCACTTCCATGCTTCAGTTTTCCATGGAGCAGGATGAGATCGCACACTTTTATAAATTACAGCGTACATTTCCGCTGACTGTGAGGCAGATTGTTCTTGCCAAATATATCCTGGCACTGCTCTGTACAGGATTTTTCCTGCTGGTCTCCCTTGGATTTTCACTGATTTATATTTCTGTCTACAAGGTGGCCTCTTTTACAGAAGGGATGCAGATCTGTGCCATGGGAATCCCGCTTTCCCTCACCTTTATGGCAGTTACCTACTTTGGTTATTTTCTCTTTGGCGCCAAGCTCGGAACAATCCTGTATGTCATTGTCACCTGTATTACCGCAATGACATATGCCATGTCGGCATTAAATTTCAACATTCTGGACCTGTTATTCCTCAACAGAACCCTGTTGTTTGTGATCGGGCTTCTGATTTCCATTGTTCTTCTGGTCATCAGCTTCTTCTTATCCGTCCATTTCTATGAAAGAAAACTGAAATAAGACACTATTGCAAGAGGCACAGGATCTGACATCCTGTGCCTCAATTTGTCTTTTCAGAATCTTAATGAAAATCTTATTCTTCCGGAACTACGATCAGATCTTTTGTGAAGTGGTTCAGTACTTCGCATCCGTCCTCTGTTACGATAACAAGGTCTTCGATACGAACACCGATTCCTTCGTCCATCAGGTAGATACCCGGTTCGATGGAGAATACCTGTCCAACCTGGATGATGTCTTCGTTTACAGAAGAAACATCGCCGTATTCATGGTCTTCCATACCGATGGAATGTCCTGTTCTGTGTGTGAAGTATTCGCCATATCCTTTTTCTGTGATGTAGTTACGGCAGGCAAGGTCAACGTCACACATTCTTGCGCCTGGTTTTACAGCATCGATACCTCTCTGCTGAGCTTCTTTTACGATCTCGTATACTTCTCTTGCTTTGTCAGATACTTCTCCGATGAAGACTGTTCTTGTCATATCTGAGCAATAGTCATTTAAGATACCGCCGATATCAAGTACAACGCTGTCTCCACGTTTTCCTTTTGTATCATCTGTTACATGATGCGGATCTGCACCGGATTTTCCGTATGCTGTGATCGGGTCAAAGGAAACTCCTGAATGACCTGTAGCCGCATACATTTCGCGAACTTTTGCGTTCAGTTCGTTTTCTGTGTATCCTTTTACTACAAGCGGAATCAGCTCTTCCATAATCTTGTCGTTTGCAAGGGAAGCTTCTCTCATCAGCTGCTGCTCATGCTCGTCTTTTACCATTCTTACATAGTCAACGATCATAGAACCGTTAAGGAATTTGCTTCCTGCGCCTAATTCCTGAAGTCTGAGAAGGAATCTTGCCGGCCATACTTTATCAATTCCGATCGGTTTGTCTTTTTCAACAAACTGGCTTAAGATTTCAACTGCATCCTCTACATCATCATACCAAACAAGCTCAACACCAAGATCTTTTTCCTGTGGGAATAACTTATTAATTACAAGTTTGTGGTTTCCGTTTACATTCAGGTAAAGAGCTAACATTCTTTCGCCCGGATGAATCCACTTACCTGTTAAGTAATAAATTGTCGGAGGATCGGAAATGATCATCTGCGGCATTCCCTGCTCTTCCATCTTTGTTAAGATTCTTCCTAATTTTGCTTGATCCATTGCTAATACCCCACTTTCAATATGTTTTTATCTAGCTGATATTATTATAATCTTGTCATATATAAAAGTCAATCATGGGGATATCCTGAAAGCACTTTCAGAACACCAAAAGCGTTACTCTTTAAAGAGCTCCACTCCGTTTGTCCGGATCACATTCTGGTACCAGTAAAAGCTGTCTTTTTTATAGCGGTTCAGGGTACCGCCTTCCTCTTCTTCCCGATCTACATAGACAAATCCGTAGCGTTTCTGGTAGCCGTTCAGCCAGCTTAAGAGGTCGGTGAAGGACCAGGTGCAGTACGCAAGAACCTGACATCCCTCTTCAATCGCTTCTCCCAGCGCCTTGATATGTTCTTTCAGATAGCAGATCCGGTACTCATCGTGAATCTCATTTTTTTCCGTTTTCTTGTCAAATGCGCCTAGTCCGTTTTCGGAAATGATAATCGGAAGTCCATAACGGCTTGTAATCTCACGGCAGCAGAACCACAGTCCGGACGGATCAATGCTCCAGTCCCAGTCGGTTGTCAGAAGATATGGATTTGCCGGATTCTTATAGATTCCCTGAATTCCCACTTCCTGAGCAGAGCCTTTGACACCGCTTGTATTCATCGTTCCATACGGTGTTACCCCATCTATCGGATTGTATTCGCAGACACAGCTCTGATAGTAATTTACGCCCATAAAGGTGATCTCTTTGGCCGCCTTTCTTAAGATCTCCTCATCGCCTTCAGCCATGTCCGGTGCGAATCCTTTCTTTCTTAAATAAGTAAGAGCTGCAATCGGATAACGTCCATATGCATAAACATCCATCCACCAGTAATTTTTCAGATCATCGTAATTTGCTTTTGCCATGGCATTGATGGGTTTACAGTCCAGCGCATAGGACGGGGTGTATGCAAAACTTGCACCGATCTCGCCTTTTCCGCCCATCTCCCGGTAGGCAAGCACAGTTTTTGCATGAGCCATGAAAGCATGGTGATTCACCTGATAAAACATTTTCTGGTCATCAAATTTTCCAGGCGGATGCTGTGCAGTGAGCCATCCAAGGGAAGTGAAAATATTCTGCTCATTCAGTGTAATCCAGTATTTCACTTTATCTCCAAATCGTGTGAACAGTGTCTTTGCATAATTGACAAAGTCATCGATAATCTGCGGGCTTTCCCATCCCTGATAAGCGTCCACAAGTGCCTGAGGAAGATCCCAGTGGTAGATCGTCACCATTGGTTCGATCCGGTATTTCAGACATTCATCAATGATATTCTGGTAAAAGGCAACGCCTTCCTCATTAACTTCCCCTTTTCCTTCCGGGTAGATTCTTGCCCAGGAGATGGAAAAGCGGTAGGTCTTCAGTCCCATTTCTGCCATCAATGCAATATCCTCTTTGTATCTGTGATAATGATCAACCGCCACATCGCCTGTCGTCGCTTTAAATGTCTTTCCAGGAATACGTACGAATGTATCCCAGTTTGTTACGCCTTTGCCGCCTTCCTGCCAGCCGCCTTCAATCTGGTATGCGGCAGATGCGCTGCCCCATAAAAATCCTTCCGGAAATCCGGCTGCTTTCATCTGTTCCATTGCCTTTCCTCCTGCTTTCTTTTCTTATTTAATTACTAAAATCTCATCCAGTTCTTTCACCGGCCCGGTCACGTCAGCCTCCACGTCTTTGAATTTATCTGTGTTGGAGACGATGATCGGAGTCGTAATGTCATATCCTGCCTTGACAATTTCATCTTTGTCAAATTCCAGAATCACTTCTCCTTTTTTCACCTTGTCTCCGGATGACTTTTTCGGGTAGAAATATTTCCCTTCCAGATTTACAGTATCCATTCCAACGTGAATCAGAAGTTCTACCCCGTCTTCACTTGTCATTCCAACCGCATGTCCAGTCTCAAACATCACGTCAATCCGGCCGTCGAACGGCGCTCTCACTTCTCCTTTTTCCGGGATCACCGCTGTTCCTTTTCCGAGGATTCCCTGTGAAAATGTCGCATCTTTTACCTCTTCCAGTGGAATACATTCTCCCTGCATCGGGCTGGATACGTGAATTTCTTCTCCTTCTTCAAGGAGTTTCTCTTCCAGTGCTTCTTCTTTTACATCCGCTTCCATTGTCACTTCATCCAGATCATCGTCCTCATCCACAATATCCTCAAATCCGATAATCATTGTTGCAATAAATGTCACTACAACTGTCAGGAGAATCGTAAGTGCTGCGATCAGAAGGCTGGATGCCCGGTCTTCCTCTACATACTGTACAATCGTTACAATCGCCGGTGTTGCAATACCAAAGCATTTCATCTGGAAGAATCCGCCGAACAGTCCTCCTACAGCCGCTCCAATACATGCGCCAAGCATCGGCCGTTTCAGACGAAGTGTTACACCGTAAAGAGCAGGCTCCGTAATTCCGGCAAACAGTGCGGAAAATGCGGAAGAACCGGCAATCTGTTTGAAATCTTTGTTTTTACTTTTGATGGATACTGCAAGCGCCGCCGCACCCTGTGCCATGTTGGAGCAGAGTTCTCCGATACAGATAAAGTTTTCATATCCTGTTGTCGCGATCATTCCAAGCTTGATCGGTGTAAATGCATGGTGCATTCCTGCCATCACGACAAACGGATAGATACCGGCTACAATACCGATT
Organism: Drancourtella sp. An12; assembly: GCF_002160935.1. Classification (NCBI taxonomy): domain Bacteria; kingdom Bacillati; phylum Bacillota; class Clostridia; order Eubacteriales; family Oscillospiraceae; genus Drancourtella; species Drancourtella sp. An12. The sequence continues at coordinate 346,775 of NZ_NFLO01000001.1, read as the reverse complement.
GCGATAAATCCAAGCTTGTCGTGAACAAAGTATACCGCGTCAGACAATACATTTCCGAAAATAGCCCCAAGAGGTCCTAACACGATCAGTGCAATCGGTGCTTCAATCAGTACGACCAGCATCGGTTTTAAGAAGTTCTTTGTCACCACAGGAGTAATCTTGTCTACCAGTTTTTCCACATATTTCAGCGACCACACCGCAAGGATAATCGGAATAACCGAGTAGGAATAAGATGCATACGTTACCGGGATGAATCCCAGAAATTTTACTATTTCGCCTGCTTCATTTGCCTCGCTCATCAGAGAAATAAAATTCGGATGCAGCATAATCAGTGCGATACTTGCCGCATAATACATATTGGTGCCGAATTTCTTGGATGCGGAAATCGCAATCAGCACCGGCATAAAGAAGAATGCACCGTCACCCATTACACTTAACAGATTGTAGGTATCTCCTTCAGTACTCAGCACTCCAATCATCGGAAGGAGCGTTAAAAGTACCTTGATCATTGCCGCGCCGATGATGGCCGGAATAACCGGAGCCATAATGCCGGAAATCGTATCCATCAGCATGGAAACCACATTCTTTTTCTCTTTCTTCTCCGGCGCCTTTTTCGGAGCCTCACTTGAGAAATTGCCAAGCTTATTGAGTTCTGCATATACATTGGCTACATCATTTCCAATAATGATCTGATACTGGCCCGCCTTCTTCATGACGCCCATAACGCCTTTTGTCTTTTTTACCGCCTCATCATCTACGATGGACTCATCTTTCAGTGTGAATCGAAGTCTTGTCATACAATGTACAAGACTGATTACATTTTCTTTTCCCCCTACACGCTGCAGGATTTTTTTGGCTACACTTGCGTAATCCATGTCTTCACCTCTTCATAAAATATTTATTTCTCCGGCATTTCCCGGAAAACACAAAGACCTGACCACAAAAGCACGTACATTCCCGGGATGTACGCTCTTTTTGCGGTCAGGTCTTGCTTAACTGAATAATAACAAACCTGTGAACTACTCTTGTTGTTCATCCAATATTCTTTTTATATGAATCAGCAGATACAGCTCTTCGTCAATACTAAGCCTGTACCCGTACTGCTTTTCGATAAACTGTGCCACTTTTTCCACGCCGGTATATGCCCGGCTGTTCTGCACTACCATGGCACGGTAGATTTCCTCCATGCTGTCCTTATACACTTCGCCGTCCATAACCCGGGCGGAAAAGAACTTCAAATGTGTCAGAAATCTCTGATAGGATACGGAATCCTCATCGAAATCAATTTTAAAATGCATTTTTACAATCTTGATAATTGCATTGATCAGTTCCGTAATCTTCTGAACATCCGAAACTTCACTTGTCTCAAACTCGGAAGATACAATATGCATGGCGATAAACCCTGCCTCATCTTCTCCAAGATCAATCCCTGTCTTTTTCTCAATCCATTCAATTGCCTGACAGCCGATCCGGTACTCCTGAGGATAAAACTTTCTGATCTCATGACGCATCATGTTTTTCAGGCTGATCCCGTTCTGATAACGCTCGACTGCGGAATTGATATGATCAGTCAGCGTTACATACAAAGTATCCCGGACTTTCAATCCCGCATTTCTCGCCGAAACCACGACTTTCCCGGCCGTCTCCAGATACTTCTCTGAAATCTCCCGAACCACCTGCTGAAGCCGGTGATTATCTTCTTCACTTTGCAGGCAGTAAATCTTCTCTACAAGAGATTTATCCAGTTCCTCGCCTTTTTTCTTTTTAAATCCAATACCGGCACCGGTGATGATGATTTCCTTTCCCTGCCGGTCTGTCGATACGACCGCGTTCGTGTTTAGAACTCTGACAATTTTCACTTGCTCTCATCCCTTCCGGTAAGCGGCGAAACAGCGAAGTACTTTGATGCAAAATAAAAAACTGCCTACAATACCAGTCCATCAGTATTATAAACAGTCTTGCTTACCATTACGTAATAACAAACTTCATTTACGCATCTATATTATCAGCTTCAGCTTCATTTGTCCACTATAAATTTTCTTTTCATCATTTATCATAATTTTATTTCTTTATTTTTAGGCAAAACATCCAAAATTGTCCCCCTACTTCTATTATCGATTTTCTCTATCCTTCTTATAGTCTGTTTCTATTTTCAATCTTTTTGGATTTTTCCTATAATATCTAGTATAATTATAATTGACAACCAAGGAGGAACCAAAATGCCAGAATTTTCTTTACCGGAAAACTTTGAAACTTACCCCGAAGCCCGCAAGAAGGCATTTATCACCATGAAAGAACTAAAAGAGCAGGGCCGCCGGATCGTCGGGGTCTTCTGTACCTATACCCCGTGGGAACTGATCCTTGCCGCGGATGCCGTTGCCGTTGTTCTGTGCGGAATCGGAGACGACAACATCCCTGCTGCCGAGCTCCGGCTTCCGAAAAACCTCTGTCCGCTCATCAAGGCCAGCTATGGTGCCGCTGTGACCGACCGGTGCCCGTTCTTTTATTTTTCGGATATGGTTCTGGCCGAAACAACCTGTGACGGGAAGAAAAAGATGTACGAGCTGATGGGCGAGCTGAAACACTGCCACATCATGCAGCTTCCGCCCGGAAAGACCGGACGGGGTGCGCTGGAATTCTGGAAACAGGAAGTCATCAGCGTAAAGGAAGATCTGGAACAGTTTTACGGCATTACCATTACAGAAGATAAAATCCGGGATGCCATCAAGCTCCGGAACCGGGAACGCAAAGCTGTCCTTGACTTCTTCGAGGTGGCACGGCTGAAACCATCCCCGATCAGCGGCTATGAAATCAATACCGTGATTTCTTCCAACGAATTTTCACCGGATCTGGAAGAAAAAATCGCATTTCTCAACCAACGTACCGCCGAATTAAAAGATCTTTATGAACGTGAATATAAAGGAAAGCCGTCCCGGCCGCGTGTCCTCATTACCGGATGTCCGACAAACGGCGTCATGGACAAGATCGTGAAACGGATTGAGGAGCTTGGAGCCGACGTTGTCGGATTTGAAAACTGCTGCGGCCCTCGTGAAAAGAAAGATCCTATTGATGAAGAAAAGGATCCGATCACTGCGATTGCAGAGAAATATCTCCGCGTCAACTGCTCCGTCATGAGTCCGAACCCTGGCCGTCTCGAAGCTCTGGATGTGCAGATCGATGAATACCAGGTGGACGGTGTCGTGGAAGTGCTGCTTCAGGCATGCCACACCTTTGCTATCGAATCCGATGCGGTCAAGAAATTTGTCACACAGAAGAAGCATATTCCATATATTGCCATTAACACCGACTATTCCCCGTCGGATCAGGCACAGATCGATACAAGACTCGGCGCTTTTGTCGAACTGTTACAGTAACGATTGACACCATTTGCTTTAACAAGAAAAGAGGAAAAACATTATGAAACTGCTTGCACTTGACATGGACGGAACCTGTCTGAATTCCTACAGTAAAATCAGCAAAAAGACAATGGATGCGTTATACCTTGCCCGGACATCGGGGATTGAGATTGTCCCTACTACCGGACGCGCGCTCTCCTGTATTCCGCATCAGCTCAGGAAAACGGGCCTGTTCCGCTATGTCATCTCCTCCAACGGCGCTGTTGCCGTAGATCTGAAAGAACGAAAGACTCTCTTCCGTGCTCTCATGCCTTACGAAGCAGCGGCGACAATTATTGAATCCTGCCAGGGGCCGGATCTGAAAATGGCGGCACATATCCGCCATGATTATCTATTGCAGGGTCAGCTTCTGCCTTTCTTCGGACATCTGATCTATGGCCGTGACGCCTCCCAGGCAAAGGCGGTGCCGGATCTTGCAGAATTTATCCGAAGCCGGCACGCGGACGTGGAGGAGCTGCAGTTTTTCCTTCTCACCAAAAAAGCCAGGGAACGTACCAGACGCATCGTGTCTGAGTTCCCTGAGCTTTCTTCTGCCCGCACATCGTATTATGCGGAAATTTATTCCTCCAATGCCACCAAGGGCACTGCCCTTTCAGCCGTGGCAGACTATCTTTCTGTCTCAAAGGACGAGATTGCCTGCATCGGTGACGGTGAAAATGATATCACCATGTTTCAGGCATCCGGACTGCGCTTTGCGATGGGGAATGCCGTACCGGCCTTAAGATCCATGGCCGATGTTGTTGTTTCCTCCAACAACCACGACGGTGTTGCCGAGGCTGTGCGTTCCCTGCTTACAGCTTTTTTATGAACAGTGCCCGGATCGCATTCAGCACTGCAAGAATCATAACCCCGACATCCGCAAAAATAGCCAGCCACATATTTGCGATTCCTACCGCTCCCAGAAGCAGGCAGATCAGCTTAATACCGATGGCAAATACAATATTCTGGTAAACAATCCGCAGGCATTTCCGGGATATCCGGATCGCCTTTGCAATCTTCATCGGATCATCATCCATCAGCACTACATCCGCCGCCTCGATCGCTGCATCCGATCCCATGGCTCCCATGGCGATTCCGATATCCGCACGTCCCAGAACCGGGGCGTCATTGATTCCGTCGCCCACAAATGCCAATGCCGATTTTTCCGGTTTTTCCTTTAAAAGCTTTTCCACTATTTTTACCTTATCCGCAGGAAGCAGTTCACTGTAAACCATATCGATTCCAAGCTCTGCAGCCACTTTATCCGCCACTTTTGCAGCATCTCCGGTCAGCATCACTGTTTTTGTGACCCCTGCTTTTTTCAATGTCTGTACAGCCTCTTTGGCATGCGGCTTCACAATATCCGAAATCACGATATGACCTGCATACGCGCCGTCTACCGCCATATGGATAATCGTTCCGGCCAGATGGCAGTTCTGATAAGGAATTCCCAGATGCTCCATGAGCTTGTCATTTCCCGCCGCCACTTCCACACCGTCCACACGGGCCGTCACACCGTTTCCACTGATCTCCTGAATGCCCTCTACTCGGGACCGGTCGATCGGTTTCCCGTAAGCATTCTGCAGACTCCTGCTGATCGGGTGGGAAGACGCACTCTCCGCAAGAGCCGCATATTCGAGCAGTTTTTCCTCCTCCATGGAATTGTGATGAATGGCATTGACTTCAAAGACACCTTTCGTCAGTGTCCCGGTCTTGTCAAAGACCACGGTCTTTGTCCGGGAAAGTGTTTCCAGATAATTGGAACCCTTTACGAGAACCCCTGCATTACCTGCCCCTCCGATTCCTGCGAAGAAGCTAAGTGGAATACTGATCACAAGGGCACACGGACAGCTGATGACGAGGAAGGTAAGCGCCCGGTAGATCCAGGTTCCCCAGTCCGCCGGAAGCCCCATGAAAAGCATCCGGACAAGCGGCGGCAGGAACGCAAGTGCCAGTGCCGCATAGCAGACCGCAGGCGTATAGACCCGGGCAAATCTGGAGATAAAATCTTCCGAACGGGATTTCCGGGAACTTGCATTCTCCACCAGATCCAGAATCTTCGATACCGTAGACTCTCCAAATTCTTTTGTGGTCCGGATTTTCAGAACGCCTGTCATGTTAATACATCCACTGATAATCTCATCCCCTGCTTTCGCATCTTTTGGAAGACTTTCTCCTGTCAGCGCACTGGTATTTAAAGTGGAGTTCCCCTCTACAATAATACCGTCAAGGGGTACCTTTTCTCCAGGCTGAACTACAATCGTACTTCCAATTTCTACATCATACGGATCTACTTTTTCCAGTTTTCCGTCTCTTTCCATATTGGCGTAATCCGGACGGATATCCATCAGCTCGCTGATATTGCGCCGGCTCTTTCCAACCGCATAGCTCTGGAACCACTCTCCGATCTGGTAAAAGAGCATGACGGCGATTGCCTCCGTATAATCTCCGCTCCTTTCATAAAGTGCCAGAGCAATGGCTCCGATCGTTGCCACTGCCATCAGGAAACACTCGTCAAACACCTGGCCGTTCCGGATCCCTTTGAATGCCTTCAGTAAAATATCATAACCGATCACGAGATACGGGATCAAGTACAGTACAAACCGGAGCCAGCCTTCTGCCGGGACAAAATTCAGTCCGACAAGAAGCAGGGCCGCAATCAAAATCCGCACCAGCATGATTTTCTGTTTTTTTGTCATAGTAATTCCCTTCTTTCATTTTTATATATGCTCATATATTCATATATTATTCTTAAGAAATGCACCGCAGAATCTTTCTTGTAAATCTACGGTGCACTTATTCAAAAACGAACATTTTAAAGAAAGATCTCACAGTCAGCCTCTACCTTTTTGCAGTTTTTGAGGACTTCCTGCATCACTTCCTTCGGATTCTGTCCATCTTCAAACTCAACATTCATCTTCAGCAGCATAAAATTAACAACAGCATCTTTTACACCCGGAGTCTTCTTTGCCGCAGCTTCCATTTTATTTGCGCAGTTCGCACAGTCTACTTCGATCTTATAACTTCTTTTCATGATTCTACATCCTTTCTGTTACTCTCGCTTAATTAAACAACTGTTTAATCGTTTGTCTTTATGATAGCATATCTTCCTTTCAGGTCAATAATCATCTCAAATTCCCTTCCAAACCGGCTAAATCTATTTCCTTTTGGGCAAATTCCTTCTTCTTCACGGAAATTTCTTCTGCCTTGTTTTCTTTCGTTCATGCTGTTATAGTAAAAATAGCATCAAAGGAGGAATCGCTTATGAAAACTTTACCACATGATCACGGCCAGACATTTGAACACATGCCGGATCAGATTCCAAATCCGGAAGACTTTCAGATTGTCGCGGATCTGTTCAAACAGATGAGCGATCAGAGCCGGATCCGGATTTTCTGGCTTTTATGCCACTGCGAGGAATGTGTCATCAATATCTCCTCGCTTGTAGAAATGAGCAGCCCGGCAGTCTCCCACCATCTGAAACAGTTAAAAATCACCGGACTGATTGTCAGCCGGCGGGAAGGAAAAGAAGTCTATTATAAAGCGGCCGACACGGTACAGGCTCAACTGCTTCATCACATGATCGAGCAGGTGATCCAGATTTCCTGTCCTTCTTCCTCACCCAGTCATAAAGAGGGGAAATAGAATATGAAACATGAGCCATTCATTCAGATCGAATCTATTTTATGCGATATTCCAAACGGTTCCCTTGTTCTTGAACAGCACACGGATGATCATCAGGGAAGCAACCTGTTTACAGAGCAGTTCGAATCACAGACGTCCGGAAAAGGGAAACTGGAGATCTATCCTGTATTTCCCGGCATCCTGCTTTCTCTCGACTGGTTTCTGGCAGATCAGGTCTCTTTCCGGCATGGTGCCAACCGTCATATTCTTGAAATTACCCACTGCCGTTTCGGCCGCATCGGTTGGAATTTCAAAAGCGGAACCTCCGTCTACCTCGGAAGCGGGGATCTGTCCCTGCACAGTACAGACTGCTGTGCAGATTCTGTTATGACATTTCCGCTTGGTTACTGCGAAGGGATCAGTATTTTTATCAATCTGAAAGAACTTTCTTTGCACATGCCTCCGATTTTACGGGACATAATGCTGGATCCGGACCTTCTATATCGATGGTTCTGTCTGCCGGAGACCCCGGCCGTTCTTCCGTCCGGGCCGGATATTGACGTCATTTTCCGCCCATTATACGGACTTCCGGAACAGCTCCGCATGCCATATTTTAAATTGAAAGTTCAGGAACTGCTTCTCTATTTATACCGCCTGTCCCCGGAGATCTCGGCCCCTGCCCAGGTCCAGTCCCGGCAGGCCGCACTGATGCAGGAGATCCATCATCAGCTTACGGAACACCTGGACCGCCGGTATACGATTGAAGAGCTGTCCCGCCAGTATCTGATCAACACTTCCTCGCTCAAAGAAATTTTTAAAGGCGTTTACGGAATGCCCATTGCAACTTATATGAAAGAATTCCGGATCCGCAAGGCGATGGAACTTCTGCAGCAGACAGACGATAGCATTGCCGAGATTGCCGCAAAAGTAGGATACGAAACACAGGGGAAATTCGCCAAGGCATTTAAAGAATTTACCAATCTGACACCGAGCAGTTATCGAAAAAAATACAGAGAAGGAAATTTTATCCAGCAGAAGCGGACAGACGTATGAAAACGTCTGTCCGTTTTTCTACTTCTTCCATTTGGACTAATTTTATTTCTGATTGGGCAAGTCAAACTTTTTGTTTTGGATTATACTAAAGCCACATAGATACTCATACCCCGTATATGTGTATTTGTTTCCTCATAAGAATATACATGGTCGTGATGCGGCGGTTTTATTCCAGCCGTGCGGCCAGAAAGGAGAATAGATATGCAGGAAAAATACAATGTGACCGGCATGAGCTGTGCTGCCTGCTCTTCCCGTGTGGAAAAAGCAGTCTCGGCTCTTCCCGGCATGAAAGAGTGTTCGGTCAACCTCTTAAAAAACAGCATGGTCGTCAACTACGATGACCAGACTTTGACCGGAGCCGATATTATTCAGGCAGTCGAGAAGGCCGGATACGGTGCTTCCTTACAGACTGGAGGGCAGAAGAAAGCATCTTCCGCAACAGCGCAGTCCGCATCTGCCATTGCCGCGAAGCAAGAATATGAAAGCATGAAACGGAGGGTGATCTGGTCCTTTGTCTTCACTGTCCCGCTGTTTTATCTTTCCATGGGACATATGATGGGCTGGCCGCTGCCGGATATTTTCCTTGGCACGGAAAATTCCATGATCTACGCCTTTACCCTGTTTCTACTCCTGATTCCGGTCGTATTTATCAACTTCAAATACTACCGTGTCGGGTTTAAGACACTGATTCACAGATCCCCGAACATGGATTCCCTGATCGCTCTCGGATCCGGCGCTTCTCTCGCATACGGCATCTACGCATTGTACAAGATCTCATTCGGTCTCGGACACGGGGATATCGCGATGGTGCATCAATTTTCCCACGACCTGTACTTTGAGGGTGCAGGCACGATCCTGACGCTGATCACCCTCGGCAAGTTTTTCGAGGCACGTGCAAAAGGCAGGACTTCCGATGCCATCAACAAGCTTCTGAACCTTGCCCCGAAGACCGCAACCGTCATTCGTGACGGTGTGGAATCCACAATTCCGGTGGAAGAACTGGAAAAAGGTGATATACTGATTGTAAAGGCCGGCGAATCCATCCCGGTAGACGGAATCCTGATGGAAGGCTCTGCCTCCATTGATGAATCTGCAATAACAGGCGAAAGTATTCCTGTTGACAAGCAGGCCGGAGATAAAGTTATCGGCGCAACTGTCAATAAGAGTGGATATTTCAAAATGCAGGCAACCAAAGTCGGGGACGAAACCGCTCTTGCACAGATTATCCGTCTCGTGGATGAAGCGACCAGTTCCAAGGCTCCGATCGCAAAGCTTGCAGATAAGGTAGCCGGCGTTTTCGTCCCGATTGTCATTACCATTGCCATTGTTTCCGCTGTTGTCTGGATGATCCTGGGAGCATCCTTTGAATTTGCGCTGACCATCGCCGTTTCCGTTCTGGTTGTCTCCTGTCCATGTGCGCTTGGACTTGCGACTCCGACCGCAATCATGGTCGGCACCGGCCGCGGCGCCACAAACGGAATTCTGATCAAGTCCGCAGAGGCGCTGGAAACCGCCCACTCGATCCAGACGGTTGTCATGGATAAGACGGGTACAATCACCCAGGGAAAACCGATGGTGACCGATATTGTCTGCGAGCCGAAAGTGTCGGAAGCCCGACTTCTTCAAGTGGCTGCATCTCTGGAAAAGCTCTCTGAGCATCCACTTGGACATGCGATTGTCGAGGAAGCAGAAAACCACCAGATCGCGTATCTTGCAGTACAGAACTTTCAGCAGATACCGGGGCAGGGCATCAAGGGAACAATCGACGGCGTAGAATATCTGGCCGGCAACCAGAAGATGATGGACGCCTTTTCCATCCATGATCCGGCACTGGAGCAGTTACAGGATAAAATGGCATCCGACGGCAAGACACCGTTATACTTTGCCGAAGGCGGACGGCTTCTTGGCATGATCGCTGTAGCCGATGTCGTAAAACCGACAAGCCGTCAGGCTGTCAAAGAGCTTCAGGCCATGGGAATTGAAGTCGTCATGCTGACCGGAGACCACAAAAAGACTGCCGAAGCAATCCGCCGGCAGGTCGGTGTGGACCGAGTTATCGCCGAAGTGCTCCCTCAGGATAAGGAAGAAGAAATCCGCCGGATTCAGGAAAGCGGCAAAAAAACCGCCATGGTCGGTGATGGAATCAACGATGCTCCGGCCCTTGCCAGAGCAGATGTCGGAATCGCCATCGGCGCAGGTACTGACATCGCCATGGAATCCGCTGACATTGTCCTGATGAAGAACGACCTGCTGGATGTAGCAGGCGCCATCGAACTGAGCAAAGCGACCATCCGCAACATCAAGGAAAACCTGTTCTGGGCCTTTTTCTACAATGCAATCTGTATCCCTGTTGCTGCCGGATGCTTCTACACCGCCTTTGGTCTGAAGATGAATCCGATGGTTGCGGCTCTCGCCATGAGCTTCAGTTCCGTCTTTGTCGTAAGCAATGCACTCCGCCTGCGCTTCTTCAAGCCGAAACACGGATCCGCTGCCGCTTCCGCCAATACGGAGACAGAGACAAAGCCGTTTACTGTTACACACACGACGATAGCAGAACACGTCTCTTCCGAAGAGCCTTCCGCCAGGGAAGCCCTCCCGCAAGAAGACTGCTGTCAAAATAAAACGAAACAAAATTCAGGAGGTATTACAATGAAAAAACAACTCTCAGTAGAAGGAATGATGTGCCAGAACTGCGTAAAGCACGTAAAGAAAGCTCTTGAAGCAATCGAGGGCGCAACGGATGTTGTTGTCAGCCTGGAAGACAAGACAGCAACTGTCTGTGTACCGGAATCCGTTACAGATGAAAAGCTCACTGCCGCTGTTACAGAAGAAGGATATGAAGTAACAGGAGTTCAGACCATTGCTTAAGTAACTTCATTACTCTCTATTTGCACAAAAGCTGGAAGAAACCGTGCCTTTCAAAAGGACTTGTTTCTTCCAGCTTTATTTTTACATATTAGTAGTTCTTTTTATGCACTTCAAAGTAGGACTGGCTGTAGCTGCATACCGGGCATACATCCGGAGCTTTTGTTCCTACATGGATGTGTCCGCACACGCGGCATTCCCATACAGTTTCTTCGATTTTCTCAAATACCTGTCCTTTTTCAAGATTCTCCAGAAGCTGTCTGTAACGTTCCTCATGACGTTTTTCGATCGCGCCTACTCTCCGGAACCGTTCTGCAAGATCATGAAAACCTTCTTCCTCGGCATCTTTCGCCATGCGCTCATACATATCGGTCCACTCATAATTTTCTCCTGCTGCTGCCGCCAGGAGGTTTTCTTTACTTGTCCCGATGTGTCCTAATTCCTGATACCACAGGCGGGCATGTTCCTGTTCGTTGCGGGCTGTCTGGAGGAATAATTCCGCTATCTGCTCATATCCTTCTCTCTGTGCAACCTGCGCAAAAAAGGTGTATTTATTTCTTGCCTGGCTTTCCCCTGAGAATGCTTCCTGAAGATTCTTTTCTGTCTTTGTTCCGGCATACGGAGAAGTTCCTGCCGCCGGTATTTCCTCTATCTTTTCAAAAGAGGATGCCGGCTGTTTGCAGATCGGACATACAAAGTCTTCCGGCAGAGTCTCTCCTTCATAAATATAACCACAGATCTTACATTTCCATTTTGTCATTGTGTTTTCCTCGTTTCTTTCTTCCGTCTCTTGTTCGTTTCCATGTTTCGTTAAATCTTCTGCTCTGCTGATGTAGGAAGTATGAAGCATCTTCTCAGCCAGCCTGCTTAGCGGTGTACCGTAAAATTCTTCATAAAGTTTTTTGATTTCCGGATTCTCGTGACTGAACCGCAGCGTCATCTGCTCATCCCGGCTGTAGAGCCCCGCTATCCTTGCTTTTCTCGTCTGATCGGCATCCACCTCCAGATTGCGCGGCTGTCCGCCTCCGCCGATACAGCCTCCCGGGCAGGCCATCACCTCGATAAAGTGATAATCTTTCTTCCCCTCTTTCAGGCGTTCGATCATCTTCCTTGCATTTTGTGTGCCGTGCACAACGGCAACATTCAACTGTGTTCCGGCAATATCAAGACTCGCTTCCCTGATGCCCTCATATCCTCTCACCGGCTCTAACTGATAGAACTCCTTTGGCGCATTTTCCCCGGTAAGACTATAATATGCAGTCTTAAGCGCGGCCTCCATCACCCCTCCGGTATTTCCGAAAATCACACCTGCGCCGGATGCTTCTCCCATCAGAGAATCGTATTTGCTTTCCTCCAGTTTTGCAAAATCGATCCCCTCTTCCTTTGCCCATCGTGCCAGCTCACGGGTCGTCACAACGTGATCCATGTCGCGCATATCCGGCTCTCCAAGCTGTTTTCCGGCCACATTCATTTCCTGTCTGCGGATTTCAAACTTCTTGGCGGTGCACGGTGTCAATGCTACATTCACAATCGCTTTGGGATCAATTCCCATCTTCCGGGCAAAATACGTTTTGATTGTCGGTCCCTGCATTCCGATCGGGCTTTTTGCCGTAGAAAGATTTGGCAGCAGTTCCGGATAATAGGTTTCCGCAAACTTGACCCAGGCCGGACAGCAGCTTGTAAACTGTGGCAGCGGCGCTGTCTTTTTTGTAATCCTTTCCAGCAGTTCGGCCGCTTCTTCCATGATGGTAAGATCCGCCGCAAAATTCGTATCCAGAACATAGTCCGCTCCAAGCGCCCGCAAAAGAGCAACCATTTTCCCCTGGACAAAATCGCCCGGCTTCATACCGAACTCTTCTCCCAGTGCGACTCTGACCGACGGTGAGGTGCTGACAATGACCACTTTGTCTGGATCTTTAATAGCATCCTTTACCGCCTGATACTCATATACCTCCGTGATACTTGCAGGCGGGCAGACGTTGGCACACTGACCGCAGTGAATACAGATCGCCGTATCCCCGGTTTCTTCCAGTGTGTACGTACCGTGTACCCCAATTACATTCGTACACACGTCCCTGCACATCCCGCATTTGATACATGCCTCTTCGTCCCTGCAGATACTTGGATTGTCGCTTTCAATCGGAACCCGCACGGACAAAGGTAAATGTTTTGACATGACTCTTCTCCTTCTTCCTTTGTATTTTCTTCTGCAGCATCCTGCAAAAGAATGCTTTTGAAAACCCGGAATAAAAGGTAACAAAAAACGGATAAAACATCTGCTTTATCCGTTGCACAATACATATCGGGGGGAATCCGGTACATTTAATAATACTGCAACTGGCTGTCATTCTCATATTACTATGGATTAGACCCTATAGTTTTGCGTCGCCATCTTTCGAAGGTTTTGCCCTTAATTATTCTTTTGTTTTCTGTTACTATCAAAGCACACTCTATCCCTTTTGTCAAGTTATATTAATCGTGATGGTCAGAAGCACTACTCACCAGGCCGGCTTCTTTCCCGCTCTCTGAGCACTTCTCTCTGAATTGTCTGTTCTGCTCTTCTGCCCTCGTAATCTGATCCTTCTCTTTCAACTGTTCCTTGTTTTCCTTCTCTTTTCTTTGTTGTTTTCTCCTCTCTTCTTCACAGTTTTCATGATAACTCCGCTCCGCATCCCAGTGTTTCCGGATCTCTTCGGCCAGCCGGATAATCCATTCCGGGTCTTCACCCCCATGGGCTTCTGATGGTGCGCCGCCGGAAATCTCTTCTTGTTCCATAAGCCCGTATGCCAGAAGCATTGCCTTCCACACACTCATCAACTCATAATAAAACGGCATTTTCAAAATCATTTTTTCCATATTCCGCATCATTTCCATCAGATCATTGGTCATTCCATAAATGCTGCATCCACGGTCGATGCATGCAATTTGTGATGCTATACTCCCCGCATGATCGGTCCATTTGATTATATCGTCTGCCTTTTCCAGAATTTCCTGTTTCCTTTTCTGCGCCAGTACATATTTTTCATCCATGCTGATCCGGGTATCCGGCAGAAAATATATATGCTGATTTTTCCCGTCCTTATCCTGCGGTTTATACCGATAACTCTCCCTGCCATTATGGTCATAGCGGAACATCGCCTTTTCAAGCAAAGTGATCTTTTCTTCTTCTGATATTTCTCCAAAATATCTTTGGTCAATCCCGAAAAACTCTGAAAGCTGCTCTTTCCTTTGCTCCGGTATTTCTTTTTTCCCGTTCTCCCACGCACTTAATGCCTGTCTTGTAACGCCAATACACTCTGCCAGATCATTTAGTGACAGATTGCACCGAACCCTGATATATTTTAATCCATTCATTCTGAATCCCTCCAAAGATTTCTTAAATGAATCAGTGCACCGTTCATGTAGCTAAATCATATCTTTGGCTGACAGGCGTTGTCAATCCGCAACCATCAATCTTTTTCTCAATGTTCCGGTGTGCTTTTCATCAGCACAACCGTGTACAGATCTTTTCCCGTCTTTTTCTCAAAATATTCCTTCAGCGCCATATTTCTGTCCCATTTATCCTGCGGATAATAACCGTAACGGCTTTTCACATCATTCATCCGCTCTTCCAGAGATACAATCCCGTCGGCCACAGCAATGGAATCACAGAGCTGAATCAGATAGTCGTATTCATCGTATTCCATTGCATCCAGCAGGTTCTTCAGCTCTTCCTGCTTTTCTTCTGATATGTCGAACTTTCCAATATAATCTTCCATCTTTTTCCGGTTGAACGAATGGGAAAGCGCCGTCCTTGCGGCTTTCTCATAGCCACGCTCCATCAAAAACGTATATCCGTCATAGACATGCGCCAGATAACTGACCCCGAACCGCCGTCCAATGTCATGAAGCAGACCACAAATATAGGCCGTTTCCTCATCCAGCCCTTCGCACTCGGCCGCAATTTTTCCTGCGGCCTCTGCTACATATTTGCTGTGTCGGATCCATGGTCCCGGATTCATCCTGCCGCCCTCTTCCAGCAGGGATCGCGCCTCATTCATGGATGGAATTCCTGCTTCCTCTCTCGTTCGTCTTCCTGTCTGTATAAAATGGATCAGTTCCTCCACATCGTCAAACTCATCGTAATCACCGTTGATGCCTTCCCGGTGATAGATAATCCCATTTTGTTCATTCCGCTCCAGACAGTCCAGCAGCGCATTCTCGCCATAACGTCTGGCAAAGAGCGTGAACGCATAGGGCTTGATCTTCGTCAAAATTCCTTTCCGGCAGTCAATTTTGCATTCATAGCAATGGCCGATTCCCTTTTCCATTGTGCATTTTCGATTCTCACACCAGTCCTTGTCCGGACAGGTATCCGCATTACATCCGGCACAATTCTGATTTTCTGAGCAAATACAGCAGGCAAGCCCGCATCTTGCAATTCCAAGTTCTCTTCGCATAATAAGTCTCCGTTTCAGTTTCTGCTTTTCTACAATTTCTCAATCCATTATACACCAAAAGGCCATTTACCGGATCAATGATCTCCGTCTGTAAATGGCCTTTTTTATTTAGTTTAAATTACTGCCTGTCCGGTGCATTATTAATTAACTGTGTTTTTTCTTCCACGCTGCAAGTGCTGCTGCCAACGCTCCCATTCCTGCTGTCGCATACAAAGCCGGTTCTGCCGAATCGCCGGTTTTTACAGTTATTCTTTCTTCTGTATCTGTTTTTTCTTCTTTTTGAACTTTTTCTGTTTGCTGTACGTTTTCACCGTTCTGCTCCGTAGAAGTCTTCATAAACTGATCATAGCTTTCCTGTGCGTCAGCAAGATCAACAACAGCTTCCGCATAAGCCAGTTTTGCCAGATCATATGTATTTTTTGCCTCTGCAAGTGCAGCTTTCTTATCTTCATGTACAGCCTCAGCTTCCTCAACCTGTTTTTCGGCCAGTTTAATCTCATCTACATAGGCATTCAGATAGGAGAAGTTTGCACCCTCGATTGGTGTTTTCATCGCTTCTGTCAAAGACAGTTTATCTGCTTCCGCTTTCTTTGCTTCTGCCTGTTCCAGAGCCGCTTTCGCATCAGCAACAGCCTGTACTGCTTTCGCCTCGTCTTCCACAGCTTTTTCATAGTTTTCTTTCGCTTTTGCCTCTTCAGAAAGAGCTGTGTTGTATGCCGCTTTCGCCTCACGGAGCGGTGTAATTGCATCTACTGCATCCTGATATATTTTCTGAGCTTCCTCAACTTTTCCTTCGCTCTCTTTGCGTGCTTCTTCTGCCACAGCAACAGCTGCTTCTGCTTCAGGTTTGTTTTCTCTTAATGATGTCAGCTGTGATTCAGCATCTTTCTGCGCTTCGGTATTCGTCTGAATATCTGTCTCAGCGTCTGTCTTATCCTGCTGTGCTGTTTGCAGATCTACTTTACAATCTTCTACTGCCTGTCGTTTTTCAGCAAGATCTGCGGCCACAACAGCTTCTATTTCGTCTCTCGCCTTTTCTGCCTGTGTAAGATCCGCCTCTTTCGCTGCTGTCACACTCTGCGCAGACTTCAGATCTGTCTCTTTTGATTCAGCTTCTGTCTTTGCCGTACTCAGTTTTTCATTAGCTGTCCTAAGGACCGCTGATACTGTCTGATAATTCCGTTGCGCTGTCTGTAAGTGCGCTGCTGCTGTCTCAGCATTTGTCTCACCAATTTCTTTGCCTGCAAGTGCTCTGTATGCCTGACGTTTCTGCTTAAGATTTGTCTCCTGCTCTTCTTTCTTCTGCGCTGCCTGCTCCTGAGAGGCTTTTGCAGTCTGGTATGCCTGCTGCTTGTCAGAAAGTGTCCGCTGTGCTGCGTTTACTTCTGCCTTTGCGCTCTGCACCGCCTGTGATACTGATGTTACTTTTGCTGATGCTGATGTCACAGCTGCAACTTTCTGAGCTGTTGTCTGTTCTGCAGCCTTAACTTCATTTTGAGCTGATGTTACTTTCCGGGCTGCCTGAGTATTTGCCTGTTGTTTCTGCCGAAGGACTGTAGCTGCCTCGGCCGCCTTTTTCTGTGCAGCCTCATATGTAGTCTGCGCAGATGCAAGTGCATTCTTCGCCTCTTCCAGCTTCTTTGCTGCCTCCTCGGCAATCTGCGGAGCATTCATCAGACCGTCATAGTATTTCATGAAACGGTTGGTATAGTCTTCGAGGGTCATGGCGTTGTCGTTATATTGCTCACTATAATTTTCCCAATTAAATACTTGTCCATAGGCAGCCCCATATCTGACACTATATTGATTCACAGCAAATCCCGTATAAACAAAGCCTTCCTGAATGATATTGAAATAGTGCCCGCTATTATCCGGGTTCCCCGTAGTCTCATAATCCTCTTTTTCCTCTGTATACCATCCATAAAATGGGTCGTATGAACCCGAACCCCATGCCAAATTTTCTCCACCGACCTGGAACTGCCCTGTATGACCAATATAATTCCCTGAAGCATTCGTATTCGATTGTGCAATTGCCATTAATGAATCAGATACCTTTAAGTCTGCACATTGATGATTTTCCCGAAGTTCATTACACTCTTTAATCCATTCCAAAGCCGCTTTCATATTTTCCAGAGAAGTGGCATCCTTTTCATTCCCTTGCTCTGTATACTCTTTTAAAGGAGCATTATTCAAAATATCCAGCGCTTCCTCTGCCCCCATTTCCTCAAAGAATCCAAACGATCCTTTCGCAATCTGGGCTTCTGCATTGTCACTTGCTTTTTTTGCCTCATCATAAGCTTTCTGGGCTGCGTCAACTGCGGCCTGTTTTTCTTCCACCTGTTTTCTTGCTGCTTCCGCCTGGGAATCTGCGCTGTTTTTGGCTGTTTGTGCAGACGCAACTGAACTTTCCGCAGCTGTCTTAGCTTCTTGCGCTTCCTGAAGTGCTTCTTTGCTGGCCGCTTCCGCCTGTTCTGCCGCTGCTTTTTCCTGTTTTGCCTTCTCAAGAGCTGCTTCTGCGTTTGCTTTCTCCTGTGTTTTCTGATTCAGTACAGCATCTTTCTGATCTTTTACAGTCTGTGCCGCATTCAGTTCACTCTGTGCTGAATTTAATACAGACTGTGCCTGCTGCTCTGTCTGTACTGCTGCCGCAAGGCTTTCCTGTGCTGCTGCTACAGCGCCTTCTGCCTGTGCGATCTCAATCTCTTTCTGTGCCTGATCCACATCTGTCTGCGCACTCTCTGCGGCACTTTGTGCCTGTGCCAGAACCGCATTTGCCGTATCCAAAGCTGCCTGCTTTTCTGCCTGCACAGCCTGTGCTTCACTTAACGCATCCTTCGCCTGTTCCACCTTTTCCAATGCAACCTTGTATTCTGGAGAACCTTCTGCGGCTTCTGCTTCTGCCTGCTCATAAACTGCTGTTGCCTGTTCCAGAGCTGCCTGGGCTTCTACAATATCCTGCTCTGCCTGGGCTTTTGCTTCCTGAGCCTTTACAATGTTAGCTTTCGCTGTCTCAATCGCAGCTTCTGAACTGCTGATCTGTCCATTAATCTGCTCCAGGTTTTCCTGTGCTTCCTGTACGGCTCCCTCTTTTTCCGTTAAATCTGCCTGTGATGCTTCCAGAGCCTCCTGCTTTTGCTGGACCTCTTCTTCCGTTACAGTAACTTTTTCCTGTACCTCTTCCAGATACTCCTGCGCTTCTTTACTAAGCTCCTGACTATCTGTATACGCCTGGCTCTTTTCCTGCGTATTGACTGCGGCCTGCATCTGTTCTACCTGCTTCTGGTCAAAAGTATCCTGAGCTTCGACCTCTGCCTTCTCCGCTTCTGCTACTGCTTCCTGAAATGCCTGCTCTGCTTCCTTTTTCGCTTCCTCTGCCTTGGCAACCGCTTCTGCCGCTGCCTGTGCCGCTTCACTTTCTTCTTTCTTCGCTACTTCGTAGGCTTCCGATGCCTGCTTTTCTTCAGAAGCAGTTTTTTCTTCCTGTTCTTTAGCCATATTCAGATTTTCTTTTGCTTCATCCAGACTGACCGGAGCTGCCTTTTTCTTTTCTGCAGTCCCTTTTACCTGCTTATCCTCCTGTCCGTCAATCTGTCCTGCATCTGCTGCTGTAGCTACATCCTGTGCCATCACAGATGAAGAAAGAAGTACTGCGGCCGTCACCGCTGTTGTCAATTTCACAGATTTTTTTCCCATTTCTCATTCCTCCGTAATATTTACATTATTTACAGCAATAAAACTGTATTCTTAACCTCTTCTGGTAATGAATAATTCCTCCTTCCCTGCTATATTCATTTCTCCCCTTAAAATCCCACATATGTATTTTACACCTGCCGCTTTCGTTTTTCCAGCGTTGCATCTCACCTTTTCATTATTTTACATGCCCTTAACTTACTGAAAAAAGGCACCCTTTCGGATGCCTACATCTGTCTCTTCTTCGGTTCCACCGCCTCATCCCGGACATTATGTCCCTGATTCTGATTTTCCGGCTTCACCTTCTGCGTGATACTGTTGAACTGATTCAGATTTTTCTGTCTTTCCTGTTGTTCTTTCTGCTTTTTACTCATACAACCACCTCGGAGATAGTATGTGCAGGTTTGGGAAATCGATGCTTTTCATTCAAATCCATTCTTTAATTTCTATCATAACTTTCTCCTGTTTATTACTGTTTCCGTCCCAAAACCACAATGTTTTCTATATGCTCCGTATGTGGAAATAAATCCACCGGCTGAATCATCCGGACTCCCCATCCTTTTTTCTTCAGGATCTCCAGATCCCGCTTCTGGGTTTCCGGATTGCAGGAAATGTAGACGAGCTTTTCCGGGCTCATACGGCTGACAGCATCCAGAAATTCCGGTGTGCTGCCCGCCCGCGGCGGATCCATAAATACGACATCTACCTTTTCACCTCTTGCCGCCATCTTCTGAATAGCCTTGGTTGCATCTTCGTTCAGAAAACGGGCATTCTGAATTCCGTTGTCTTTTGCATTCTGAATAGCGCATCTGACGGCACTTCCGTTTTTCTCGACTCCCAGGACATGCTTTGCGTGAGGAGCCGCCGCAAGTCCGATGGTCCCGACTCCGCAGTAGGCGTCCAGAACAGTCCGGGTACCGTCAAGCCCGGCCGCCTCGATAGCTGTCCGGTACAGGATTTCCGTCTGAACCGGATTGATCTGGTAAAAGCTGGATGCAGCAATCCGGAAACGGATTCCGCACAATTCATCGACAATATACCCTTTTCCATACAGAATCTTCTCGGAAAATCCAAGAACTGCACTGGTGGATCTTGCATTGATATTCTGGACAATGGTCGTGACGTTCGGGCAGAGTTCCCGTACCTTTTTGACAAAGGCCTTTGCACCCGGAAGAATCGGGGAAGCTGTAATAAGTACCACCAGCACTTCATCTGTCAGAAGGCTGTGGCGGACGAGTACATGGCGGATCAGTCCGGTCTTTCTGTCCTCATCGTACGGCTTGTATTTACAGAGTCTTGCCGCTTTCCGTACTGCGCGCACGGCCTCATCCAGTGCCGGATGATGCAGAAGGCATGTTTTGACCGGAATCACATAGTGGCTTCCGCGGGCATAAATTCCGCTGATCAACTGTCGCCCCGGCCCCTCCGCGAAGGTAGAAATCGCTTTATTCCGATAATGCCATGGATTCTCCATCCCGATCACCGGGCGCACCTTGCCGAAATTCCCCATCAGCTTTTTCATCGCTTTCTGTTTTTTCCGCAGCTGCTCCTCATAGGGCAGCGAAAGAAGCGGGCAGCCTCCGCACCCTTTCTGCTGCAGACTGCATGTGTATTCCTGTCTTTCCATGTCTTACCTCTCATCATTTTATCTATTTCTGTTTCCCATTCTATCATAAAACCGCCTGTAAAACAGCAAAAAGCTGAGGCTGGTTGATCTATCTGCAGAAATTTTCTGCAAAACAATCCGCCGCCTCAGCTTTTTCTTTTTTAATCATTTACCGTTGATATTCGCGCTTGCCATTTATATAGAGGGTCTCCACTTTGACCTGGTCAATCTCCTCCGTCGGAACTGCAAACAGATTCCGGTCTAACACCGCAAAGTGCGCCTTATATCCTTCTTTTAACTGCCCGATTTTCTGGAATCCTGCTGCCTTTGCGGATTCTCTTGTATACAGTTTCACTGCCGTCTCGATATCCACCCTCTGGTCCTGCCCGCAGTCGGTATCGTCATAGGCCCGCCGTGTCACCGCTGCTTTCAGGCACGGGAACGGGTCGGACGGTACTGCCCAGGATGTGGCCGGAGCATCTGTGGAAAAACAGAGCTGCACTCCCTGATCCAGCATGGTCCGGACCGGATAACACGTTTTCATCCACGCTTCTCCCAGATTGGTGAGATAGCTTTCGATCTCCGCGTACATAAAAATCGGCTGTGTCACAAAGAACATTCCTTTTTCCGCCGCCTTTCGGATACTGTCTGCCGCCGGGTCTGTGATGTGCTCCACCCGTACATACGGAGTGTCGTCTTCCATCCAGTTCTCTTCCCGGTATGCCCGGTCTACAACACGACTGATGGCGCTTCCTCCCATCGCATGCATGGAAAGCTGGCAATGATGCTTCTTACAGAAAGCAACGGCCGATTCCATCAATGAATCCGAACAGGTAGAAATTCCATATTCATCCGTTGTCCCAAGATACGGCTTATCCATCCAGGCCGTTCTTCCTGAGACGCTTCCATCTCCAATCAGCTTAAGTCCCGCCGCAAAAATCTGGCTGCTTTTATCCCGATGTGTTTCCGGAATGATAAAATCCGGATCGTCCGCAAAATAATCCCACATATAGTAAATTGCCGTCTCCTGGCAGTATCCTCGCCTGGCTGCTTCCTGATACAGCGGAAAATTGTCGCCATTATCTAGATTTCCCATATCACAGACCGCCACAATTCCCTGAGATTTCAGGAGATTTCCAAGATCCACCAGATTCTGCACCTTATCATCGTGGCTCTCTTTCGGTATGAACGGAAGCACCAGATTTCTTGCATTTTCCTTTAAAACACCGGTCGGCTCGCCGGATGCATCCCGCTCGATCTCGCCGCCCTCCGGATCCGGCGTATCCCTTGTAATGCCGGCAATCTCCAGAGCTTTGCTGTTCACGCAGCGGATATGTCCGCATGTTCTTGTGATGGAAACCGGAGAATCGCTGCATCCCTGAT
Source organism: Drancourtella sp. An12 (assembly GCF_002160935.1). Taxonomy (NCBI): domain Bacteria; kingdom Bacillati; phylum Bacillota; class Clostridia; order Eubacteriales; family Oscillospiraceae; genus Drancourtella; species Drancourtella sp. An12. The sequence goes on along the minus strand of NZ_NFLO01000001.1, from coordinate 324,720 downwards.
CCAGATCATAACGGTTCAACGAACGTTTCTCCTCAAACTTGCCTTCATCGTATCCCCATCCTTCAATCCATTCACCCGGCTGCTGCGTCTCCCGCACCTGACGGATCTTCTCCTTTAATTCCTCAATCGAATGGACTTCCGGCGGAAGGGCGGAAATCTTCTTGCTGAAATCTGCCAGCATCACCGGATGCATATGCGCGTCCACAAAACCAGGAACGACACAAGCCCCTTTCAGATCCGCATGCTCATAATTCCCGTCCGGAATATTCTCCTTCTTTCCGATCCATTGGATCATTCCGTTCGAGACAAGTATGGCATCTGCATAAAGGTTTGTGTCGTCCGATGTAAAAATAATTCCGTTTTCAAATAAACAGTCTTTCAAATCTGCCGCCTCCTTACTCTGATTTATTCAGTATAATCCTTCCCTGCTCCCCTTGCAAGAAGGAAGGAGGCGGTTTCCCCTTTTATTCATAATCAGATTTTCATTTGCCGGTTATCATCAGGCTTTATGCCGCGGAGTTTCCTCTTCTCCTCCCGCCTTTACAGGCCGCCTCATATTCCCGAAGCTTCTGCTCCGCCTCCGGACTTAAGGACGTCGGAACCTGGATCTGTACCGTCACATACTGATCACCGTGTACGGACGGTTGGTTCATGGAAGCAACACCTTTTCCTTTCAACCGGATCCTGGAACCGGACTGGGTTCCCTTCCGGATTTTGCAGAGCACACGCCCTGTCAGGGTCTCCACCATAACTTCTCCGCCGAAAACCGCTGTGGTAAACGGCACCTGAACCGTTGTATAAATATCGGATCCCTTCCGTTCAAATCCCGGACGTGTTCCTACATGAACCTTCATAAACAGATCTCCCGGCTGGCCGCCGCCCGTTCCCGGTGCTCCCTTGCCGCGAAGCCGGATGCTCTTGCCGTCCTCCATTCCTTCCGGAATGTGTACCTGCAGCGTCTGAATGGAACCGTCCTCTTTCTGAAGCCGGATCATCTTATCGCATCCAAATGCGGCTTCATCAAAGCTGACCGAAATCTCTGTATGGATATCCTGTCCTCTGCTCTGATAGGAACGGCCTCCAAATCCCTGGCTGCGGAAGCCACTGAATCCGCTATTACTTCTGCTGCCGCTTCCGCCGAACATACCTCCAAAGATATCTCCGAAAAGATCATCCATATTTCCGCCTTCGAAATGGAACTCCCGGTAGCCGCCGTTCTGACCGCCGAAACCTCCAAAACCACTGAAGCCCTGCCCGGCTCCCTGCGCGTTCTGATCAAATGCTGCATGGCCGAACTGGTCGTACATCTTCTTCTTCTCCGGATCTCCCAGTACATCATAAGCCTCATTTACCTCTTTAAACATCTGCTCTGCCCGGGCATCTCCCTGGTTCGTATCCGGATGATATTTCTTTGCAAGTTTCCTGTATGCTTTTTTAATTGTTGATGCATCTGCATTTCTGCTGACACCAAGTACATCATAGTAATCTCTCTTTGCTGCCATAATCTCACCCTCTCCGCTTTGAAAACAATCCTTTTATCTATCTTCTTTGAAAATACCCCGGATTCATCCGGGGCATCTTGTCGTCTGTTCTATTTATAATATAACAACTATGTTTTTCAAAGTCAAGAGGCAGGATGCGATTTTCGCATCAAATTTCCTGCTTCATCTTTCTCTGCTCATATTGCTCCTTCGTCAGTAAATATTTCACCGCTTCTTTTTCCTGCCCGAAAACGAGTTCCTTTCTCCTGATATCTGTTGGAAGAAAGCCCACTTTCCGAAACAATTTTACGGCTTCGAAACGATCCTCCGGGAACCAGTCAGACAGTATCTCCGCCTCGTTTTCTTCAAAAGCTACTTTTTGCAGACTTAACAGTGCTGGATATGCATAACCTTTACCCCTGTATTGGGAAGCAATTACAATTCCAATTTCGTATTCCCTGCTATTTTCATCATTCTGAAAATATACTTCGCCCACCGGTATTTTCATCTCTGCATCATAAATATATGCAATATATCTATTGTGAGACTTCGTCCATTTTTTATACCACTCCTGCATCTGCTCATCTGTTTTGCAGATTGTTCCAGACACTTTATCATAGCCCTCCATTTCCATATCATATCCTGCATTATATGACATCGTTTCCGGATCCATCATCCATTTTTGTCTATAATAAAGCTCCTCCACTTCCGGCGTTTTTAAATAAATAGATTTCACCCTATCCCTCCTCACACTTCATTTTAGCATGATGAGCATTTTCTTTAGAATGACTCTGACCGGCCCTCGTCCGTTTCCTTATAACCGATTTTTATCTCCCCATTCACACATTCCATCCAGAATCGGGATCAGCGATTTGCCCCGCTTCGTCAGACTGTACTCCACCTTCGGCGGAATCTGCGGGTACTCCTCTCTGTGGACAAGCTGATCCGCTTCCAGTTCCTTTAGCGTGGAGCTGAGTGTCTTATAGGAGATTCCTCCAATATATTTTTTCATTTCATTAAACCGAACCACACCGAATTCCATCAATGTATAAAGGATGGTCATCTTATATTTTCCGTTAATCAACGATAATGTATAGCTGAAACCTGTCGTACTGAGACATTCATTTGAAATACATCGTGTTCCCATTTCACACTCTCCTTTGGGTAAGTACCATACTATACTGTAAGTATCGCACTTTTATGTGCGTACTTGTTTTCTTATCAACACTTGTTATGATTATAGTATCAGGAATGTGGAAAGTCAATTCTTATTCCGAATTAAACCAGCCAGATTTTATGAGAACAGGAGGAAAAAAGATGAGTAAAAAAATTGTTGTAATTACAGGAAGTCCCCGGAAAGCAGGGAACAGTTTTGCCATGACGGATGCGTTTATCAAAGCTGCACAGGCAAAAGGACACACTGTCACAAGATTTGATGCAGCTATGATGAATGTGGGCGGCTGCCGTGCCTGTGAAACCTGCTTCAAGTCAGGAAAGGCATGTTCCTTTGATGATGATTTCAATAAGATTGCTCCGGCTGTTCTGGAAGCGGACGCTGTTGTGTTCACCATGCCGGTATACTGGTATTCCATTCCTGCACAGATTAAAGCAGTCATTGATAAACTGTATTCTTTCTGCGTTGCAGGAAAGGATATTGCCGGAAAAGAGTGTGCTCTGATTGCCTGCTGTGAGGAGGATGATCTCACAGTTCTGGACGGTGTCAGAATCCCGATCGAACGTTCCGCTGCTCTTATTAAATGGCAGATAGTCGGCGAAGTTCTTGTACCTGGCGTCTTGAATACCGGAGACATTGAAAAAACAGACGGATGCCGGCAGGCAGCCGCACTGGCAGATAAGATCTGATCATTATCAATCATGATGAAGGAGAAAATGAAATGAGTAAAAAAATTGTAATCTTAAACGGAAGCCCTCGAAAAAAGGGCAATACATCAGCTCTTGTAAAATCATTTACGGAAGGCGCCGAAGCCTCCGGCAATACAGTCACCGAATTCTTTCTGGGCGGCATGAATATCCATGGGTGCAGAGGATGCTTTGGCGGACACAGCAGCAAAGACTGTCCTTGTGTTCAGCAGGACGATATGAATCAAATCTATCCGGCTGTCCGGGACTGTGATGTGATCGTACTCGCTTCCCCATTATATTACTGGAACATGAGCGGGCAGCTTCGGACCGCTGTGGACCGACTGTTTGCGCTGGAAGAGGGGGACGGCAACCTTCTCAGAGGACACGGACGTGCATCCGCGCTTTTGATGGCCGCGGAAGGAAATGGATTTGAAGATGTCCTTCTCTACTACAACCATTTGATGGAACATCTCAAATGGGAAAATCTCGGCCACGTTCTTGCCGGCGGAAATGGTGATATCGGTGATATCGATGGCAAGCCGGAACTGCAGAAGGCTTACGAGCTTGGAAAATCCATTCAGTAGAGATTTACATAAATCCGCAGTCATATGATATTCCCGTTCTGCATATCATGATATAAATATTGGATATTTTACATATTCCCCCGCTTTCTGTATAATGAATCCAGACAAATTCAGAAAGCGGGGGAATGTATTTTGAATGAACTGACCTTAAATAATCATGTTCGGATGCCTGTGATCGGCTATGGCACCTGGGATATCCGCGGGGAAGCGGGAAAACAGAGCATCCTGACTGCGCTGGATCTTGGTTACCGGCTGATCGATACAGCCCAGATGTATGAAAATGAGTATATTGTCGGATATGCAGTCAAAGAAAGTGGAATTCCCAGAGAAGAACTCTTTCTCACAACCAAAATTTACCGTCCCAGAACGACCTATCAAAAAGCAAAATCGGGGATTGAACAGTCTCTGAACGAGCTGCAGACCGATTATATCGATCTTCTCTTGATCCACGAGCCCTATAAAAGCGCTCCGGAAATGTATGAAGCCTTCAAAGAAGCTTTGCGGGACGGAAAAGTCCGTGCCATCGGGATTTCTAACTTTGATGCTGAAAAATACAAAGAGTTTGTCCGGTCCTGTGAAATCATTCCCGCGGTAAATCAGGTGGAATCTCATGTGTACTTTCCACAGCTGGAATTAAAAAATCTTCTGAACAGCTATGGGACACAAATGCAGTCATGGGCCTCGTTTACAGAAGGCCGGACACATCCTGCCCGGCCTTTTCATTTGATGCCCACAGCTCCGGCAACAGTTTATGAAAGCCGGATACTGATCTCCCCGGAGGAGAGCCGTTCTGTCTGTCCATTTTCATACTGCACAATCAAATGGCAGTCCTGGTCCACATCCAGCGCCGTTGCGTTTCTGTCGCCGGACGGGGACAGTATCGTGATCTCTTTCCCCACTACGAGACTTTTTGCACGGTACTTTTCCACATAATCAGTACGATCTATCCTCTCATATTCTTTAAAAAAATAATTCAGAACTCCGGCGGCCAGCCGGTTCTTTCCATCATTTTGCTTCCCGTCAAAAGCGGATCCTGCAGTTTCTCTGATATCTTCCGGGAATCCACTCTCCGGCGGATAAACATTGATTCCGATTCCCAGAATCACCGATTCTACACTTCCATTTTCCATACTGACTGAAGCCTCTGTAAGAATTCCGCTGATCTTCCGTCCTTCCTGATAAATATCATTGACCCACTTGATCCAGGTCTCTTTTCCGGAAATCTCCTCTACCGCTTCGCATACAGCGACAGCAGCCATTGTCGTGATCTTCACCGCCTGATCCGGTGTCATTCCATCCGGCCTTAACAGGATACTCAGATAGAGACCGGTGTCTGCCGGAGAATAGAAACTCCGGCCCCTCCTCCCCCGTCCTTTTGTCTGGGTGTTGGCAAGGATTACAGTCCCTTCCGGCGCTCCTGCATTTGCCTTTTCCCTGAGAAGCGTATTGGTAGATTCTGCCTCCGGCAGAACGCATAAGTTCAATGTCCGGCAGACAGGATCCTGATATTTTTCAATTCCCTGTGTAGATAAAATATCCGTATCGGCCGCAAGACGGTAGCCCTTGTTTGAGACTGCGTCAATTTCGTAACCTTCTTTTCGAAGGCCGTTCACCGCCTTCCATACTGCCGCCCGTGAAACCGCAAGCCTGGCTGCAATCTCTTCGCCTGAAAAATAAACTCCCCTCTGCTCTTCAAACAGAGCAAGAATACTTTCTTTTGTCGTCAATTTTATCCACCTCCGCCAAAGAAACCGGGCCTCCTGGACCCGGTTTCCCTCCGTTTACTTTGCACTGATTTCATTATGCTTTTCGCAGCGAAAAAAGTCAAGCTGTTTTACTCCTGCCAGATCCGGAAATCCACCTGGAAATATACATCCTTCCCATACACCGGCACAAGTACATCACTGCTTCCATACTGTGCCTGCCGAAGTTCATACCCGCTATAATCGAACGATGCCTTCACTGTGACCCCTGCCTCGGAAATCGTAAAATCACTGCATTGATCCCCATATTCTTTCACCTGCCTGTAAAGACGTGAAGGCGGGGAAGGCAGCAGGTTGTACTCTTCCTGCGCACAAATATAGGAAAGCGATGCCAGCGCCATCAGATCTCCATACACCGGAATTTCCACGTTCTCATCTTTATATTCGGAAGAAAATGAAATTTCTGTCAAAGCACCGTCCTTTTCCGTAAATTGAAGTTCGGGAAGCTCCGGATAATCCACTCCTGTGCCAACGATATACGGTTTTCCGGACATCTTTTCCCAATCACCGTCCTGATTCAGCAGCTTCCTGGAATCGCCAAGCGGGGGTAAAAACTCCGGAAGATTCAGCTGATGGTCAATCTGATAAAATTTCTGCATATCGTTGAAATTCTCGGCATACTGTGCCGCCGTGATATTTCCTCTGTTCCGCGGCAGCGCACCTGCCTGCCACACCAAAAAATTCAGGATGTCAAGTACACCCAGTACCAGAACTGCCGCTATCACTTTCCACCTCATATGCCGTTCATCCAACGTGAGAATATTGTCTTCTTCCCACTCAAGAATCTCTCCTTTTTTACAATCCCTGTAAGAAGAGTATTCTCGTATGAGCCCATAAACCGGGATATAAAATCCCAGTCCTCTTTTTAATACGATCCCGGTTCTGTCATAAGCCTCTCTCCATGTAAGCCGTGCACCGCTTTCTGCCGACACTCGAAAACCAAACAGAAATTTCCCGGGTGTCGTACCAAATCTTGAAAGCATGACAGGCTCTGCCATAAGAAGCAAAACAGACTGCATTATGATCCCTATGACTGCAAATGCCCATCCTGTTTGTCTGATATTCATATGAAAGCCAAGCGCCAGAATCAGATTCCAGAAAATCAGATAGATTGTTTCATCGATCAGTCTGGCAAAATATCGTTTCCAAGGCGCTCTCACTTTTGGAAGTGAATCTGCTTCCAGCTCCGCCGGAATTTCTGAAGGCGCCTTTTCCAGCAGATTGAAATAATGCTCCGCGTCAAAACTTTCATAAGCTGCCTGATCCCTGCACAGCTGCTCGCAGATCGCTTTTGACTGTTCCAGATCCTTCTGTTCTTTTTTCAATGTCCTTAAATGTATAAGAAGAACATCTGTCAGCTCACTTTCTTTCTCACTTAAGGACCGGATCTCTTCCAGGCCGAGATGAACCGTCCGAAGCAGCCGGATCCGTTTCAATATATCCACATCCTGTTCCGTATAATTACGGTAACCATTTGAATCCCTCTGCGGCGTGATGAGTCCTTCTTTTTCATAAAACCGGATATTCGCCCGCGTCATATTGGACAGTTCTTCCACTTCTTTGATCGTCATCGGCATAATCCTCCCCTGATATGATATTTAATTATAAGGGGTAAAGGGACTTTACAGTCAAGCGATAGTTATGATTTATAGAAAAAATACAGATTTCTCCGATTATTCCTTTCCATATACTACCACGTAAAGCGACCGGTCACAATGCGCACTTTTCATTGGACCGGCGGAAAACATTTGCCCGCTTTGATTGTACAAGGTATAATAGATGTAAAACGGATACTGATGACGAAAGCCATTGCTGAGTTTCCGGAAAACGATACTTATCTATGAGTAAAGGACTACAATATGCCAATCATACTTGACCATCAATTACAAGAACAGATACCACATGACAGTTCAACTTTCCCCATTACATTTTATTGCGATGAACTTGCCGATTTGCCAAACCGTGCGGGACCTGTGCACTGGCATCCCTACTTTGAGATTGCCACATCACAAAGCAGTGTTCTCGACTTTCAGGTGGGGCAAACCCATACGATTCTGGAACCGGGGGACAGTATTTTCATCAACCAGAATATGCTCCACGGAATTCGACAATTGTCAGGTGTGAAGCCGGATCGCTTTCCAAACATCGTTTTTTCCGGCACAGTGGTTGCCCCTGAGACCAGCACCATTTACCGGAAATACATCCGGCCGATTCTGGCTTGTAACTCTCTTCCCTTTGTTGTGTTCCGGCACGACAACGACCTGTGGGATGAGGTCCGCCAGTGGATTCGCACCACGTATTTCGCCATGCAGGAACAGCCCGATTGTTACGAAATGACGGTCCAGCGCAGCATCTGTTGTATATTGGAAACCATCTTTCGCAATTTTGATTCCCTGCCAAAATCCAACGCATCACGGGTACAACTGAACACCCAGATACGCCTCCAGAAAATGCTGTCTTATATTTATGAAAATTACGCCCAAAGGATTACCCTGGCAGATATCGCCGGTGCCGCCCATATCAGCCGAAGCGAAGCCGGCCGGTGTTTCCAGTCCTACCTGGGGTGTTCTCCGGTGGAAGCGCTTATTAAGTACCGCCTGCAAACAGCTAAGCGTTTACTGCACGAAACCACACTGACGTTGCAGGAGATCAGTTTTGCCTGCGGGTTTCATTCTGTAAATTACTTCAGCCGTCAATTTCGCAAAAGGTACGGATATTCACCGACAAACGCACGGATCGGGTAAATAATGCTTTTCCCTGACACTATAGTGCCTTTATCTTTGAATAATTTGATTATATAATACGTTTATTCGAGTCTAGAAAGGAGAGCTATCATGAAATTTCAATGTTTAAACAAAAACCTGATCAAACAGACGGAGGCAGATAAGTGATATGTCCGGGAATCGTAAATATCAAAAGACACTGGTGGCCTGCTATATGGGATTTGTCACTCAGGCTATCGCCGCCAACTTTGCACCGCTTCTGTTTTTGACCTTTCAACATACCTACGGGATCTCATTGGAAAAAATCGCTCTGATCCCGGTTGTGTTTTATCTGACCCAGTTGTTGGTTGACCTTGGAGCAACCAAGTTCGCCGACATAATCGGTTACCGTATCTGTGTGGTGATCTCTCAGGTCGTTTCCGCCGTAGGGCTTGTGTTGATGGCGTTTCTCCCGGAAGTTCTCCCTGTACCATTTCTGGGAATCCTCCTCGCGGTAGTATTTTATGCCATCGGCAGCGGCCTTGTAGAAGTGCTGGTGAGCCCGATTGTGGAAGCCTGCCCTTTTGAAAATAAGGATGGCGTGATGAGTTTGCTTCACTCTTTTTACTGCTGGGGTGCGGTGGGCGTAATCTTAGGTTCCACGCTCTTTTTTGCGGTATTTGGCATTGAAAATTGGAAAATACTTACCTTACTCTGGGCACTGGTACCGTTGGTAAATGTCTTTCAGTTTCTCACTTGTCCGATAGAGCGTCTGGTGGAAGATGGCGAAAGTCTGCCTATTCGCAGACTGCTCCGTCTGCCATTGATATGGATGATGATTCTGCTGATGATTTGTTCCGGCGCATCCGAAGCATCGATGGCACAATGGGCGTCTGCATTTACAGAATCTGCTCTTGGTGTATCCAAAACCATTGGTGATTTGGCCGGCCCTTGCCTGTTCGCCGTTTTCATGGGAATTTCCCGTATGCTGTACGGCAAAATGAGCGAGAAACTGAACCTGACAAAAACCATGCTGCTGAGCGGATTATTGTGCGTGGCATGCTATTTGCTGGCCTCTCTTTCACCTGTCCCGATTCTTGGACTGGCCGGATGTGCCATTTGTGGATTCAGTGTTGGTATTATGTGGCCTGGTACAATCAGCCTTTCTTCCCAAAAGTGTCCGCAAGGCGGCACCGCTATGTTCGCATTTTTAGCATTAGCAGGGGATTTTGGCGGTACAGTAAGCCCGGCGATAGTAGGGAAGTTCTCGGAACTGGCCGGCGGCAATCTTAAAGCAGGACTGCTGACCGCCACATTCTTTCCGATCCTTCTGGTAGCCTGTTTACTTGTTTTGAGCCGAAGGATGAAAAGTGCCATCCGGAAATAACCGGATGGCAAAATTTCAAAAAGAGATTTATTTTATATGCTCAATTTGGGGATGCCAAATGCCTGCCGTCAATTTTTTCTTGAACATGAAAACACAATGTGCTATATTGTAAGTAGAAAAAGGAACAACCGCCCACAAAGTGGTTGACCTAATAACAAGGATTAACATAGAATTGCCACCTCATCACTCAGCCAAAGTTCCGGGGTGGTTTTTTCTATGCTTAAAACATTATCTGATAAACGTAAAAACGAATGTCAGCAATGCCAGAATGAACATTCCAAAAGCCATAAGGTCTTTGAAATCAAAATGATTTTTATTGTCCATCAGCACCACCCCCATTCTATGTAGAATAGAGGTCAGCCACCCTGCAACACGTTTGTTCCTTTACATATACTACCATAAGGAAATGACTGAACACACTCTGCATTTTTAATCAGGAAACTATTTTCCGGACACCTTGATTTTCCGGCATATTTTCACAACAGTTTCTACGTGCGGTGATAGTTTCTTCTTATATTAGATAGCAAATCCATCTCCTTTTGCAAAAAGCTTTACAACAGGGGGCTAAATTTTACCCCTTTCTTCTCTTATTCGCAACAGTCTTCTTGATATCTTCTGCCTGTTTTTTTAATTCTTCACCCGTTCGAATATTTCTTTTATGAATCTCTTTATGTGTAGTACTATTAACATTCTTCCCTTTTATCTCATCAAGTACAGATACTGGATCAGTGTATAATTCTTTTTCATTCTCATGATGAAATGCTGAACCTTTCGTCAAAGGTTCTCCTGTTATTTCGTCAACCTCAGAACCTCTTTGCTTCTTCATCTTAGATAGTTCTTTCTTTGTATGTGTATCTAATTTACGTCTTATCGCCTCTGCTTGGTCGGAATCTCCTATCCTGATCAGGGAATCCCTTGTATATCTATCCAAATCTGCATCTTCAGAATCTCTGGTCTCATGAGATCTCTTATCTAATTCACCTACCACACCGGATGATTTTATTGCATTAGTCCCATTAATACATCTTTTATCATCGTCATCTAAAAAGTTATCGTATATATACTGCGCTCTTTTAGTATCAGTATTAAATATTGTACTCATTGAATCTTCAGGAACATATACATTACCATCGTTCGACAAGAAAACATCTTCTTCACAAGCTTTATCTACTTTATCATATTTTGCATCAGGAATGTTCCTATTATAACGCTCAGGTTTTTGGTAGGCACCTTTTTTTATAGGGATTCTGGTTAATTCAAACTTACTCATCCGCTTTCACCATTCCTGAATATAATTCATTCAGCTTCATTATAGCCTTTTCACAACCTTCTATCGTACAAGTATCTGGATGAATTATTTTAGCAATTCTATGGTGCCATTCTTTTGCCTTTTCTTCGTCAAGATATAATTCTTCCTCAATCCCTAATAATTCCATTCTTATTTTTTTATCTGTAAAAAGCAGTGCAAAAATCAATTTATGTGCCTCTGACACAAAATATGAATCCAAATCGTATTTTTCTTTATTCTTCTCCATTACTCATCCTCCTCTTTAATATTTATATTTCCATATCCTCCACACTGTATAATTACATCATTTAGTAGTTCCATACACATTTCTCTCGTATTTTATAAATCAATTTCATATCGTTCAAATAATTTGTCAAAAAACTCACATAACATTTGTTTTGCATAGTTTGTATCCAAAAACTCATATCCACCATACTTATTGCGGGCATATTCTAAGTCGTAAACCTTATACTCATAAGCAAATTGATTTGCAATTTCGTTTCTTAATTCATCAACTTTCCTCATTGTTGCCTCCCAATTTAATAATGTTATTTTATCATATTCCGCCACCCTTTACTATCCGGAGAAGCGCAAGAAAAAAGCCGATCAGGACTCTCACATCCCAATCGGCCTTTTTCTTACGCTTCTTCGCTTCTACACTCAATCTCCATTCCATCCAGAAATATCTCCCTTAATACTCCATCCTCAAACACCTTGATATGGTCCAGCGTTTTCAACATAAAATCCGTGTCCATCTCTTTCAGTGGCTTCGCATCTTTTGTATACTCCACAAATTTCTCCGCCCGGTATCCGACCAAAAGATCCTCTCCCTGCATTTGCTGTTTCCACTGTTCCAGGAAACTCTCACGATTTTCCACTAGTGCATTCCAAGCCATAATATATGCCTTTATCAGCGTTTCTTCCTCTACATGGCAGTTATTGCATCCCTGAACTCCTTTCACCCTGTACCTTTGGCTGCATTGCCACACTTTCCTGTCATATCCGGCACTGCTGCGCCATCCCTTTCTGGAAAATTTTGTTGTAAGTTCCACAGATAATCCGGGAGACAAATGGATTTTTCTAATCTGTTTGAAGAACTAGCCTGATAAATTCTAATAATCATGCATATTGGAAGAAAAGCATAGGTACATTAACTATCTATCATTTTAATTTCCTTCATCGTCCGCACTTAACTCATTTGAGCATTCTGCATACTCTTGTGAACAATTATCCTGAAAGAATACATAAACCTCATCTAACAATGCAAGAATTTCTTCGTGACTGATTCCCGAAGAAACATCTTGGGAAATCATCATACCATTCATACGCTTAAATAAAATAACATTCTTCAACTTATGTAAATTTTTCCTGATTTGCATTTTTATTTCCGAGGTCAAATCATCTCTTTTCAATAATTCTTCTGATACAGCCGATAGCCAATAAAGGATAGCAGTACTTGCATCAGTTAGCGTTCGTGATAAATGTTCTTTTATAGCAAATGACTGTTCTTCTATCTCTCTTTCTTCTATACTTGAAACCATTTTTCTAAAATGAAAAAGTGAATCCCGAAAATTAGTATAACAGCTAATAGGAATATACAAATTTACCACTTTGGCATATTTCTCATATTGGCACAATACTAAAGCAGTTTTTACAATAAAATCCTCATAAATATACTCACAGAATTGATCTTTCTCTGCCGGATGCATACTTTGCATCTCTCTCATGATTGAACCTCACTACTAAAGACAAAATTTCTCAATAAAACCATCTTTAGCTCTCACCGTAGGTTTAGTATAAATTCTAGCTTTTTTCTTATGATTTAGATATCCTCCCCTACCCTCTAAGCTACATAATGCAATTGGTGGATATTGAACACATGCCTTATTTAATTTTTCAAAGCGCTTCATAATATCTTGCTCCATTCCTATAAATCTCCTACTCTTCCTCTTTCTTTCTAACTAATGACATAAGATATGGATATATCATTAATTGCATCTCCAGCGTCTCTACATCCTCTTTTTCAATTCTGTTATAATATTTTCTCACTTCATTATCATAATCAATTTCATTATCAATCTCTTTCAGCTCATTAATGAAACTTTTTAAAACCGCTTCTCGCTTTACTCGACATTTTGTCTTAAATCTTGCCGTTTCGATTTCTACCGCACTACTATCTCCAGCCTTCTCCATATTTTTTTTATAATCTTCGCGAAATTGATTGAACATTACAAAAACTTTTCTAAATGCTTCTTCTGCTGAATCATTTAAATAATTTTCCAAACATATGGTACTTGTAATCATATGACTAAATACTTCATTTGTTGCTAATACAATATATTCATATTCCTTCATAGCGGTTATTACAACTTATCCTGGTGTATCTCCATTTTTCTAATTTCTTAGTTTAGTATTATATCACACATCACAAACAATTTCTACAAATATATTCTATTTTTCCAAATTCCTTTTTAGGGCCTACAATGTTAATATTTTTATATGATACTTTCCTTTTACAAATTGAACATTCAACTTGTAAAGTTGGCAATTCAACATTTAATCCAATTTCACCTGGAAAAATTTCACAATCTTTACTTATTAACTTTTCTTTATTTAGTGATTTTATAATATTCACACGAAAATCACCATTAGTGCAGCAAAACTCAGAAGCTATTGCCATTTTAGGGGATATTTGTCTCAGCAATTTAACACTACCATTGTATCCTAAATGCGAATGTTTATCCTTAATTCCCTTAACATCCTTTTTATAAATATCACTAATATTAAATATTAGCAAATCTACATCAGCAAAAAAATCTGACAATTCAGGAAAATATCCCGTATCAGAAGTATACCCTAAAACGAATGTGCCTTCATCAAATTCCATTAAAATTTTTATACCATACGTTTCAGAATTATCCTTAATGTGTTCGGTTTTGATAGCTGACAATTTCAAATTTCTATTTTTCGAGAAAATTTGCTTAGGTCTGCCTAAATATTTTTTTAGTTGAATAGATTTTCCAATTTGCTTTGATAATTTACTACAGGAATCTCCATCAATAATCCAGGTTATTTCATGAGCATTTTCTCTTTGTATCTCAAATATTTCTTGCACAATTTTGTTTTTCTTCATGCTATATCTATTATAATCATATAGTAAAGAAGATATGACTGCAGCATCTGCATTATGATCCAAATGATCATGTGTGATTATCACTAAATCAACATCTGTTATAAAAATACCATGCTTATGCATTGAATTTACAAACCCTATTCCTGGGTCAATAACAATTCCCATTCCTTGGTAATTAATATATAGACCACCCCCGACACAATCTGAACTAAATGTAGCCGAATGTATAGTCGGTGTAGATGAAGAAAATCCTTTCAAACATAATAAGGTATTATTTAACTGTCTTCTCTCTTTCGAAACAGCTAATCCGCTTTGATAATAATGCATCTGTGTAGGTAATAAAAAATAGTTCTCAAGTTGCACAGGTAAAGCTCTCTCTTTATTATTTCCATTAACAACATTCTCATAAAACCTCTCTGCACATCCACTGCACACTGCACACATGCCACAATCTTTCGCCAAGTTGTTTGCCTGAATTGCCCCTTCCTTTATTCCACTAACAGATTTGGTATCGAATTCTTCCAAAGCTTTCCTAAATGTTATCAAATGTAAAGGCATTGGAATTGGCTCTGGCGTATTAGATATGTTATCTACTAATTGGTTGAAAAATTTGTCGATAATTGTTACGCTAATCTCAGCTTCTTCTGCCTTTCGTAGCATATTTTTTTTCTTATCTTGCACATTACTATCCATAGAAGAAGCCTCAAACACAGAATTTTTTAGCAATTCCCACAAAGCATCCAGAGTTGTTTCCATTAGCTCACCACCTTACTAAAATTAATACATATATAGTGTAGCACACTTTACTTTTAATTTCGACAATGATTTTCATATCCTATTGATACCTATTGATAGCGCAAGAAAAAAAGCCGATCAGGACTCTCACATCCCAATCGGCCTCTTTTCTTACGCTTCTTCACTTCTATACTCAATCTCCGATCCGTCCAGAAATGTCACCAACAGTGTCCCATCCTCAAACACCTTGATATGATCCAGCGTTTTCAGCATAAAATCCGTATCCATCTCTTTCAGTGGCTTCGCGTCTTTTGTATATTCCACAAGTTTTTTTGCCCGGTATCCTGCCAGGAGATCCTCTCCCCGCATTTGCTGTTTCCACTGTTCCAGGAAACTCTCACGATTTTCCACCAGCGCATTCCAGGCCATAAGATATGCCTTTATCAGTGTCTCTTCCTCCACATGGCGGTTATCGCATCCCTGAACACCTTTCACCCGGTACCTTTCGCTGCATTGCCACACTTTCCTGTCATATCCGGCACTGCTGCGCCATCCCTTTCTGGAAAAAACTTTATTGCAGGTTCCGCAGACAATCCGTGAAGCAAATGGATTTGTTTCCGGATTTCGGGAATAAGAATGGGTTCCATGCTCCTTTAGATATTTTTCTCTCCGTTTAAATTCCAATTGGACGCATTCCCATATACGAGGATCTATGATTGCTTCATGATCATCCTCCACATAGTACATCTGGACTTCTCCGGAATTTTTCGCCCGCTTCTTGGTCAGAAAATCCACAGTGTAACTCTTCTGCAGCAGGGCGTCTCCTTTATACTTTTCATTCTGAAGCATGCTGTTCATTGTAGTGGCATGCCACTTGGTACTTCCATCCCAATTTACCACCCCTTCCCGCTCAAAGATCCGCTTGATATAATCCGTAGTCTTTCCATCCAGGAATTCCTGGAACAGCCGGACAACGATCTTCGCCTGTCTGGAATTGACGATCAGTTTTCCTGTTTCATCGCTGTCATATCCCAGGAACCGCTTGGTACTCATCTTATGCTTTCCCGTTTCAAAGCGCCTCCGGATACCCCATGTGGAGTTTTCAGAAATCGACCGGCTTTCATCCTGTGCCAGGGAAGAAAGGATTGTCAGCAGAACCTCCCCCTTTGCATCCAGAGTATTGATATTCTCTTTTTCAAAAAGAATCCCGATACCAAGTTCTTTCAATTCCCGTACATAATTCAGGCAGTCCAATGTATTTCTGGCAAACCGGGAGATGGATTTCGTAATGATCATATCAATTTTTCCCTCCCTGCAGTCTGCGATCATGCGGTTGAATTCTTCTCTCTTTTTGGTATTGGTTGCGGAAATTCCTTCATCCGCATAGACCCCGGCAAACGTATACAGCGGATTGTCTTTGATGAATTTCGTATAATAATTCACCTGGTTCTCATAGCTTAATAACTGTTCTTCTTGGTCGGTTGACACCCGGCAGTACGCTGCCATCCGTATCCTCCGGACGTTCTGGCTGGGATTCTCCTGTGAAGTCAAATTCTGCCTTGCTGGTATAACGGTAATGCTTCTTGCCATCCTTCAAAACCTCCTCTACTACCGTTTGTCCCGTGACGTGCAGTCCTGCAAGTTCCGCATCATCAATCCGGATTCCCTTGCACGCCTGTTTCCCATGCTCAATGTAAGTGCTGCACAGCCATTGGATCTTTTTCTTGTAAACCTGCCTCCGCCGAAGTGTCTTTCCACAATATGGGCAGATCAGCATTCCACTTAGGGGATACCGGTTCTGAAACTTCCTCGTTCCGTCTTGTCCGATATTTCGGATCTTTTTCCGGTAATCCCGCATCTCCTGCGCCTGCTGCCAGACTTCCGGTGAAACAATCGGCTCATGGTTTTCGGAAATGTAATAGCTCTGTACTTCCCCTCGATTTTTCCGTGTGAAATTCCGCTTGTCTGGCGGCGTATAATATTTCTGTAAAAGGAAATCCCCTTTATACTTTTCATTGGCAATCATTCCGCCAATAGTCCCGCCTTCCCAGGTTCCCCCTGCCACTGTGGGAACTCCAAGATAATCCAGCAGGCTCGCAATTCTGGTACTTCCTACGGCCATCAGATAAAGGTCAAAAGACAGCCGGACAATCTCTGCCTCTTTGCCATTCACCACCAGATCCCCGTATTCGTTTTTGTCATAGCCGCAAAAACGGGAAGTGGTGATCATCACCTCTCCCCGCTCAAATTTCTTCTTGATGCTCCATTTATTGTTTTCACTCATGCTCCTGCTCTCTTCCTGGGCAAAAGAAGCGAGGACGGCAAGCATCATCTCACCGTCCCCTGAAAGAGTGTTGATTTTCTGTTCTTCAAAAAAAATACCGACACCCAGTTCTTTCAGTTCTCTCGCAACTTTCAGAACGGTGACGGTATTTCGTGCAAACCTTGATATGGACTTTGTTATGATCAGATCGATCTCCCCTGCTCTTGCTCTCTCCAGCATCTTCTGGAACTGCGGCCGGTTTTCACAATATCCGGAGATTCCCTGATCTGCATAGACACCAGCAAACGCATATTCCGGATTCGACCGGATCAGTCTTTCGTAAGTTGCTGTCTGGTTTTCCAGAGATTCCTCCTGCCTTCTGCTGTCAGTGGAAACCCTGGCATAAGCGCAAACTCTTTTTTTCTTTTCTGCTGTAGGAACCGCAGTGATAATCCTTATCCGCATGTTTCTTCACTTCCTTCAAAATAAGCCTCAATAAATTTCTGAATCCTTTGAAAAATACGCCCTGCATCTTCCACTTCATCCAGACAGAGGACTTCCACCTGCGCCTTTTCACAGATTTCCATAAACTCCATAAACTGTCCCCAATCCCTGGCAATCATCGCTGCCCGGGCAGAAACCACTACATCAATCTGATCTTGTGAAATATCCTGTTTCAGACGGTTGAACTCCTTCCTGTCCGGATCAGCGCCAGAGGCTTCTTCAAAATAGATTTTCAGTTCCCATTCCTGTTTTCCATAGGCTCTTTCCAACCGTTTTTTCACATCATCCAAAAACTGGGTATAATCATGATCCCTATGATTCATACGGCAGTAAAAAGCCACCCGGTTCACTCTTCCTGCTATTACCATTCTTACAAGTTCTCCTTTCTTTTTTGGTAGTCTATCTATCACTCTGAAGCCCCTGAAAGTCAAGCAGTTTCACCATTTCCACCGGTTTTTGCTTCCACTCCCGCCAAACTTATCCTCTGCAAAAATTTTGCCGGACAGGGGATTGTTTCTCTCCTGCCCGGCACTTTTCACTTTCTTTTACACTCGTTTAGCATAATCCAGACTGATCCATCCGGCTCCGCTCTTCAGTTTACCCCATCCTGCATTGGAACCCTGTCCCGATCTGGTCTCCACAATCGTGAAGGTTCCTTTTCCTGTGTACTTTCCAGTAGTTCCGTAGTTGGTCCCCGGACCTTTCCGGATGTTCAGGTCTGTGGCGGATACCTGTACCAGAAAAGAGCCGCTGGAAGAACTGCCTCCGGAACCGGAGGACTGCACCGTACAGTAGGACGGGTTCTCCAGATAAATCCAGCCTGCTCCGCTCTTCAAACGTCCCCAGCCATTTTTTACTTCCACAATGGTAAAGACCCCTTTTCCCGTCTGGCCCTTTACACTTCCACTCATGGACGGGGCAGACCGATAGTTCAGATCCGGAATGAGTACCTTTACCGTAAAGGGAACCGCTGGGAACCCAGAAATCCCAGAACCACCGCTGCCAGAAGAAGAACCGCCTCCGGCCGTGCTTCCACCCATGGCAGCCTTCACTGCCTTACGGAATCCATCCATGGTATATCCCATACCAAGGCCGTTCCAGAGATGCTCCGGATCGCCATGGTTGGAGGCAATCCCACGGCTGTAGCCCTCCCGGTGGCTGACGATCACACCGTCTGCGGTCGGATTCAGATTGTACTGCTTGCACAGCATGGCGAACAGTTCCACTGCCGCATCATAAGTGCGCTTCGCCACAGCCTTTGCCGTGGACAGATCGGAACAGGTAAAGTTTGAGCCTGACGTGTACCGGATACACGCAGGCTCACACATCTCCACTCCGATATGGGTATTGTTTCCGCTGCCTTTGCTGCCGGAACCGCAGTGCCAGCCTCGGTGGTTCCAGGGGAGGGTCTGATACACTGTGCCGTCATTGCCGTCAATAAAACCATGCACACAGGCATTGTCATAGGACGGGCTGTTCCAGCTATTGATAAACACAGACGCCTTCGGCTGGGGACATCCCACCGAATGGAGCATCAGCCCCTTGACTGTGATCTTTCTTCCTGCCGTATAGCAGGGATTTTTCGTCAAAATACTCTGTACTAACTTCATCTCATTTCTCCTCTGTTTCTGTTTTTTCTGCCCGGTCATGAAGCTGTTCCAGGACAGCCTTGATCTTTTCCGGCACCGGAAGCCCCAGATGTGCCGCATTCTCCAAAAGGCTCACGCCCTCATTGGAAATGTAGAAAAAGATCACCGCCGTCCGCAGCACCGATCCAGTGCCGATAACATGGACATCCAGGATGTTAGCGATCCCTACCAAAAGGAAGATCAGCACTTTCCTGCAGATGCCCCTAAAGCCTACGTTGCTGGACAGCGTCTTATCTTCTCAGGTACACACTATCACAGAGTGATTGGAGCCTAAAGCCTACGTTGCTGGACAGCGTCTTATCAGAAATGGCGCACATCACACCGGTCAGATAATCCACCGCTACAAAAAGCACCAGGGCGATCAGCAGCCCGTCATTGCCGCCAAGGAAATACCCCAGCCATCCGCCCACAGCGGCAAATACCATCTGGACCATGTTCCAAAATTCTTTCATTACAAATACCTCGCTTTCGTTCCATAAGAAAAGACGCCCATCTCTGAGCGCCTGCCTTCAGGTTGCTATGTGAAGTGTCTAAGCTGCACAATCTCCATTGCGGAGATTTGTGCGGTTTATGGCACAGAATCAGGTTGCTATTCCTGCCAGATAGAGTGATAAATACAATCACCAAAAGCCCTTGGCAGGAAGGAGGAAAAAATGTTTACGCCAAAGGAATTGAACGCCATTGACCCCGTCTATTTTTCCATCATCGCATTACATGGAAGC
Organism: Drancourtella sp. An12; assembly: GCF_002160935.1. Lineage (NCBI taxonomy): Bacteria > Bacillati > Bacillota > Clostridia > Eubacteriales > Oscillospiraceae > Drancourtella > Drancourtella sp. An12. The sequence goes on along the minus strand of NZ_NFLO01000001.1, from coordinate 304,646 downwards.
GCCGTGACGCTCCAGTCAAACAACACCGGCCACTGCTGGCATATCCTTCTGGAGGAATACCCACGTTTCAGAAGCTGCCGGATCTATCACACCCATCACAGAGGAACCCCTTACCATGAACACGGGCATGGAGCTACGCTTCCCTGCTGTCTCCGGCAGATCCGGTCCCATGACACCTATTGGCTTGGCAGGGAAGGGTCTTATCGGAAGCGACCCAGGAAAAACCACAAAACAGACGAACAGGAGGTACGCTCATGAACAAGAAACATATCAAAGTCGCATACACTAGCCGCCTTTCCGGCGGTTCCTACACCCAGGTCCCGAAAATTCAGATGGAGGGGCGCTGGCTGGAAGAACTCGGCTTTTCCATCGGAAGTACCATTGTGGTCGAATATGGGGAAGGTTCCCTGTGTATCCGCCCAATGACCGAAATGGAACTGGCTGAAAAACAGCGCAGAGAGACCCAGAAGGAATTGGACAGCAAAGCCGCTGAAATCCGAAGGCTCCAATTCCGGCTGGAAAAAGAAAGCCAGGAACTCCCACGTGTAGCAGAGCCACAGCAGGAATACATCCTCATCTCCGGCAACTCTCCAAAGCGCCACCGCTGATCCCCTCACTCCTCCGTCAGCGTATAGGTGATCTTCATAGTCTTATCCACTGTTTTTACCACCGCTGACGTAAGGTTATTGATGGACGCCAGGTACGGCGTCAGCAGATAGGCCGTCCGGTATTCATTCCCATAGCTGCCGCCCCATCCAAACAGGAAATTCTTGTATTGGAACAGGGGCGTTGCGGCATTATTGAGCCGCACGCTTCCCTGGGTCTGGATCACGGTGTCCTCCACCGTGATCTGGAAATCCCCGCCGATGATCAGATCCCCGACCAGTGTCAAATACAGTTCACAGGATCCGGTCTCACATAGGGGCTTCCACTGGGAGGTAAAACCGAAATTGATCAGCGTTACATCTGTGGAATTAGAAAGGCTGATCTTGTAAATCCCCGTCTTGTCATAGGCTGGCACATACAGATACCCGCCCCGGACGCAGCATTTCACCACACGCTCTGCGAAGGTGCCGTTCTCCCGGTTTCCCACATCCATCAGCTTGGCATTGGACAGCGTCCACTGCCCCTCTGTAAAGGAATAATCCGTTTTGGAAATTTTGATCCAGACCATCACAGCATCCCCGGAGGAATTTCCTTCATTAGAAAACCCGTACCAGTAGCCGTCCTTCCCATCCATAAATTCCCCATACTTCGTGTAGCTCCCCAAAAACTCAAAAGTCTCCGGCGTCAGCACCTCATCATCCAGGACGGTATAAGTGGAATCATCCAGCTTCTCATTCAGCCCGATGGAAAATACCGGGATCCGCAGCTTCCGGATCCGGACGCCCGCATTTTCAAAGGTGATGGAATACAGCAGGCTGTTCTCGAAATCCATCTCCACTGCCTCAAACAGCACCATCTTGTTGGCATCCGGGATGGCTCCAATATCCGCCGCCTTTAATTGGAGAAAAGCGCTGGCATCCCCTACCAGACTGCCAAACCCGTTCTGCCCGCCCAGGGCGCTGGTCAGCGCCACCGCTGCGATCGTCCCGTTGCCCTGGTTAGGCGTAAACTCCCACACAAACTTATAACCGTTGGAAAGAGCCATACTCTCCGTCAGGTTCAGGCTTCCCCTGGCCAGGTTCGCCGTAGAATTGACATTGTTGGAAGCGTAGGCCACCGGAAGGTTGTCGGAACTTTCATATAGCAGTTCCTCATCCTCCGCCAGCGCTTCGGAAAAAAGCAGGATGCCGCCGATCATGTTGGGGCAGATAGGGAGAAGGTTCCCATTCCAAAGAACCGCTTCGTCATACTCCCCGGTTGCCGCGTAAAAGATACCCATAGGGTTTAACCCCAGAATGTTATTGACGGACTCTGTGATCATGTTTTCCTCCGTAACCGTTTCCACCGCCCCGGTATTCGCGTCTGTCAGTTCGATTGTCATCACGCCTTTTAAAGTCATGTCTATTTTCCTCCCATCATTCTGAGTCACTGGATACCGGCAGCGTCACCGGCCGGCAGAACGCCCCGATCTTCGGCTTCACGCTCAGGATATCCGAATAGCTTTTCTGCACCAGTTCCATCGTTTCCACTGTCATCACATCTGTAAAGCCCTTACCCTGCAGGCCGCCGCCTACAGAAAACAGCCCCACTATTTCCTCAATATCGATCCTGCCGTCCCATGCTGCCGCAGCCGCCATGGCCTGGCCGCTGATGGACGCAATGCAGTCCCCGATCCCCACACTGCCGGAGCCGTCCTCCATACGCAGGTACACATTGAAAGTGTTTGTAATATTCGGCACAATATTTTCAATCGGATAATACAAAGACAGGATGTGCTTCCCGCTGTGCCAGGTCTCCACCGGATGATGGAGCAGAATCTCCGCATTGTTCAGTTCAAAAGTCACATAGCAGACTGCCTTCCCGTCCTCCATCCAGGTGACCGGCAGGCTCACATCTACAGAAATATCTGCAGTTTCTTCCCCGGAGACACCATCCTCAGAACCATCTTCTGTATCCGCTGCTCCACCAGACGTCCCCCCACTGTTTCCTGTATTCCCAGAAGGAAATGGAGTCACAATCGTGCCGCTGGCATTGGCTGACCTTGCAGCCGGATCAGCCGCCACATCCACCACCACCTGTCCGAAGAACTGGGCGTGATTCTCTTCTTTGGAAGCGAACTCAATACTGATGATCCGCACATCCGTCTCACCGAAGGTATATTCAGAGGCATTGGTAAAGGTGTGGATGCCGATCTTTCCCGCCTCGATCTGGTTTAAGAGGCCAGAAATGTTCTTATCATTCTTGGACTTTGCCTGGGAAAGTCTTGGATTCTTTCCCACACATTTCAGACTCTGCCGCCCGCCGATTTTAGTCGTGAAAGACGTCACACAGGTGATCTGCTGGGCATCCGCCTGCCCGCCGGAAAAGGTCAGCACATCCCCCAGATCCAATGCCGGATTTCCGATGGTATCGGAATCAAAGGGCACATAGTTCACTTTGGAAAGGGCAGCAAGGATGTTCCCGCACAGTTCTGCCCTAGTCTCTTCCAGTCCGAACTGCAATAATGGATTGACTCCCAGGTTCATAGTCAGCCCATCGTCTGTTTCCAAAGCGTAATACTCGGAAGTCTGCGTCCGCAGGTTGGTGGAACTGACCGCAGTGTACCGGGTCACAAAATCGGAGAAGCTGCTGGAAAACCGGTGCTTCTGCAGGATCTCCATCACCGGCGTCTCCCCGTACTGACGGAATTCCAGCTTTCCGGCCCGGTTAATGCAGAAGAACCCGCCCAGCACCTGTGCTGTAAAATACAGCACATCCCGGTACGTCTCAATGTCATTCTCCGGATAAATAGAGAGCAGTTCTGATCCATTCGGGAGCGCCTCAATCTCCGCCTGGGTCTGCGCCAGTTCCACCCCGCAGGCCATACTGCACAGCGCCATCATCCCGTAAGCAGTGCCAATGGTTTCAAAACCATTGAAAGTCCGGTCAAAGCGGAGCATCCGGTCATAAGCCTTCAATTCCAGCACATGCGCCGTCCGGTTGGCTTCACTCACTTCAAAGATCCCCATAGGGACAGTCTCATAAGCGCCGCTGGCAAGCCGGAGATGATAGGATAATTCCACCTCCGCATCCTCCAGCGTATATCGGTCAATATCCAGAAACAGGCTGATCCCCATCTCCGCCGCATACACCGCCCCAAGCTCAATCTCCGAATTACCGCAGCACTGGGACGTGATATAGCCGCTGCCTTTCACAATATCTTCCTGGTCAAAGGGATACACCACACCGCCTGCCGTGGTGATCTTTCCCGTCCAGTAATATTTCCGGGTGTTCCCCTGCACCGCCTGCAGGAACGCCTCGCTCACCGGGTACATCGGACACCCCTCCTTCCGTTTCCAGGCATCAAAAAAGCACCAATCATTTCTGACTGATGCTCTTGGCAATATAAAATATCAGAATTATATAACTCAACAACTTTTAATCTATCGTACTCCTGTTAAAATAAAATTCATTAACCGCTCTACATCATCAAAATCATCATAATCCCCGTGTATGCCCTCTCGATGATACACAATTCCATTTTTCTCATTTCTCTCTAAACAATCCAGGAGCTTTTCTTCTCCATATTTTTTAGCAAATAAGGTAAATGTGTATGGTTTAATTTTACTCAATACTCCTTTCCTGCAATTTTCTTCACACTCATAACAATGTGTCAGTTCTTTTGCAATCGAACATTTTTTATTCTCACAAGAATCATTATCTGGACACCCATTTGAACCGCATCCATTGCAATCGGCATTTTCTGTACATAAACAGCACGCAAGACCACATCTGGCAATTCCTAATTTCCGTTTCATAAAACCTCCTCATCTTTTAATTCGTTTATTCATATATTTATCCTCTCAAATTCTTCAAAACAGCAGAATCATTTGAAATAATAGCCCCGACAGTCTGACAAGTTTCCAACTCAGAACAGTTGCCGCAAGTAGAAACGCCTTTTCTTAAAGCGCATTTACGGATTTCACACATATGTTCACAAAATACTGTTTTTACTCCGTCCACACGACATCCCTCACAATTAATATGTTCCGGCAAAATTGGAGCATTATTTAACTCTGCCCACTGCTTCGCTGTTTTCTCCCGCAAAGACTGATCGTCATTGACGGTGGCCATGTATGCATCGCATTTTTCGCAGTCCAATCCGCAGTATCCAATCATATCTTTCATAGGTTATTTCCCTCCAATGCCTTTCTTATGTCTGCAACGAACTGTGCCTGCTGCTTTTTCAGATATGACTTCACAAAAGGTTTCAGCAGCCATGTTTTCGCTTCCACGCACTCCATAAAATCTATCTCTGTTTCATTTCCTTTATCCGTAAAAACGCCGATCCAATGACCTGTCATATTGCTGTTTTCCATATCAAATTCCCAGCGTCTGTATGGTTCAACAAGCGTCACGGTGAATGTCGTAGGGTAGCCATCTTTGGTATATTCGATGAATTGCTTGTCGCTGATAACTTCTGTCTTACTCAGGTCGCTTCTCCAAGCTCCATAATTTTCAACATTCAAAACCAGCTCCCACACTTTACTAAGCTCTCCAGAAATCAGCGCTTTTATATTTGAAGTTGCCATTTTCGCACCCTCCTCAAATCAGTCATATTTCTCAATATGCACGGTGGCAATCGCCGACTGATTCGGCTCCCCGGTGACAAGATCCTGCGGTGCAGGCACAAGCAGCATAAATCCATCTTTACCATATCTCTGTTCATATCCTTGTGCATAGGATTCTTCTACAGATATATGCTGTACCTGCCCGATTACCATAGCCGTAATACCCGCACCGCTTAAATCCTGCATTTCTTTCAAAGTACATTCCATAGTGAGAAACGCTTCGTTAATCGCAGGTGCGTGAATAGTTTTTGCATTTGCAACCGTAAAGCCGCCTGTCGCAAATTCATCGTCATTCATTCCATTTTGGTGAATAGTCTTTACTAGCTTATCGTAGCAATTTATCGGAAGGAAATTGATGCAAAAACATTTTTCCCTTTGGATATTGGCATAGGTGTGGGTATGCTGATATAAGTTTCCCATCACAGCGAAAAAAGCAGTCTTATCTCCGTGAAAGCAGCTCCACGAATGAAAGCAAACATTCGGTTTCCCGTTCTCTTTCCAAGTCGTGACAGCAAACAGAACGTTCGGTATTCCTGCCGTTACCTCAAAATGAGAAAACAAATCAAATTCCTCCGGATATGCCGGTTTAAAATGCTGCGGAAAATCCTTTCTAATCTCGATCTTCATACTTCACCTCCCAATTCATCAGGATCATGGGTTACTATTGGTTGGTAATATAAAATAGGATTTGTCATTTTGTTCAATTTCTCAATAAATGGGGAGCTGCTTATCCTATAAAAACATTATAAATCACAACAACATAGACAAAAACTGCGGTTAAACAGGTAAGAACAAAACCACTTTTCTCTCTGCTATTTTTATATTCTACACTTCTTAACAGCAAAAGAGTAGCAAGTGATGTAAGCATAATAGGATTTGCTATATCAAATGGAAGAACTTTTATTAATCCTAATACAGCAAAAAGTATTGTTATTATAGATAACAGAATTTTTGCGATTTTCATAACCTCACCTCTGTAACCTCAATCTTTTTCTCAAATATACCACAATTCCCACCAAAATAGAATACACTTTCAGAACTCCCTCAGCGTAAAACTCACTGTCCACAGACCTTTCCGGGAAGTATCCTTCACAAGGGAAGCCTTATACCCTTCCACATACATCTCCGCCGTCTTCACAGCCAGTGTCTCCGTATCAAAATATCCCACCGTGATCTTTTCCTTCTGTTTAAACTCCGTTAGGATCTTCAGCCACTTTGCCGAAACAGAAAATGTCACCGGGATGCTCACCACGCCTGCGCGCACAACATCCCGTTGCACCGTACCGGCCTCCGTCTCCCCGCCGGAGTCCGCCTCTACATCATCCATCTGTACTTCATAGGAATCCGGCAAAGGGAGGGCCGTCCCGTCAAAGGTCAGATACTGTATAAATGCCATGGCTTACCTCCCTCCTGACCGCAGGTTCTGTCTTGCCTGCGCCGTCACTACCAGTTCATCCAGAAGCGTCCCACCCACATATACCGGGATCACGATATTCCCCTGCGGGCCGGAGAATCCCACCAGGGCTTCTGACACCGCAGAAGAAATCCCGGAGATCAGGTCGGACATATTCCCACCGGATAAAGTATCATCGGTATAGCCATACTCCATCCCGTTTCCTTTCGGTGAAAGTACCATATCCGAAGCCACATCCCGGACAGCTTTCTCCACCAGGTTCCGGTTCTTCTCAATGCCGCTCGCCAACCCTTTCATGAAGTCCGGCATCCAAGTCTCATAATCCGCCAGCGGCCCCTCATCCGGAGCCGAGAAGTGCAGGAAAGAACGGATCCGGTCAGCCAGACCGGAAACTGTGTTGATCACACTCTGGATCATGCTGGAAATTCCGTTAATCAGCCCCTGGATAAAGTCCTTCCCCCATTGGAACGCCTGCCCCGGCAGCCCGGTAATAAACCGGATGGCGGAAGAAAATCCATTAGAAACCACGGAATACAGCCCGGAAAGGGCAGAGCTGATCCCGGAGACCATCCGCTGGAAGGCGGTCACCGCTGCTTCACGCAACGTGGATGCGATATTCACCACCGTGATCTTGATGCCATTCCAGACAGAAGACGCCGTCTGCTTCATAGCGGACCAGATCTGAGCGGCGAACTGGGACAGAGCCGAAAGCACCGTCTCCACGCCCTGCTTCAGTCCCGAAGCCGCAGAAGTCACCACCTGCCGGATTCCTAACCAGATCTGGGTGGCGGCATTTCTGATATTGTTCCAGATATTTGCCGCATCAGAAGCAAGCTGGGAGAAATTTCCCGTCACCAAGTCGATCAGCAGAAGCACCGGGGCAAGGATCACATTTTTCAGTAGCTCCCAGGCACCGGCGGCAATGTCGCAGATACCCGACCAGATCCCCTGCAGAGTATTTTTCGCATTCTCCCACAAAGAAGTAATCGTTGTCACCACCAGCTGGACAATGGGATTCTGCAGGATTGCGTTCCAGGTATTCGTGAAAAACGCGGATACCTGTGACCACAGGCCGCTCCACCAGTCCGGGATGGCAGAAAAAAAGCTGATGAAGGTCTGGAACGCTGCCGGGATGGTCTCCGTAAAAAAGACCACCAGCCCGTCCCATAATTCCATCAGTTTTTGGGATACTGTTTGCCACAGGTTCCCGAACCATTCCGTAATCGCTCCCCAGTTTTTGACGATAGCGATGATCCCGGCAATGGCCGCCGCCACTCCGGCAATAATGCCGATCACGGGAAGCAGGGAGATGTTCAGCGCCCCGAAGGACACCGCCAAAGCCGCGATTACTGGCGTCAATGCAGTAAACGCCACCAGCAAAGCCCCAAGGATTACCACAAAATTCTGCACAGGCTCCGGCAACATGCCGAATACCTCGCTCACTGCCGTAATAATGGCCACCAATGGCGGCAGCACCACGTTGGCCAGCTCCACAATCTTTTCTCCCAGAGGCACCAGCGCCTGCTGCAGCTTTCTTGTATTAGCTTCCATCTCCTGCATGGGCGTCTGTGTCTGGCTGAACAGATTTTCTGCGGATCCGGCTACGTTATCATAAGTCTCTCCCACAGAGGTCAGGGAAGTAATAAATTTCAGGTTTCCATCCTCCGCCATAGTTCCAAATGCCTTGGCCGCCATGTTCAGGGCTTCCTGCTGGCTGGTGCAGTTTCCGATATCTGCCACAATGGAATCGATTACCTGCTTCTGGGTGGCCTCCCCGTTCTGCCATGCAAGGAATAAAGATTGGGTCTTCTGGGAATACAGGTCAATGGAATCCCCGATGGTTCCATCCGCCAGACGGGTGGTCACCTCATTGATCGCGTCATTAACCTTGTCCAGGTTGTAAGCACCGCCCTGCAGGCCATTCTGCAGAAGCTGGAAATACTCGGAAGCCGAATACCCTGCCTGCTCAAATTTCCCGGCATATTCAGACAAGTTATCCCCCAGTTCATTGGTCTTATCCAGGCCGTTCTGGGTACCCCGGACAATATAATCCATGGCCTCCTGGGCGGTCAGGCCATACTGCTTCATCAGGGAATTGACACCCCGGAGGGTCTCATTCATGTCAATGCCATACAGTTCTTCCAGAGTCAGCGCCTGTTTCGTCAGGTTGGTCAGGTCGGTAGCTCCCAGATCCCCCAGGTTCTTCTTGACCATGATGACCGCTTCCGCCACCGCATTCATGCTCTGACCCACGCCGGAGCCGTACACGTTTTTCACAATTTCAGCGCTGGCTTCCGCCGCCTCCCCGGTCTCACCAAAGTAAGCGTTCACCTTAGAGACAGCAGTCTCTGTCTCCGCATAAGCGGATACCGCCTTATCGCCCACATCCTGGATCTTATCCCCGACCACAGACAGCTGATCAGCGGCTTCCATCAGGGCCGTGCCCTTGGTGGCCTGGGCAATCTCCCCGATGTCATCCGCAGCGCCCTGGGCTGCGTCCCCCACATCATTCAGATCGTTGATCAGATTTCGTACCGCCTGCCCGTCATCTACCGTATCCAGGGCATCTGTCAGCTGCTTAATGTCTGCCTTCCCGCCGGTAACTGCTTTCCCAATCTTCTCCACAGCTGTTTTCAGCTGATCGGAAGAAGCTGTCCCGTTCCGGATTGCTGTCACCAGGCGGCTCCCCAGCACATCCGCATAATCATCCACACTGGAACCAGTAGCGACAAACAGCTTATTCAGCCGTTCCGTATTGGAGGAAAGCCGTTCCTGCTCCGACTGCAAGCCGGAAAGATCCGCCTTATACCGATTCAGCGTTCCACGGGTTTCCTCAACCTCCCGCTGGAAAGCCATGTACTGGTCTTTTCCCAGGTCGCCCCTCTCAAAGGCTTTCACCACATCCTCCTGGGCCTGTTCCAGGGCTTCCAGCTTCTTTTCCGTATCTCCAATCGCGGACTGCAGAAGTTCCTGCTTCTGTGCCAAAAGGATGGTATTGGATGGATCCAGTTTCAGAAGGTTATTCACATCCCGAAGCTGGCTCTGGGTCTTCTTTATGGAATTGTTCACCGCACTCAGCGATTTTTCCAGTCCGCTGGTATCGCCGCCGATCTCCACTGTAATGCCTTTGATCCGGCTCGCCATGTGTCACCACCTCCTGAAAATGAATATAGAAAATACCCGGATTACTCCGGGCGGAATCTTTACATATTTTCTTTTCTCTTCGAATACAATAATCAAAGGACAAAGCCGCCGGATTTGCTAAAAGCCATTGACTTTTGAGTGGATCCGTGCTAGACTCTGTCTTAGTGATCAGGTTTCAGATACTCGTGAGGACTGAGACCGGGGGAGGACCTGCGGGCCCTCCTTTTTTTATTCTGATAACAGGAAGAGGGGAAAGTTTTGTCAAAACCGTTTCTTACATACGACCAGCAGCTTGATAAACTGCAGAACGAAAAAAAACTTCAAATTCATGACCGGGCAACCGCAAAAGAAATCCTAAAAAATATCGGATATTTTTCCTTGATCGGAGGATACAAAACACCGTTCATCAACCCCATGACCCGTATTTACCAGAACAATACTTCTTTTGAGGATATCTATGCCCTGTATCAGTTTGATCTTTCCCTGCGTGAACTTGTTTTCAAATATTTGTGTGAAATAGAATGTAAAATCCGGCAGCTTGTTTCCTACCGTTTTTGCAGTCTCCATGGCGAACAGCAGACCGCATACCTCACTCCTGGGAATTATAATCATACAAAAAAGAATGCTGCTGATATCACCCGCCTGATCCAGATCTTATCCTACCAGGCAAACAAAAATACGGAACATAATTATGTTGTCCACCAACGGAAGGTTTACCATAACGTTCCTCTATGGGTGCTGACCAATACCCTGACTTACGGACAGATTTCCAGGTTTTACGCCTTGCTCCCCTTCCAACTGCAAAGCGGTATCAGCAAAGATTTTCCAGGCGTAAATGAAAAGAACCTGGAACGTTACCTGAAAATCCTTACCCTGTTCCGGAACGTATGCGCACATAACGAGCGGCTTTATTCTTTCCGGACCCAGATTGATTTTCCAGATACAATGCTTCATCAGAAACTGAATATACCAAAAAAAGGGAATCAGTATCTTTCCGGAAAACGGGATCTGTTCGGTCTGGTCATCGCTTTCCGTTACCTGCTCCCCAAACAGGACTTTCTGGAATTTAAACATGCATTAATCAGTATTATCAATAAGTACATAAAAAACAGCGGGCAGATCAGCGAATCTTCCCTTTTGGATATAATGGGATTCCCTGCAAACTGGAAAGATATTACCCGCTACCGCATTTAAAACGGCCTCACGATCCAGTAAAAGCACTCAAAACCTGTCAAAATCCTCCTGCGTGGCAACCACCGCATATTTATGCTCATCGTTCCGGCTTTCTACATACATATCATTCACCATCCCGATAGTCAGAAGATCCAGATCCCTGATGGACAGTCCCAGCTGCACGCACCGCAGGAGGAACAGAGGCGTTGTCATTTCCCGGTCAGTCGGGCGAAGTTTTTTTTAGCCTGCACATCCGTCTGGGTGTTCAGCCCCCACAGTTCAATGATCTGGGGCAGTACCTGATAGATGGAAAAGGTGTTGAACCCATCCAGCCATTCCTCCGGCGTATCCGGGATGGACGGATCTGCGTGCTTTGCCATCACATAGGCAATGTTCTCAAACATTTCCAAAGAGAACAGATCCAGGTTAGAATTCTCCGGGTCGTTCTTATCGATCCCTTTTTCCAGATCCCGCAGGTCTTTATAAATATCCCGGTGGAACCGCATCCGGTAGATCCGAGGAATAGCGGCAGAGGCCTTAAAAGGAACCTCCTGCCCATCAATCGTGATATTCCGTTTCATGCTCATAAGGTCTCCCCTCCTGTCTCATCGTCTGTTCCCTGCTGATTGGATTGCTGTGTCCCGGAAGTATCCGGGTCCGTCACCTCCGGCAGATACACTGCCGTATACCATCCCGTATAAACCGTATCCGTGGTGCTGTCCCCAGTACGGGCCTTCACGTACCCATTGGCCAGAGGCGCTGCCGTGATGGCCAATGTTTCCGTCTGCACCTCAATCTCCTCCTCATTGGTTGTGGATTCAATGTTGGGTCTGGCCGCAGAGCAGTTATACAGCACATGACGGATCTTCTTCACATCTCCATCAAACTCAAAGAGCAGGGCAAAGTTCGCTGTCTCCACATTGGCACTCTCCACCAGCACGCTGTTGTCATCCAGAGATTCCTTCAGCACATCTGTCCGGAAACTCTCCGGCACCATGGCCAGTTCCAGATCCCCCTCATAACCCATATTATTGGAGATCGTATAATAGGCGTACCCATCCGCATAAAAATTGGACGGCTCGCCGTTTGGCTCCAGGGACAGGGATACTGCGCCCGGCATAGCCACAGGTGTCCCAAAGGTCACATCTCCGTTATCGTCCACCGTAATTAGTGCGTAATGCATGTTGCAGATATTAAATTTGACTTTATTTTTCTTTGTAGACATTTCCAGCCTCCTTCATCTCATTCCCGGTTTTCCCAGCACTATCTCCCTCTGTCGGCATTTCAAAAGCGTACAGAACTTCATACAGCTTCTCGCTGTCAATCCAGGTTTCCGACTTGTTATAAAAAATCCCCGCTGCGTCCAGAACATCTTCCACGTTCTGCTCCGCTTCAGGGTCTTTAAAATCCGTATACAGTTCCAGCCGGACTTCCGTAAACTTGTGATATACCTTCCCGTCTGCGGAAAAATTATCGCTCTCCGGAAGCAGATAACAGAGGAAAGGCGGATCCGGCGCTTCCCCTTCTGCAAAATGGTCATAAGCATAAGGAACTCCTATATTGTTTAAAATTGATAGCAACCTATCCATCCCTAAGACTCCTTTCAACCTCTTCTTCCAACTGCTGGATTCCCTTTTCTTCCGCCGGAGCAATATGGCTCTTTCCAGCGACCCGGCCGCCATTTCGTTTGGCATGGCCAAATTCCAGCAAATGGGCCAGGTAGTAACGATTCCGGGAATAAACCGTCATCGTAATACTGTTGGAAGTCTCTTTCGATTTCTTCACCGCCCAGCTTTTCGCATAGTCCCCGGTATCCTTCGGGGCGTTGGCACGGATCTCCTTCCTTACCGTCTCCCCGGCATCCCGGACCGCCTGTTTCACATCTTCAGCAGCCAGATCCGCGTATTCCTCCAATGTCTCCATAATGGCGTCCGCCAGATCCCCTATCTGCACGGTCTGTCCCATGTTTACCGCCTCGCTTTCTCACACCGGAACTTCAGCGCTTTCTTTCTATAGTTCATGTGATCCACGGCCACGATATTGTAAATCTCCCCGCCAAACAGGATACGGAAACCGTCCGCCGTCACCTCCGCCGCCCGTTTACAAAAACGGATGGTAAACGCAATGTCAAAATCCACAACCGTCAATCCGGCGGCGGCCTTTTCATTCCCACCCTCACCACTGACCGTGGCATGGCAGGTATAATAATCCTCCCAGACATTCCTGCGGTTTCCAATATTGTCCGCAACTACGGAGTTTTTCTGGAAGGTCACTTTTACATTCAGAGGGGAAATCTCCATCAAAACGCCTCCTTCCGGCTTCCAAAGAGCAGGGAGCGCAGCGTCAGGGTCAGGGCATGGTGGTCAGCTTCCTCCCGGTGTTCATACAGATAAGCCACCGTATACATCACCGCCGGTTTTCCATTCTCCACTTCCTGCAGACTGCTTTCTTCATCTATCCGCAGGATATCCATACACATCCGTTCCGCTGACGCCAAAAGCGTAGTGATCAGCCCATCGTCTTCATTGTCATCCACCCGGAGGTAATTTTTCATTTCTTCCAGCGTCACCAGCATCCTTCCTGCCCTCCTTCCTTACCAGCAGCATCCCCACACAAGGGGATGCCGTCCTTTTCTCACATCAATCCATCAGGAACCAGCTTTCTGCGCCAGCACCTTCACGGCCTCGGAAAGCACCAGCTTGCCGTCCACCCTCTGGGATCCAAGAAAGCCTACCTGACCGTTGGCGGCGTACAGTTCATTCAAGCGCTTAAAGGAGCGTCCCTGCCGGTCCGCAATCCAGTAATAGCTGAAATCTCCGAATGCGATCGTCTTTGCCCCCGCCGCAATCACCGGCATGTAGGCGGAGGTCTTCACCGGCCTGCCAAGGAGGGTATCCGGCGTTCCGGCCACAAGAGAAGGCTGCCACAGATACTGTCCGGTAGAATCCTTCAGTTTCCGAACAGCCTTGATCGTAGAATCGTTCAGCACCCACACTGCCTTCTTCCGGTACGGAGATTTCAGGGAATAGAACAGATCCATCAGTTCATCTGCTGTCACCGCCGTGGAAGATGCTGCGGTTACCCCGGTCTCGGCGCCACCGGTAGCCGCAAGGACACCCAAAGGCTTCCCGGAACCGTCTCCGGTAAAAAACGCTTCTTCCTCTTTCGCCCCGATCCGGCGGGCAAATTCCTTTGCGATATAAGATTCCAGGTCAAAGACGCTGTCATTGAGAAGTTCCTCGGACACCTTAATCATGGTACCCACCTTATAAGCCCCGATGGATACCTGCCCAAAGGAATCATCGCTCTCCGTATACGCCCCTTCCTCATCGATCCAGGACGCCGTTCCCTTTGTTGCCACTACCGGGATCTTCCGATCCCCGCTGGAAGTGCGGATCACTTTAGCGAGCTGGCGGAACACGTTTTCCTCTTCCAGGGCTTCCACCAGGGTACGCTCATACTCATCCGGGACCAGATAACCACCCTCGGAATCCGTCCCTTCCTCTAAAGCATTGACTACACTGGGAAGCGGCACTTTTGAACGCATGGCATTCCAGAAGTTGGCCTTATACTCCTCCGAAGCACGCCCGGTCTTTTCTTTTTCCACACCGCCTGATACGGGACGTCCCGTCAGAGGTTTATTCAGGGGCTGGGACAGTTCCCGTTCAAAGGCTTCCTGCCGCTCCAGCCTGGCGATCTCTTTTCCCAGATCTGTAATTTCCTGTTCCATACGGGTGTAGGCAGCGTCATCCTCTGCAGACAGCACACCTTTTTCATTCCTGTGGGAATCCAGAAAAGCCTTCGCTGCCTCCCATGCCTTTGCCCGCTTTTCTCTCAATTCTAAAATCGTCATCGTCATGTCCTCCTAATTTTTCAATAAATTAAGCCGCTCGTAGAGACTGTCTACGCTGCGGCCTGCAGGTTCGGTTTTCAGTTTTGTCATGCATTTCGCCGCGATCTTATCCATCAGGGAATTGACTACGGCAGCTTTGGAATACAGCATGGACATTGTGATCGGTTCCACATCCTCCATCAGTTCTGCCCTGGCAAGAATCCCATCGGCAAAACCAAGTTCCACCGCTTTCCCGGCGTCCATCCAAGTCTCTGCGTCCATCATGTGGGATAACTTTGTACGGGACAGGCCTGTCTTGATTTCATAAGCGTTGATAATGGAATCCTTCACACTTCCCAGCATCTCAATGGCTTTTTGCATCTCCCCGGAATCTCCCCATGCAAGGGTTGCCGGGTTATGGATCATCAGCATGCCTACCGGGGAGATCAGCACCTTTGTGCCTGCCATGGCAATCACCGAAGCGGCACTGGCCGCAATCCCATCGATTTTAACGGTCACATTTCCGGGATAATCCATCAGCATGTTATAGATCTGCGCTGCGGCCACACAGTCACCACCTGGACTGTTAATCCAGACCGTAATATCTCCATTTCCTGCCATTAATTCCTCTTTAAAAAGAGCCGGTGTGACTTCATCGTCATACCAGCTCTCTTCCGCAATGGTTCCGTTCAGAAACAGCGTCCGTTCCTGTGTTCCCGCCTGATTCTTCCACTTCCAAAACTTTTTCATTGGACGGATCCTCCTTTCCTGCCGGAGCCGCTGCAAACAGACCAGCGTCCTCCAACTTCGTCATATTTCCATTAATCAAATACAAATCTCCTCCTTGCTCCGCCGGAATCCGGTCCAGATTTTCCAATTCCCGGATGTCATTGGCACTCATCCATCCATTCTGTCTTGCCGTGGCATATCCGTTCATCCGGCTCTGATAATCCCCACGCAGCAGGCCGTCCACGTTGAACTTGATAAAATACTGCTTTTTCTCTTCCCTGGAAAGTAAAGACCGCACCATGGATTGTTCCCATCGGGACACCCAGGGATCCAGTGTATATTTCACAAATTCCATAGACTGCTGCTCAATATTATTAAATGAGGATTTTTCCAGATCCCCAATCATGTGGGGCGGCACCCGGAAGATCCGGGCAATTTCATCCAGCTGAAACTTTCTTGTTTCCAAAAACTGTGCCTGCTCCGGCGAAATGGAGATCGGGGTATATTTCATTCCTTCTTCCAGTACCGCCACCTTATTGGCATTACCGGAGCCCCCAAATGTCCTCTGCCAGCTTTCCCGCACCCGGCTGGGATCCTTAATGGTTCCAGGATGCTCCAACACCCCGGACGGTGCTGCGCCATTGGCAAAAAATTTCGCCCCATATTCCTCACAGGCCATGGCCATGCCGATCGCATTCTTTGCCATAGCGATAGGAGAATATCCCACCAGCCCGTCAAACCCCAGCCCCGGAATATGCAGCACCTCGTAAGGAGAAAGCCGCACAACAGAACCTTTCATGGTCGGCGCGTCATCAGAACTCAACGTGTACTCATAATACAGCTGCCCTTTCTCATCCCGATCCACATACATCCGGTCCGCCATCAGCGGGTACAGGGCGATCACTTCGCCCCTCCCGTTCCGGATGATCTGGGCATAAGCATTGCCCCACAAAAGCAGGTGCGTCATCAGCGTCTCCCGGAATACGAAAGAAGTCATCTCCGGGTTCGGCTCGTCATGAAGCAGGAAATAGAGGGGATGGTTTACCGCCTTCTCTTTCCCGCCGTCATCCGTATACCGGTAAAACTGCAGGGGCAGGCTGGCCACTGCCTCCGACAGAATCCTTACACAGGAGTACACCGCCGTCATCTGCATGGCCGTCCGCTCATTCACCCGCTTTCCGGAGGTACTTCCTCCCATAAAGAAACTATAACTGCTGCCGGATGTCCGGTCAGACGGTTTATCCCTTGACCGGAATAAACTTGATAAGATTCCCATAACACTCATGCCCCTTTCTAAATAAAGAGAATGCCTCTTGTATCATAAACACTGCTTGGCGGTGAACTACGAATACAACGATCCAGTCCCATAATCAACGCCACAATCCCATCGATTTTTTCCACAGATTTTTCTTTATCCGGCTTAATATTGCCCGCCGGATCCTGCCGCATCACCACATTCTGGGCCATCCATTTGAGAACCGGATTACCGCCGTGGATGATATTTCCTTCCATCAGCAGCTTGTACAGTTCTTTCGATGGCGGGGACATATCTTTAAATCCCTGTCCAAAGGGAACCATGGTAAAGCCCATATCCTCTAAGTTCTGCACCATCTGTGTGGCATTCCAGCGGTCATAAGCAATTTCAATGATGTGATACTTTTCTCCCAGCTGCTCGATGAACCGTTCAATAAAACCGTAATGAATCACATTTCCTTCTGTAGTAAGGATATAACCTTGCCGCTCCCATACATCGTAAAGAACATGATCCCTACGGCAGCGAAGTTCCAGTGTTTCCTCCGGCAGCCAGAAAAAAGGGAGAACGATGTATTTCTCCCCATCCGTCCTCGGAGGAAACACTAGCACCAACGCTGTAATATCTGAGGTAGAAGAAAGGTCAAGTCCGGCATAGCAGTCCCGGCCCAGAAGGGAAGTATAATCAATCTTCTGATTTCCCCTGTCATAAATATGCTCCGGTATCCACGCCACCGCTGAGTTTGTCCAGATATTCAGGCGCAGCTGTTTAAATACATTCTCCTCTGCCGGATTATCCAAAGCCTCCCGGTAGGCGTCCCGGACACGGTCGATACTGATGGTGTATCCCAGAGACGGATTCGCTTTATACCAGTTTTTCTCATCGTTCCAGTCATCCTCATCACTCAGGCCGTAGATCACCGGGTAAAAAGAAGGATCCGATTTCCGGCCATTCATGATATCCAGCGCCTTGGTATGCAGTTCATAGCAGATGCTCTCCTTATCCGTACCAGCCGTAGTAATGATAAAAAACAGTGGCTGCTCACGGGCATCACCTGAACCTTTGGTCATGACGTCATAGAGTTTCCGGTTCGGCTGGGCATGGATCTCATCAAAAACCAGCCCGGAAATATTCAGGCCATGTTTTGTTCCTGTTTCAGCGGAAAGCACCTGATAAAACCCGGCATTCCGGTAGTTGACGATCCGCTTTGTAGCGGCAGCAATCTTTGACCGTTTTAACAGTGCCGGGCATTTCTCTACCATTCTTTTAGCCACATCAAAAACGATAGATGCCTGACTCCGGTCATTGGCGCAGCCATATACCTCCGCACTTGCCTCCCCATCCCCATAGAGAAGATACAGTGCGATGGCCGCTGCCAGTTCTGACTTCCCGTTCTTCTTTGGTATCTCTATATAGGCACTCCGGAATTGACGCTTTCCATCGGCTTTTACGATTCCAAAAAGATCCCGGACAATCTGCTCCTGCCATGGGAGCAGAAGAAATGGTTTCCCATCCCATTTTCCTTTTGTGTGTTTCAGGTTCTGGATAAAAGCAACCGCATGATCCGCCCGCTTCGCATCGTAATGGGAAGTTGGGAGCATGAAGGGAGAAGGTGTGTATTGAAAATCCATCAACATCCGCCTCCTTCCAGCAATTTCTCCATTTCATCTTCCTCATCGCTGTTCTCTCCGCCAACGATCCTGCTCCGGGCCGATGGCGTCAGACCGAACTGCTCACAAAATTTCAGCATAATCTTCATATTGGTCTGGGCGATGGATACCTGCGGCACCTGCTGCAGATAGCCATTTGGCGTCCGCACCATAGAGCCGTGCTGCGTCAGGAATTCCTCCGCTTCCTTCCAACGGGCATATGCCTGACAGTATCCGGCAAAGGCCGCCATGTCCATTTCTGTCAGAAGTCCCATCTGTTCCAACACTTTCGCCATACGCTTCCACTCTTTTTTTGCCTCATCTTCCAGCCAGGAAGGGCAGCGTGGAGCCTTCTTCTCTGGCCTTGGTTCTTTTGTATTTAAAGGCCGACCGCCCGGATTCCCCTCCAGCATCTTTAGTGCAGTCGGCTTCGGTTTCCTGCCTCTCTGCGCCATCGCTCCCACCTCCTCTCTGGTCCGATAGGCAATAAAAAAAGCCGCCATGTAGCGACCTCATCAAAATATATAACAAGAGACAGAAGCCTCTCGGCTTCCGTACTCCATAATTTTTTATAAAAAATTTCTTAGCATAAATTTCTTCTTTGGCGATGGATAATCGCAAGAATTACTTCCTGCTCCTCCTGATCAACATCCATACTTTCCAACGCTTCTCTTGTTCCACAATCCGGACAGATCGGCGTTTGATTATCTATTCTGGAAAGAGCAGGAGCCTCGTAGTATGCCTGTCCGCATCGTGGGCAGATTTTAATCTGGGTAATACTTATTTCTTTCATGACGAACTCCTTATATCACACTACATAATCCCACACTTTTTCTCCTGCCAGTTTCCGATATGTATTTCCATTTGGCAGATCTGTAGTACAACGGCAAACCTGCCGATTGAAATATCTCTTATTCTTTTTTATTGAAAACTTTAATTCTCCCCTTAAACTGTAAGGCCCCCTGCCTCTGCGCCAGCTTTGCTTTGCCCATCTTTTTGAACCGATCATCTTTCCACCTCCCTGCTCCTGTCATAGGCCTCATGCAAAAATTTAGGATCAAACCCAAAACTTTTATAGCCACTTAAGCATGTTTGCATATAAAAATTACTCGGCACGCCTAATACTCTATTCTCATGCATGATGTACACGAATGTATTCCGCGGCCGGATTTTTCCGCTTCGGATTCCCTTGATCGGAAGGAGCATTTCTTTCTTGTAATAAAAAGTAGGAAATCCCTCATAGCGATCCAGCGCCTGCTCATCCTCGGCACTTACTTCCCACGCTGCAACCGGAACCCAGCTGCCTTTCTTTGGCTCAATCGTCAGATAAGATCCGGTCTTACTTCCTTTAAAAATCAATTCATAATCCGGGATCTCAGAAGTCCCGATGATCCGTGCAGAAGGGCAGCGCATCCTCATCTGCCGGATGTTTAAGTTGCTGCCATAAGCAATGTAGTATCTTTTTTTCATTTTAGTATCCATCCTTTCCGAAGGGATTACCCTTCTACCACCTTAAGACCGCCGAAGCGGTTCATAAGGTGGCAGGAGGCTAATTCCTTCAAGCAGCTTCCCGTCCGTGTCTAAAGGCTGTATCTCCTGCCAGTCTCTTCGTCAGGATTTCCCTGGCAGTTTTGAATTCATCCCCGATAAATCCCAGCCGGAGGAGCCAAGTCCGCATGGCGTATTTTGGATTTTCATTCTGCTGTGGTTTCGGGCTGGCTGTTTTTAAAGTCTTAGCCATCTGGCTCAGTGCAAGGCAAAGCTGAATGTAACTCTTAAGCTGTCCTGCGTGAAGCCCGCCCCTGCGTTCTCCTGTGGGCTCATCGAACTGGAAAAGCCGGAATTCGACCGTCCCTTTTGTAAATGTTGCATGGTAGTTTAGCATATGGTAACGGCTGTCATTGTAGTGGTGGCTCCTGCTGCAGTTTGCATCGTGGCTACTGTACCAAATATCGGCAAGCTGTGTCATCGTAGTTGGCTTTCTGCGGTTGACCTGTTCCAGAAACCGTGGATCAACCGTCCGGCAGTAGCGTCTCATCCTGCCATGATCAAGATTCAAAGCATCTGCAATCAGGCTTTCGTGGCTGGCCATGATGTTTGCCAGGTTGCGGAGCGTCTGCGGTGTATGGCCTTTGGCTCCGATATGGATGTGAACACCGCATCCTCTGGTGGCATCGCTCTTTGCTCCTGCGTGGCGCAGCTGCCGGATCAGTTCCTGTAAAGTTTCTATATCCGAGTAGGTCAAAATCGGAGTAACCATTTCGCATTTTTCGCTATCCAGTCCTGCAATGCTGACGTCCTTCTGAAATTTCCATTCCCGGCCCTGTGCATCCCATGCTGACCATGTGCTGTATCCGTTGCGGCTTGCAGTGTTCTCATAACGATGGGTTCCAAAGTATCTGGCTGCCACTCTTGCAGCTTTCTCTCTGGTAATGTTGTTCATTTCCACCTCAACTCCGATGGTCTGTTTCTTCATTTCCTCAATCTGTCTTGCAACTTTCTCATTCATTATAAAATCCTCCATTTCGTTTTGTGTGTTTTCCCTTTTGGTAGTACACATATTCGCTCTGAAGGCCGATAATAGCAAGTCAATTCTGAGGCATATATTGCACAATCTTCAGCGAAAAAATTTGTGTGTTTTTACAGTTGCTTACGGATGCAATCAACAATCTCTTCCTTTGGAAACTTCATTTTCGTCTTCATCTTTCTCCAGTTCCTCCAACATTCTTTCGCATTCCTGATATAACTCCTGTAGCCTTGGTATCAGTTCCCGTTCTTTAGGGGTAAGCTCCACAATATTGATAGGAATGGACAACACACGTTTTGTCTGCAGGAGAACAGACTGGATACCAGCCATCTTTTTCATAGGAATTTCTATATCTTCATGAAAGTTTATTCCCGCCTGGTAGTTTCCCCGATCCACACGTACCAAGATGTCTTGCTGGGTTGCCGTATAAACAGCGCTGCTGATATGAGTACGGTCAACTATTGTAATATTATTTTTCTTCAAATAATCCCGGAACTCATGGACGGAATGCGGTTGAAAATCACTCCAAAATTCAAGCAGAAGTTTTTTTGCCTGTGCCGTTTTCGATAAGGTATCTTCCATCATGCATTCCCTCCGAGCGTTTCACTTTCCTGATTGTTCATTTGCGCTGCTTTCACAGCGGCACGCCTTTCCTTCTGGATAATGCTGAATTTTTCCGCCTCCTCTTTTGTCCGGAAAGCCGTGTGTCCTTTCAAACCAGCCAGCAGAGCCTTCCTTGACTCCTTATTCGCCGTACCAGCCAGGCCAAGCTGTACCAGCCAGATACGAAGATAATATTTTTCATTCTCTTCCACCACCGGAGTGGCGCTGACTCTCTTGGCTTCCTTCGCTTTTGTGACAATCTTTGCCGCCAATTCGGAATATGCTTTATTTTTCGCACTGTCAGGCGAAAGGGGGAAAGTAAAGATCACTTTGCCTTCTTCCACCGAAAGCCCCTTCAGGGCCGCCGTATCCGTTGACAGAATGGTCTGTAAATTCTCCCCGGCATTCTCCTCCGAAAGCTGCTCCAGCTTTTCCAACAGGGAATCGCTAACCGCAAAGGTCTCATACCTTGTGATCCGGTTGAGCAAATAAGCCCGTGCATGGATCATAAAAAGTAAGTTTTGCAAAAATTTCCCCTCTCCGGTATCTGCCGGGATCTCAATTTTCACTTCATCCACAGGGTCTTCCAGATAGCCTTTCTCCTGCAAAAACTGTGTCAGAAAATCTTCTCCTTCCTCTGTCTCGCTTGTGATCACGCCGTCCCGGTCAATGGTAAGGCGGCCCACTGTGTAGGAAAAGGTGGGAGGCCCCACATAGTGCAGTTCTTCTCCTGTAAATTCTGCGATGTCCTGCACCATCTTTCTCCGGTTGTCTGTTTTGGTTTCAATCCTCATTGATTTTGCCTCCTTCGTTTTGGTAGTACATTAATCACTCTAAAAGGCAAAAATAGCAAGTCCTATTTTCCATTTTACGAAGATATTAAAACAGAGGGATTTCTTCCTCGTCTTTAGAAAGCTGTGAATAGGGGATCTTCTCACCATCTCGGAGAACAGATACCTGATCACCAGACTCTGTTTTCTCTACATATCTCTTCACAATCACATCACAAAACTTTTCATCCAGCTCTACCCCATAGCATATCCTCCCAGTTTCTTCGCAGGCGATCAGGGTAGAGCCAGATCCCAGAAATGGATCTAAAACGATGCAATTGCTCATACAGGAATTCTGGATCGGA
Source organism: Drancourtella sp. An12 (assembly GCF_002160935.1). Classification (NCBI taxonomy): domain Bacteria; kingdom Bacillati; phylum Bacillota; class Clostridia; order Eubacteriales; family Oscillospiraceae; genus Drancourtella; species Drancourtella sp. An12. The sequence continues at coordinate 281,972 of NZ_NFLO01000001.1, read as the reverse complement.
TAAGCCATCAGTGCCACTGGCTTCATGGTCGGATGCTCCTTGCTGGACTTCGGACGGTCATATTCCCAGATGGTGGTCTGCTTCCGGTCGGAGTACCACTGATGCTTCCCACCGACCTTCCAGCCAAACAGGCACGGCTCGTGCTGCCACTGGTATGGGGAACGTCCCAATACCAGAGCATTCTTCTTCCAGATACAGCAGCCGGACAGATAAAATCCGGCATCATGGAACGCTTGCCGGAAGATCAGTCCTTTGGAATCCGCATGGAACATATAGATGGATGCATCATTTTCCATGTTCTGTTCCATATTTACAAATGCTGCAAACAGGAATTTATAGAAATCCTCATCCGGCATGTTGTCATTCTGGATCTTTCCAGCGGTTTCTTCTACATTTACATTGTAGGGCGGATCGGTAAGAACCAGATTGGCTCTCCGCCCTTCCATGAGTTTCGTGTATGTCTCTGGAAGCGTAGAATCTCCACAGATCACACGGTGCCTGCCTAGGAACCAGATATCACCTTTCCGAGAGATCGGCGGATTTTTTAATTCTTCTTCTACATCGAAGTCATCTTCCTTAATGTCCTTGTTATGAACTTTAGAAAACAGCTGCTCGATCTCCGGAGCCTCAAAGCCCGTCAGGTCAGTATTGAAGTCCACGCTTTGCAGATCCACCAGCAAGTCTGCCAGCAGTTCCTCATTCCAAGCACCCGTAATCTTATTCAGGGCGATATTCAACGCTTTTACCTTATGCTCATCTTCAATATGAACCACAACGCACTGGACTTCTGTATATCCCAAGTCTTTCAGCACCGTCAGACGCTGGTGTCCGCCGATCACGGTCATATCATAATTGACAATGATCGGCTCCACATAGCCAAATTCCAAAATAGAGTTTTTAATCTTCTCATATTCCTTATCCCCGGCTTTCAGTTTTTTACGGGGATTGTATGCCGCCGGACGCAAAGCGTCCACGGGCAAGGTTTTCCATTCCATCGCACTCATGCCTGTACCTCCTTACGATCATCGGGGCCGACATAAGGCTCCCGTCCTTCTTCTTTCCTCCAGAACCGATCCCTCACATAACATTCATGGGAGCAGTACCGGCGGTTCTTATTTCCATATGACCGGAATGTTTTCTCACAATAAGCGCAGGTTGCTTCATAAAAAGCGGTCTCTTTCCGCTTGATAGCTTCCGGATGGGCTGACCACCATTCCCGCCTGCATTTGTCTGAGCAGAACTTCCGTTTCCTTCCGGTGGAAGGCTGGATCAGTTCTTTGCCGCAGCAAAGACACGCCGTTCCGCTTTCCATCTGTTCTTTCACATTCAAAACAAGGGCAGAGGCGTATCCGTCCAGTCCGTGACTCTTACAATAATTCCGGACAGTATCTCTGGAAAGTCCGACAGCGGAAGCAATGGATTTATATCCAGCGCCCCGAAGCCGTAATTCCCGTATCTGTTTTGCCTGAAAATCGGTCATTGCTTCACATCCTTTCGCTAAATGGTTTCAAAAGAAAAAGCTGGAAAACCCACCTTTGCGGATAAGTTTCCCAGCCTAAAATTTAACTTTTTGGCAAATGATATTCTGTTTGGCAAGCAGCTCAGATGCAGGAAATCCGCATCTTTTCTCGCCGCCTGTCAAAAATTTTTCGTATTTTCTTTGCCCCGGCAGGTATCCCCCCTCTTTAATTTCGCAGAAATTCACGTTTGAGGGGGCGCCGGTCTTTTGGCAGCAAAGTCACAGAGATTTCGACCGCCCCTCCGGGTAGTGAAATTCCTCGTATCTGTCCTCTGTCATCGTTTTGGAATCGTGGCAGGATTTGCAAAGAGCCTGCCAATTGTCCCGATCCCAGAACAATTTCCGATCTCCCCGATGAGGAATGATATGATCCACAACCGTTGCCTTCACATAACGTCCTTTGGCAAGGCACCTCACACAAAGGGGATGAGACCGCAGGTACACAGCCCTTGCCTTCTGCCAGCGGCTCCCGTATCCTTTCTCACTGGTAGTCTTCCTGTCGTGCTGGTGGAAGGGTTTGTGTTCCTCACAGTACAGGGTGCCGTAGGGAACCAGCTTGCCGCAGCCCGGATGCTTGCACGGGGTGTTCGGCCTACATGGCATGATACCCACATCCTCTCCGGTTCCGTTCCACCACCCGGTCAATGCCACGGATCGCACCATCCTCATCACCGGCAAGGATCTGCCCTTTGATCGTGCGGTACTGCTGCACGGTCAGTTCCGGCTTCTTTTTCTTCAGATATAACAATGCTGCCCGCATCTTCTCTGTATCCATACGCTTCCACTCCCTTCTATGTACAGACGGGTGAAAGGATAAAGCCCCGCCCGGCCACGAAAAAAGGACCTGAAGTTTGCACTCCAAGCCCTGTCTTATTTCGGCAATTATAATGATAGCACAGAGGATCTGAAAAAACAGTACACCTTTAGTAAACCAATTAGCAGAACAATTTAAGATTCGTTTGCTTTTCTCTTTTGCCTTTCATTCTCCATTATTGTAATCGCAAATATGGCTATACTAAACCCAATAATGCAGATTAGTGTTGCACCAATTGAGATTCTTGTATTTATAAATCCAGTAAATCCATTTACCACAGCACAAATAATGAAACAAAAGCATATTCCTAATGTAATCTTAGAAGCCACAGTATAATTTTTCATTTCTACCATCCTTTCAATTATACAACTTAGCATTTTGTTCATCGAATACTAGTTATTCTTTAAATATTTAACGATTTCGTCAACAATTTCAGGGTGCCATGCATCAGAATTCAATACACCTTTATGCCACATTGAGAACCTAGCACCTTTATCAGTAGTTCCCCACCCATTACCATAATGAACTAACAATCCCATTTTTTCCATAATCTTATTTAAAGCATTTACGCTCTTAACATTATATCCCATGTCCTGTAATTTTTTAACAATTTCTCCTTTGTATAAATCTCCCTTATAGTTATACGGCATACTTTTCTCCCTTCATCTCTTTATTTTGCTAATTATTATATAGATAACAGATTAAATACAAATTCCAAGCTTACTATTATAATACCAAGTGCATCTCTGAAAGTAAAGCAATCAATTATATCTCTCCACAGCTCCAATCTGTATCTGTAATGCCTTTGTAACAGTAGCCATAATTTCCATATCTGTAACACTTCCTTTTTTCTCCATGAGGCAAGACTTGTCAATAGTGCTGACCTGCTCCGCCAGCGCCATACTGTTTCTGGCTAGTCCGGTACCAGAAGTCTTCGGGATCAGCACATGGGTAGGGAAGTGAGGCCTTTTATATGTTCTCCCTGTCAGAGGGATTACCGTAATCACCGGGGAATTTTCATTCGCCCGGTTATTGCTGACCACAAGAGCCGGGCGGATACCGCACTGCAGGCTACTCTCAGTATCTCTGCCAAAGTCCACAAAATAAATATCGCCTCGTCTGCATTCCATCATATTCGCCTCCTTAACTCAGCATATAGGACACCATCTCGGCATCTCGCTGCGCATACAGTTCCTCCAGTTCCCGGATCGCTTTCCGGCGGTTCTTTGCCACCATCGTCCGGGAGATATGATAATGCTCACACAGATAATCCCACGTGCAACCGTTAACCACCATGTCTGCCATAAATTCCGGTAGATAGCCACTTAAGGCTGACAGCGCCGCCTCAAAGAACCTGATTTCTTCATCCAGCATCAGATACTGTTTTTCCAGATGTTCATACCACTCCTGATTGATCCGCTCCATACGTTCATGATAATTCAGTGCAATCGAGGCGGGCTTATTGGAAATATTGCTGGTCTGAACCCGTTCACCTTCCGGGGAATGAAAGTTCATGGAGTCGATCATCTCCTTCTCAGAAATCCCTCTGAAATTCCGGATCTGATGCTCCAGACAGTTTCGCTCCTTCTTCATCCGATGATATTCCTTTATGATTTTTTCTATCCTTTCACTCATCACTTACCCTCCAATCCTTGCACGGACAGCTTCTATCAAACTAGACTGCCGCATATCTTTATTCTCCAGAGCCTTCATCACATCCTCGTCATGGGTATCCTTAGTGATGATATGGTGGATCACCACCGTGTGTTTCTGTCCTTGTCTCCAGAGTCTGGCATTCAGCTGTTGGTATAGCTCCAGAGACCATGTCAGCCCAAACCAGACGATAGTGCAGCCACCCTCTTGAAGATTCAACCCATGTCCGGCAGAGGCTGGATGGATCAGTGCTAAAGGGATCTTCCCGGCATTCCAATCCGTGATATCTTCCGAAGTGTCGATGCGCCGAGCCGCCGGGAATCTCTCCCGGATACGGGAAAGATCATGCTTGTACCAAAAGGCTACTAGCAGTGGTTTTCCATTGGCCGCTTCCACCAGATCCTCCAGAGCATCCAGCTTCCGGTCATGGATCGGGAGGACTTTCCGGTCGCTGTTATACACGGCACCATTGGCCATCTGTAAAAGTTTATTGGACAAAGCACCTGCGCTGACCGCATCCAGTTCTTCCTCTCCGATCTGCACTACCATATCCCGACAGAAGTTATCATAGATTTTTTTCTCTCTCCGGTTCATCTCCACCTTCACCCGATTGTAGATACATTCCGGCATATCCAGATAATCCACAGCCTTCATCGAGATGCAGATATCCGAGATCAGGGAATAGATGGCTTGCTCTGCTCCCTCACGGGGTTTGTAACTATAGATGATCTCCCGGTTTCTTTTATCCGGTTTGAAGAACCGCTCCCGATATCCGGTGATAAATCTGCCCAGCCGCTGCCCCATGTCCAGAAGATACATCTGGGGCCAGAGATCCAGAAGGGAATTGGGGGCCGGTGTCCCGGTCAGACCGATCACCCGGTTCACCAGAGGGCGCACCTTTTTCATGGCTTTGAACCGTTCTGCTTTATTCGATTTGAAGCTGGATAATTCATCAATGACCACCGTATCAAAATCCCAACGGTGGTTTTGCACCAGCCAGCTGACATTTTCCCGATTGATGATATATAAAAATGCCGGACTGGCAAGAGCTTCTTCCCGTTGTTTCTGATTCCCCACAACCAGTGAAGCGGTCAGCCCTGTTAAATGCTCCCATTTCTGTAGCTCCTTCGGCCAAGTGTCCGTGGCCACACGCTTTGGAGCAATCACTAAAATTTTCCCGATATCAAAACGATCCAATGCCAGTTCCCACAGGGCAGAAAGCGTGATCACCGTTTTCCCAAGTCCCATATCCAGCATCAGACAGCAAACCGGATGTTCCAGAATAAAATCTGCTGCGTACTGTTGATAGTTATGTGGTCTGTATTTCATCCAAAATCCCTCCAATCATTTCTTTGCGATCCACGGTATAAACACGAAAGCCCAATGCGGCCAGCTGCCTTGCCCGGTACTGCTGCAAGGGCCGCATGGTTTCTCCCGGAGCCTTCAATTCCACAAAGGCCATCCTTCCTCCGGGGAAGAGAACCAAGCGGTCGGGCACCCCATTGAATCCGGGGGAGACGAATTTGACAGCCAGCCCACCACGCTTTTTTACCTCCGCAGCGAACTTCTTTTCTACGACACTTTCCCTCACGAAAAAAACCTCCTGTTCCTTAGTGCTGTTCCCAGTACCAAAAATCCTATACGCGCGTACACGTATATACGTGTGCCTATTTCTATATATTTTTCTATCTTTTATCCTCAATATGGTTTTTCTTAGGAACATAGGAACAGGCTATCGCCAACCGCTTGATTTCAAAGGGGTTTTGCCTGTTCCAGACCTGTGTTCCCTGAGTCTCCAAAGATACAACGGAACGTTCCCAACTTAATCCGGCTGTTCCTTGCATCGCACGAATGTCTTCTGTGGGCCATAAAGGGGAAAACGGGTTTTTCCGCTTTTGAGTCCCTGTATCGGCTCCCAGCCACCAATCTTCATCAGGATGGATTCCACCTCATAGGAATCCGTCCGTTTCAGGTTCTGGCGCTCCTTTCCAAAGCACTCACACCAGATTTCCATGATGCAGACCTTCTCCCGGCGCACGGTTCCCGCCGTGGGCGTACCATCAAACTCGCTGCCGCCGAGGAAACTTCTCCGCTGGTATAGATCCATCCGATCCCAGTTCGCAGGGAGCAGCGTCTCCAGATACTCTGCGATCACGCCTTCCCGGTCATCGGACTCCATCGCATCCTGCTGCATGACATAAGCATCTGCCGCCACCCGGCCTTTCAGATACAATTCCTCTCCATTGTGATAACGCTCCAATGCCTCTGCCCAGACCTGATCCACCTCCTGCAGTTCCCACGGGTGGAACCGGCCATGCCCGGAAACATGTACCGGCCAGAAGCGCCGGTTCCCGGTAATGTCCCGCAGAAAGCCTCCCTCGGAGTTGGTACTTCCCACAATGATGCAGGATCTGGGATGACTCTCCACAGCCACGCCATAGGACTGCCGGAACTTATCATCCGTTCTGGTAACAAAAGATTTCACGGTCTCCACATCCACCTTCTTGATCCCGGCCAGCTCTCCCAGTTCCAGAATCCAATATCCCTGCAGCTTCTCAGCGGCGGTCTTATCTTTCATATCAGAAATGGAAAGGCTGTCTGAATACCAGTCTTTTCCCAGCAGGGCAAACAGGGTAGATTTCCCGATCCCCTGCGGGCCGTTCAGCACAAGGATGGAATCAAACTTGATCCCCGGTTCATACACTCTGGCTACCGCAGCGGTAAAGGTTTTCCGGGTAACAGCACGGATGTAGGTTGTATCTTCCGCACCCAGATAGTCGATCAAGAGTGTATCCAGCCGCTCTGTCCCGTCCCACTGCAGGGTAGAAAAGTATTCTTTGATGGGGTGATAGAGCCTCTCCGCAGATACCACGGCCAGCAAGGCGTCCTTAAACTTTGTCGGTGACCAGATCCCATAGACACGCTCAAAATACAGCTTGGCACAGGAAAGATCCGTATCACCCCAGCCGGGTTTCACCTGCCGCCACGGCAATGGCCCAATCACATCCACCATGCACTTAAACTCGTTGAAGACGATGTTCTTCAACTTCGGGTCGTACCGAAGAATCAGGGCAATATTGGTAAGCGTGTCTTTTACCTTACCCTGCTTGTCCAATTCCAGAAGAGTCTGCCAGTTCTCTGCATCTTCCTCCGTAAACTCGGCCTGCGCCGCCTCCGTCCGCTCCTTGGCAAGCTGGGCTTTCACCCGCTGATCTTGGATAGCAAATTCCTGCATGGCCTTAAAGGATGGCAGCTTCGCCGGATCGGTATCTTCACTTGCCTTTGCATCCAATCCTCCAAACTTGTGAATACGGACAACATCAAACGCATTCATCAGTTTTCCACAGGCCGGATCAGTGGCATGGTGGCTGTATGCGAAACGGTCTTCATAGATCACGACACCGGCCTGCGAGTCAGCAGGAATGTAGTCATATCGGCCGGACATAGCGCTGTGTTTATACACATCGGTCAGGAAAGTATCCATCGCTTCCGTGATACTGTAGGCACGGCAGAACGCTCCGACCACTCCCGGCTTTTCCAGAGGATCAGCCTGTTTTTTCATATCCCTGCGGACAATGGTCTGCTGCCGTTTGGACACTGGCCACTCCGCTGTATTGTGCCAGTCCGTGTATTTAGCAAGAACCTTATCCGGATCGAGCAGGTCTCCCGTGATCTCCCGGAACACGAACTCCCCATCGGAAGAGGTGGAAGGCCAGTACATCAGCCTGCTCGGCTCATAAGTGGTATCATCAAACAGTTCAATCCCGATCTCTTCCGCAACTTTTCTGGAAACAGCGCAGTACTCATCCGGTGTCACCTCACGGGACAGAGGGATGATGAGACGGAGTCTTGGCTTTTCCGGTGTATGCTTATGCGTGGAATACACATAACACTGAAAAGAAAAGAACATCTCGATCTGATCGATGATATCTTCTGTTGCATAGTCCATATCCAGCGACAGCCCCGACCGGGTAATCACACAGTCCTTCTTCCGGCGGCCGCCCTTTAATGTGCCAAGGACAAAACCACCCACATCCTTAATCTCATCCTGCTTCGCTTTCCCCAGCTTCCGGTACTGCTCCACCGTCTCGGCAGTCCTCTGGGTGCGGAAGATCCGGTCTCTAAACTCGGACAATTCCATCTCCACAAGGTTCCAGTGTTTCTCCATTCTGGAGTTACCAATACTCAGTCGGATCATTCGGTTCCCTCCTCCATCAAGATTTCCATGTTTCTTCCTATCCTCCGCAGTATCCTTTCACACTCCCGGATACAGCGCTGCAGTTCCCGCTTTTCCGATTCATCTTCCGTCTTTTTCTCCCGGTTCTGATACGCCTTTATCCGGGAGCGGTAATTCATCTCTTGTTTCACCAGAAACTGCCGCAGTTTTTCCTTTTCTGATTTTTCACAGTACCGCCGGAGCAACAGAGAGAGTTTCTTTGCTTTTGCAACGGTACAGGGGAAGAAACGCTCAATTTCCAAAACCATCTGCCCGGTCGGATACCGGATGTGTAATCTCTTTTCTTCCGCTTCCATATGCTGTACAGCATAATAGGCTGTCGGATCGGGACATCCTGATCCATTCTTATAACTGATCCCCATAGCGCATCCTCCTCTAATCTTTTTTATAAAACGCACACTCGTAACCGTCCGCACGGAGGGGCAGGCCCGCCGCCCAATCCGGCTGCTCCGACATGATCTTGCAGATCTCCTCTACCCCGGAGACGCCCTCTGGGACTTCCAATACAGCCTCATCGTGGATATGCATCACAATGTCAAATCCTTGATTCCTAAGCCGGAGCATGGCCAGCGCCAAAAGATCACGGGCCGTAGCCTGCACGATGTTCTCCACCAGCTTCGGGCCGTATGTTTCAATCCGCATCCACTTTTTGCTTTCCCCGACACCCTCATAGGAAAGGCTCTCCCTTCCAAAGCGGTTCTGTGTTATCCGGGGCTTGATATAAGAGAGCTTCCGGCCAGAGGGGAGGGTGACAAATAAGATGCCGGATCGGTAAGTAAAACACAGTTTTCCCATTGCCACCTCCGTCCGCTCCTTCACGGCCTTTACTGCCGCTGTATCCACCTCCCACCAGAACTTTGTGATATGTGGATTAGAATTTCTCCACTGGCTCACCAGCGGCTGCAGTTCTTCCTCCTGAAGTCCCATATCCAATGCCCCCATCGAGGTGAGCGCTCCCACAGCACCGCCGTATCCCAGTGCCAACTCGGCGATTTTTCCCTTCTGGCGGAGATGCCCATTCACGCCATGTTTCACCACCGGGACGCCGAACATCTTCGATGCGGAAGCGCAATAAATATCTCCGCCCTCTGCGAAAGTATCCAGCCGCCACTGCTCCCCGGCGAACCACGCCAGGACTCTTGCCTCAATTGCTGAAAAATCTGCTACGATAAACCGGCATCCGGGCTTTGGTACAAAGGCCGTCCGGATCAGTTCCGACAGAACCTCTGGCGTGGAATCGTATAGCAGATCCAGATCTTCAAAGCGCTGTTCTTTCACAAGGGTACGGGCAAGCTCCAAATCCGGGATGTGGTTCTGGGGGAGGTTTTGTACCTGCACCAAGCGTCCGGCCCAGCGCCCCGTGCGGTTCGCTCCATAAAATTGGAGCAGGCCATGCACCCGACCGTCCGAGCAGACGGAGCGCTCAATGGCTTCATACTTTTTTACACTGGTCTTTGCCATCAAAAGCCGGAGTTTCAATACTTCCAGTACTTCTCCATCCGTTTCCGAAATCAACCCTTTGACCGTCTTTTTATCCAGCTTCTCCGCTTCCACGCCATGCTCGGAAAGCCAACCCTTAATCTGCGCCGGGGAGTTGGGATTGGAAAGCCCGGTCAGTTCATAGGCTCTGGTCATGACCATCTGGCGGTACTGGTTATCACAGAGAACTGCATTCTCCACCAGCTGTTGATCCACCAGAATCCCCCGATCATTGATCTCCTGATCCATCCGGTACAGTTCCATCTCCGATTTCGGGATTGGAAATTTCCACAGTTTCTGCCGGATCTCCCGCTCCGCATCCACATCCCGGATGCAGTAAGTTTTGAACCGTTCCCATTTCTCCGGTGCGTCCTCTGGCCGGTTCCGAGTCCGGCCACCGTTGGCTATCGTGGGCTTACATGGCATGGAGAAGAACCGGACAAGGTCAGTACCTTCCTTCAGCTTTTTTCTCTGAATATTCAGGACTTCACCCACGTTATCCAAGGAAAGGGGAAGGGCAAGCATGGCAGACTGGACGGCCGTACACTGCCATCCAAAAGGGGAGAATCTCCGTCCCAGATACTTAGAGATACAGGTACGCTCAAACTGAGCGTTAAACGCTACTTTTGTAACTGCCGGATCTTCCAAAGCAGCCAGTACCCTCTCTGGAAGCTGTTCTCCACAGGCAAAATCCACAATCTGAGTCGGCTTCTCATCAAATGCATAAGCAAAGAGTAAAATTTCAAAATTAGGACTGTCCGAATAGGCATACACGCCGCATTTGGTTAGATCCACATCCGAATAAGTTTCAATATCTATTGACAGGATAGGCATAAAATTTCCCTCCTTTATTTGCAAAATTGTTTCAAACAAATGGATATTTTTATGTAGAGACGGGTGGAAAACCACCCGCCAATATAATCAAGAAAGGAAATCCTCGTCTTCTTCCGTTTCAAAATCTTCTGCTGCTGTGGTGCGTCCACCAAGGCTCTCCCCGTCACGAAGTTTCTGGATATTGCCGAGTCCAGCTGCGATCCCACGGTTTCCGTTGGAGTTATATCCGTAGAAGGTCACACTGATCTTTCCATAACAGCCGGAATACACTTCGCTCTGATCCAGAATCGGCTGTACATGGGAATCCACCACCTGAGGTGCCTGACGGCTGTTCGCATTGAAGAAATAGCTGTTCGCATAGGCTTCATCATCCGGGCGATCGATATCACCATCCCGAAGAGGCTGCTTCAGATTGGTCGGGATCTTCCCACCCCATTTGGAAATGGAGTCCTTCTTGGCCTGCTCTACGGCAGCCTTGATAGCGTTGATGGTTTTCGTGTCGCTCTTCGGAATAATGGCCGAGACACTATACTTGGGATCGCCGCCATTGACGGAATCCGGCTCCCAACAGTGCAGATAGGAAAAACGGCAGGGTACGATTACTTTTGTAGGGTTCATATTTTTAGACATAGGTTAGTCCTCCTTCTGAAAATCCGCTTCTGCGGTTGATGTTTGAATGGCTTCCCGCTTGTCCGACTCTGGTACAAGCGTTATCTTCCCAGCGGGCTTATACACCAAAGCGCCGAGGATACGGGAAAACTCCTTTTTGCCCATCAGGCGCTCCATATCGGTAATTCCCAGCAGTGTGTGTTTATAAATATCGGTATAGCCTGCAGCTTTTGCGGCAGCAGCCACCTCTTCTTCCGAGGTGTATTTCCGATTGCTCTTTCCCATTACCAGCTTGAAACCGTCCCACTGCTTATGATGGACAATCGCCTGATCCTGTGCGTAGGCATAGATATCTGCTGCCCATTTAGAAAGTTCATCCGCCTGCTTCAGCACTTCCGCTATTTCTTCATCTGTAAGAAGTGCAGGTTCCTTAAACTCCATCTGGGCCAGCTTCAGATTTTCCTTAGCTCTCTGCCTGCAGGTAAATCGTGCTTTGCAGAACCGACACCAGCTTCCAGCGCTTAGGTATCCTTCGCCTTTCAGGGCCAATTTTCCGGCGGGTCGCAGCACTTCATTTCCCCATGCTTTCAGATCCTCTGGAGCAATCTCCCATGTGCTGGAATTAGAAAGTCTCGGCTGAAAAATGGTCAGACGAACAGTCTCTATCGGAAAGAGCATCTCGGCCATATCGAGAATGCCAAGCCCATAGATCATCAGCTGTGGATTTTTCTCCGCATACACCGGAACGCCTTTTCCCAGCTTCAGATCAATGATGTGTACCAGCTTGTCCGTCACGATCACCATATCCGCTGTGCCAAAGCAATCCGGCACATAATCAGAAACGTCCACCCTCTGTTCTACAGAGAAAATCGGATCAGGGCATTCCTTCCGGGCAGCTTCGATTTCACCGACTACGAAACTGACATAATCATCTACCGCTTCTAACAGATCATCGGAATAGTAATCAGAGACCGGACGGCGAGTTTGCTGCTTCAGGTGCTTTTTGATCAGATGTTCTGCCAGTGCATGGCCAGCGGAACCTTCTGCCTCATAAGGACTCTCCTCATCCTGAAATGCCTCGCCCAGCACCAGAGAAGGTGGGCAATGGATGAGGCGGTTTGCCGCCGATGGAGAGAACCTTGCATGAGCGCCCATCAGAGCGCCTCCGCATCAGTCATAAGGGCTGCATAGTTTTCCGGCTTCACGCCAGAGAGTTTCCCGGAATCATATTTCAAAAGCAGTTCTTTCACTTCCCGGCGCTTTCCAGCCTGAGTCTTGGCTGCCAAAACTGCCCGCACTTCTTCAATGGAAATTTCTTTCTTCTCTGGTTCAGCCGGAACAGCCATCTCTACTTTTTCATCCTTCTGGTCTTCTGCCAAAGCACGATAACCAGCGGCCAGCTTTTCATACCCTTCTGCGAGGGTCTTATAAATTTCATTCATATGTGACATCCTTTCTTAAGCAAATCTCAGTTTGTATACTGCCTGACGGAACGCATCCGTGATGCGGTCATCAATCATCATGGTTTCCGGATAAATCCGGCTGCCATCATCAGAGTAGAGGCGTACCGGAATTCCCAGCTTGCTGGCATGCTCCAATTCAAACGCCATACCATTACTGATTGTGCTTTCAAAAATCCACACCTCATCGCAAATCTTCATCAATTCTACACCGAGCGTAATACCGAGAATCCGCTCATCCGGATCAGAATCCTTTAGAAACTGCGGATACATCAAATGCGGAACCACAGGGCAATATCCGCAACGGGCCGCAAACCGAGCATGGGCTTTTGCAAGCGCTACATTCCTCTCAACATCACCACGATAGGGAGAACAAATATAAATTTTTTTCATCGTCATTCACCTGTACCTTTCATAATCATTCGGGGGTGTTCCCGTATTCTGGATTTAATAGGGAGAAAATTGGGAAATGATACTGTTCATAACATCAAGGTCATTTCCTTCCAAAGAGGGGGCCAGCCTTTTCAAAAGTTCTGCCTGTTCCGGTGAGAGCGTCTTCCGGTTTTGATGGTACCAATCTGCTACCTTCACACCGCCACCATATCTGCCACGAACTGTCTCAATTGGGTATGAACACGATAGTTCCTCAATATCACGCCGGATGGTTTTCTCACTCACGCCAAACTCAGACGCCAGATTTTCTACTGTATCCTGGCGTCTAATGCACAGTGCATCGAAGATCGCCGCCCTTCGTTCATTGGGTCTCATCGTGTCACACCTCCTTTCCCTTGCTCCGTGGCTTTAATTTATTGGTTAAACCGGACACCTTTTGACCGCTTTAAAAAACTTTTTCGCAAAACTTTTATCTACTCGTTTATTCTCCGTTTACATATAAGAAAGTGTAAAAAGTAGCTGATAGAAATAAAAAAAGGATCAGAGCATAACTGTAAACATTTACAGTCAGCTCCGACCCTTATTGGTGACTATTGAATTGTCCCTACGGTCAGTCAGCTTTTCTATCTTCTTCATCCCATACGTTTCTGGGCTTTAGATTTTTCTGTTTTTAATAAGTCCAGATAGGCTTTGTAAATCTTTCTGCATTTTGCACACTGAACAGAAATCGTAGCCTTGGTACGGTGATCTACCAATATTTCGCTACCACCACACCACGGACAGCTTAAATGGATATCCATTTGAAATTCTTCCACTGTATCAATCCCCCTTCTTCATTTACTTGTTCGCTAACTAGCGAACATAAAGATTAAAAATTTTGCGGGCTTCTTAAGAAACCCGCCATATCCTTATAGGTGAACTACTCCCTCATAAAACAAAGGACTTGCTGTGTCATACAAATTTCTTGCCGAATAATTCCCAACTCTTTTAACCGGATCGTAGCTGCCTGAAAGGACACGTTAAAAACTTGTGAAACTGTATCCGCTTCAATATAGCATCTTTGAATTTCTTTTTTCTGAGAAAATCCTGGCTTTTGCCGGAGAGCCCTCACAAGTTTATGAACCATTGCCTTAGGCATTAAAATTGCAGAAGATAATGCATTGGCCTGCCACTCCATCCACTCTTTGTCTGTCCAGACCGCCTGCTGTTCACAATTCATCTTTTTCGTATCAACCCTGCACTGTATCATTGCAGCTTCTTTTCCTTCACCCAGCAAATCCATTAAAGTTATCTGATTAGGGTCATAAGCAAAGTATGGGGTATGTAAAAAAACATGGCTTGCTTCATGTCCCATTGTAAAACGATACCTATGTTCCTGATTTTCTTCTAAAAGAGTCCGGTCAATAATAATCGTATTGGCCCTGGCACTAATATACTCAGCCCGATTTTGAATAGGATCATATACAGGAACCCTGTCCGTATCATTAAACACCGTCATTCCCAGATAGACACCGCAATGAGATAAATATTGGAAATCCTGATCTGTCCCCAGATAATCCTGGACAAAAAGATCTATATCGATCTCTTGCGGTGTTTGCATGGCGTCCGGATTAAAATCTGATACTAAATTTTCTCCAATAATATCGATCTCCTTCCGGCTTAATACCGGAGCCCCTGATCTCTTTCGAACAATTTCTGCTACATACATAGATAGGCACTTACCCCTTTCGCTTCTTCAGTTCTTCAACAAAATGCTTCCACTCCTCTTCGCCAGCGTCCAAATCCCTGGCTGTACGCAGTGCCGCGCTCACATAATCTCGTTGCATAATATATTCCGGCAAATCTGGGGCAACAGCTTTTCTCTTCTTTCCAGCTAGATTCAGCATCTCATTTTTTTCTTCTTTTGTCAGTTCCAGAATATGAGCGAGTTGATTCAGCTTCTCAATGTCGAAAGGATTTCGCCTATCTTTTTCAACATCCGTAAGAAACGGTGCAGAGACTCCGAGCATATCCGCCATTTTTCTGATGGTTATCTTTTTCTCGATCCTCTTCCTGCTTATAAAATCTCCAAAATTCGCATACGTCATAATCCTTCACCTTTTCATCTCTTTCGTTCTTGTAGTCTTATTTTTACTCTTCTTCGTTTTTATGTTAGCATTTATGCTTGTTCGCTTTTATGCTAACATGAGTATACAAAAAATACCGGGAGTTGTCAATCACCAATATCAAAATGTTTTACCTTTTATTTCCAAGGCTGATATGGTGATTGACTCCCAGATGTCTGAGATGCGCGGTCATTCTTTGAAAGATGCTGTTCTGCAGCTTCCCTGGTAGGGAAGATCCGGCTTTTACGTAACTGGATACTGCCATTGTTGTCAAACCGAACAATATAAAAATCTGAGTTCTTACGAACTATGGTTACTTCTCGAAGAATTCGATTACTTTCAATGATGAAGGCTTTGGATCCTATTTCATATTCCATATAATCATTGTGCCTCCTGAGCAAGATTAAACTCAAGGGAAAGTGTCTGTTTAATCTCTTCTCATTTCGAATTAACGATTCCTACTGTAGCGATGATTATATTATACGAACACACGTTCTGTTTGTCAATGGGATGTTTACTTTATTAAATCTTTAGTATCGTTACTTTAGAGATTCAAGATAGAGCATATCTATTTCGTCACGTATATTTTCAATCATTTCATCATTATTATAATTAATATGGGCCTTTTCGCTTAATTCTGCTATTCTCAAATGAACTTTGTTCATCCCATCGAACTCGACAATTTTAACCGGGATCCTAATCTTAAAAGTTCTTTTATCTGATGTGGCCATTATGAAATTTTCGACCAAATGAGAATTGAGAATTCCACAAATATAGTAGGCCTCTTTTTCGGATATAAATTCACCATCGGATCGTTCGCAAATAGAAACACAATGATTCTGAAATGCTGGTGTTTTCATTCCGCCCCAAGCGGTGTCAACCTGACCTATAACTGCAGATACCCACTTGGTATTATCTCTAAAAACTACATACCACGGCGCATGCGAATAAATGCCTGTTCTGGCTAGTGCATAGTATTCTGCATGTTTATTTCCAATAATTGAATCACTGTATCCTGTTTGCATTTCAAGATATTCCCTATTTTCCTTATAATACTGATAAAGAAGGGGAGAAGACTTACTTAACTCACTTCTATTAAATGGGATCTTGCTATGTTCCTTGTCATATGGAAAAGCGACTATAAACTCTGAAGGTTCAACATGAAATCTTTTGATGCCGACTCCTTTAACCAGTGGACGCAAATATTTGGTTTCAATTTCTGGAGTTCTAACTCCAATAGAATACTTGGATCTTTTGTTTTTATACGTTTCTAATGAAACTGTTTGCTTTTCATGATTAACGTTCTTGAGAATAAAAAGTTGTAATTCTTGTGGGTAATACTCAACACCTTCTCTTCCAATATATGAAGTAGTTCCTGATATTTTCTGAATACTTTTTAGCACTGATATATTATCCGCAACTGTCAAGGCTGTGCGGGTTTCCGTGGTTCTTCCAATAACCTTTTCGTTTATTGTGAAATAATCATTAAAAGTGTCTTGTGAAATTTTATCTGAAATCTTCTCAAGTTTTATCCCTTTATTTAAAACGATTTCTCTATACGGTATCCCTTTAAAATAATCCTGTTTTGTATCGGATATTATATAAGTACAAAAAAGCTGCTGTACAGGATAAAAAGGATGTCCCGACATTGACCAGTCAACAATTTCCTGGAAATATAACCGTCTATCCCCTTCTATATACAAATTTCTATACCCCTCATAGCTCTGCTGGAATAGAAGATTCTGAGGCATCAAAACAGCCATAACACCATGCTCTGCCAACCAATTCTCAGCCGTAATATTCGACAACAATGCACAAACATTTAAATTAATTCCGCCGGTGCGTCTGTCACCAGAAAACAGTTTTCTTGAAACACATGCGTTTTTGATTTTTTCTCTATGAACAGACGGCAGACTTTTCCAATCGACCCAAGGAGGATTTCCTACAATCATATCGTACTTACCTAAAGCGCATAACAAATAATAGTCTGTTATAGTACTCACCATAGAGTCACTTAACATGCCTCGTCTTTTTAATCTAATCCAATCTTCTTTTATTTCTTCGGTTTCATCTTCCGTGCAAATTTTATCTAGCTGTCTAATCAAACTATCATCGTTCTCGTCATCTGAAATATCTGCCATAAAACGAATTGTATTAATAAATTCTTCTTTATTATTGACAGAATGGGTGGGAACTCTTAAGGTTACAGTATTTCCCTCAGCATCAAGCAATTTGTCAACATAGTATTTTTTATCTTCGGTTAGTTTGTCACTATTGGAAACTGTAGAATCCCCAATAAAAACAGGAATATATATTTTTTGTTCATGAGATATGAGATCTGCAATGGTGATAAAATAATTAATACGCGCTAAAATTACCGCCAGAACGTTAGCATCTATTGATGCTACCTCTGTTAATATATGTTCAAGCTGTTTACCTTTTTCCAGATTACAATACTCTTTTCGTTTCATAGATATTACCTTGTGGGGGAATGTACCTGACCCTGCTGCAGAATCCAGCACTCTTACTCCATTTATTCCCTTTAGCGGTGAATATCTAATTGCTTCATTGATCACATTCTCTGCGAGCCACGAAGGAGTGTAATATTCTCCTAGCGAATGCCTTACGCTAGTAGGCATAATTGCCATATATAAATCTCTAAAAAGATCATCGGTTCTGCTGGTCAAATCAGGCATGTTTTCATACTTGAGCAAAACAGATATCACATCATTGATAGTATGATAAATTTGTTCTGTCCATTGTTCCTCTAAGAATACCCATGTAAAACAATTCAGTTCCAACAAATTATATATATGAATTTCTGAAGAAACCGCTCCATTTGCAATACGATTAAGTTCTGTTCGCAAAAATCTTGGCTCAAGATTATATAACTTGCGTAAAGAATACTCTTTCCTATTATTTTTTATAACTGAAACTACCTTGTATGCAATAAGCATACCTATGATTGCCGTAGCTGTGTGTAAAGAAAATAAAATTCTATACTCCTCGTTTGAACCAATTTCTTTTTTCCCGACAATAGATGCTAAGTCCTTTCGTCTCTCTTCAATTGCCTGTTGCTGTGAAGCATCATCATGAGACAGGCCAAAGTTGTCAAGCCATGAAGAATATGATATAGTAGTTTCCATACACATACTATCTAAAGAAGTATTAATTGCCTTTGTCATAGAATAAATCAGGTTAGTTCCTCTATGCTGTGCTATGACAAGATCATTAATTAAATTTTTTGCATCCAAAGATTTAACAGAAAGTTTAATAATATTTTTAATCAGCCTGCTTAATGCTTTCCCGTCAAATCTTTCTACCGTTTCACTATGAAATGTATTATCAATCCATTCAATAAATTGATACTGGAAACCGTCTGTAACCATAGCAGCATACTCACCAGGTTCTTCCTGATTCAATGCCTGAAGATATTTAATCGCCTGCTTTTCTGCTTTTTCCATATCTGCAATTGTCAAATACTTTGAGTGCTTTTTATATTCGATGATAAAATTATTGTACTTACTATCAATCCTACCATTTTTGCTCACAGCATGAAACTTTGTGTCATCATCATCAAAAGCAGTTAATTTTACACTTCTTTCGCGATAAGGCGTATATCCATCATATCCCGCAGGAATGAGAATAAGATCGGAAATATTAACCAATTGATGATCCATTTCAAAAGCAATCGTACTTTCAGATTCTGCTTGCAGAGCGATTGTATTGATTCTGTCACTCATTACCTCTGTTAATTGATCCCAGGTATCCCCTCTAATAACAGACTCAAGTTCCTCTGATTCCAGCTGCTTCTGAATATCTTTGATCAAATTATTGATTCTAATAGCATATTCTTCCATATATAAGCCTCCAAACATAATTTCTCATTGCCCACTAAAAATAATACTAAAAATTGATGCCCTTGTCAATCGGATCTCTGTACTGCCCACATCTTTTTTGAATATTTTTAATGCCTCTGGTCATCTAAAATACTTGCTATTTATAAAAATCAGAGCTAACATGAACTGACAAAAAAGGAGGATTGCTCAATGAAAAAACTTATAGTTTCTAAAGCTGTTAAAGAAAAAATACCACAAGATTTAATAAAGGAAATATACCGTCTCATTGTCGCTTTGCCAACTACAGAGATTGTACATCAATTTATTCTATTTTCTGATAGTAAAGGTACTACTCTTACTCATACTGTACCTCTTAGCAATTTCAACTATTCACTTTACTTTTCTAAAAAATTTAATTTAAACAATTCTTTTTCTATTATTGCCTATGAGAAAAGCGATAAAATAATGATAGCATTAACCTATGAAATAAAATAAAATAAAATATAAACTATCTGGTTTTAAATATATGAGTTTGACATTTCTTTTTACACACTTCTGAAAGCAGACAATTAAATGAACATATTTATAGAGGTTTATAATCTAATTCATATGCATGTGAATAATCTTTCACAATCATCTGATATTTTGCAATTCCTTTCATATCAGCAATATGTATAAGTAGTTTTCGATAAATATCAGGAATCTGACATCCCAAATAAATTGCAACCGGCGGCTTAATAATTGGATAACGATTTTTTTGTTCTATAGCTTGATTAGGTGTTGAACATATTATTCTCCACTCATTCTCATATTTCCAATCATTTGACTTGTTTAATGCAGCTTTCGTAAATAGGAACTCATCTTCGTAACTTCCTTCTGGCAGAATTCCTATGCATTCTTTCATGTATTGTTCCACACGCCATTGGCCGTAGCTTGTTGCGTCAAAACGTTTATCAGAATAGATTATCGGATATATAGTAGCTAACTTAATATTTCCGCATGATCGATTGGGACAATTAGAGCATTGCGAAATATCGTTATCTCTAAAATCATATCCTATTGCAAATCCTTTGTGATTGTCTGCATAATGTGCCCACATTAATGGGGACTTTATACTTTCAGAAAGACAAGCCATTTTTATGTGACCTCGTATTTCTTCTCTAATTGCGGAAAAACTTGTCTCCAAAAACGCATCAAGTCCAGGAAGAATTTGTTGTACTTTATCCAAAAATGTCCGCTCATCCAAAGCATCAAGTCCATTTCTTATAAATGTACGCATATTTGAGTCTGCAAACTTCAAATTCTCTAGAGGTTCCTGATACTGTTTTATATATTTAAATAAAGTTGCAGCATTTTCAGGGGCAAATACTTTTTTTGCATGTTCTAGTATTGTTGGTTTATCAAGGAATAAGAGACTATCGTGTAAATCATTAAATAGCGAAGCATTCGCTAACCATATCTCATCTTTCTCAAACGCATCCAAACTATATTCTGTACATGATCTAAATTTATAAAGCTGGTTAGGTATATTATTTTGAATGAATTGAATCATTGGCTGCATTTTTTGATTAAATTCTTCTGGCAAAGTATTCCTGTTAACTTTTATATTTTCTACAATTTTTTCAAACTCGTCTCTATAATTCACTATAACCCTCCCAAATATTTACCACTTCTGTTACCCGGACTTCTTTGATTCCTATAGCTCTAATTGCCTCAAAATCCAATGCAATTTTCCAATCGTCCATGCTGATTTCTTCTGCATTTATAGATTAACACACCACAGAACATAATGCGCATAAAATTTCTAAATGCTTCTGCCAGATTGTTTTATACTTTTCGGTAAAAGTAAACATTTTCGCATAAGCCCGTTATCCAACCATTTTTCTTACCCCTCTTCACTCTTCGGAAACTGATATACATTCTGTAAAACAAAGAAACACACCACATTTACAAATATTCATTCTGAAAATCTCTAAGCATACCTTTATTCCGGCTAAAATATCCACCTTTAGAATAGCAAAAATGGGATGCTTATTCACACCCCATATTCGCTGTTTTCTCTTATTTCCAGGCATTTTGCCCTTACTTCTGCCAAAAGATATGTTTCTGCAAACAGCTATATCTTGTGGTATTTATTTCGTTTTCCATTGCATTTATACAATATCTCGTGTGAGCAGTACTACCGTCTCCACATGCACCGTCATCGGAAACATATCCGCCGGCCGTACTTTTTTCAATTCATACCCGTTCTCACACAGATACTTCAGATCCCTCGCCAGTGTTGCGGAGTCACAGCTCACATAGACAATCCGGTCCGGCTCCATGTTTACCATCGTCTCAAGCAATGTTTCATCGCATCCTTTTCTCGGCGGATCCACCACAATCACATCCGCGTGAGCTCGACGGCCCGGATGAGACTCTTCGTATTTTCTATAATAGTCCGGCAGCACTTCTTCTGCTTTTCCAACATAAAATTCGGCATTTGTGATGCCATTGATCTCTGCATTTTTTCTGGCATCTTCAATCGCCTGCGGAATAATCTCAACTCCATAGACCTGCTTTGCTTTTTGAGCAAGGAAGAGTGAGATTGTTCCAATTCCACAGTATAGATCCCATACTGTTTCCTGTCCCGTCAGTCCAGCGTAATCGCAGGCAAGTCCATAAAGAACTTCTGTCTGTACCGGATTCACCTGATAGAAGGAAAGCGGTGAAATCTGATATTTGATCTCTCCGATATAATCTGTGATATACTCCTGTCCCCAGAGAAGCCGGATCTCTTTTCCCATAATAACATTGGTATTTTCACAATTGATGTTCATTGTAATGCTGGTCATTCCCGGAAGCTTTGTCAGTCGTTCTGTCAGAGTCTCCACATGCGGAATCTGTGTTCCATTTACGATCAGACAGACCATGATCTCGCCTGTCTTAAATCCACTTCGGATCAGAACATGGCGGAACAGCCCTGTTCCCGTTCCTTCATCGTAGGCAGTAACATGAAATTCTTTCATAAATTCAAGGACAATGTTAAGGACTTCGGTGTTGATCTCCTTGCCAAGTGCACAAACCGTGTTTGGAATAATCTGGTGGGTCCGTCCTGCATAAAAGCCGGCTACCGGATTCCCGTCCCTGTCAGTTCCGATCGGATACTGTGCTTTATTCCTATAATGAAATGGTTCCTCCATTCCACAGATCGGCTCCATAACAGCATCAAGCAGTGTGCTTTCAAATCCACCGATCCGTTCCAGATTATTCCGGACTTTCCGCTCCTTGAATTTCAGCTGTTCCTCGTAAGCCATCTCCTGAACCTGGCATCCCCCGCACTGTCTTGCCACCGGGCATTTTGCCTCTTTCCTCTTTTCAGACGGCTTGAGGATTTTCATCAGCCTGGCATAACCGTAATTCTTTTTCAGCTTTGTAATTCTTGCCTCGATCACATCACCGACGACCGCATCTTTTACAAAAAAGGTCATCCCTTCGGCTTTCCCGATTCCTTCTCCTCCTACTCCGATATCTTCTATTGTCAGTGTCACAAAATCATTTTTCTTCATTGATTCTTCCCCTTTTGTGCCCTAATACGCAGTTCTGTTTCCGCAGATGATTCTCTGATCTGCTATCTACCGCCCATTATACCCGACTTTCCGTATGTATACAAGAAAAAGCAGAACCGCCGTCCTTCTTGTCCGGGACCCGGGTCCTGCTTATCTTACTTCCCTCTATGACAAACTTGATTTTCTTAAGTTTGACTCAAACAGTCTGTTATATCCGATCCACTCTGTTGTGTTTTTATCTTTTAATAACTCTTTCATTGTCTGCATCTTGGCATCTGTCATATCAGCCAGATTTAATGCCATGGCCTCTGCAAGTGCAGGTTTTTTCGGGGAACCATATTCCAGTTCTCCGTGATGCGCCAGAATACAGTGTTTCAGTTCGCTTGCAAGCTTTGGCGGAAATCCCGGTATTGAGCGGATTGCGTCATCCAGCATTTCCACTCCGATAATAATATGTCCCAGAAGCTGTCCGTCATCCGTGTAATCATTTTCCGGAAATGCAGACAGTTCCTTTGTCTTTCCGATGTCATGATACATAGCCGCTGCATACAGGAGATCTCCGCTCAGGAAATCGTAGGCCGCAAGGTAATAACGGCAAAGATTTAAAATGCTTAATGTATGTTCCAGCAGGCCCCCGCAGAATCCGTGATGAACACTCTTTGCCGCGGAATGATTTTTAAACTTCCGGATAAATTCCTCGTCTTTCACAAAATAATACTCTACAGCCTGTTTCAGATACGGATTCTTGATCATCTCCGCAAATTCAAGGAGCTCTTTGTACATTTCTTCCACATCCCGTTCACTGGTCGGCATGTAGTCTGCCAGAATATATTCATCTTCCTGTGCTCTCCTGAGCTGTTTGATGTTGAGCTGCAGATTGTTGTTATAAGTCGTCACTTCGCCGACAATCTCCACGAAGTCTTTTTCATCATAGTCCGCAATTCCGTTGGAATTCGGATCCCAGATTTTTCCGTCCAGTGTGCCGGTTTTATCCTGCAGAATCAGGTTGTCATATGGCTTCCCATTTCTGGTCTCTGCGCTTCTTTTTGATTTGCATAAATAAATGGCACGAATGGTTTCTCCTTCATGCAGTTCCTTGATATATCTCATTTTTTTCCTCTTTCTAAATTCATTATTCTGCCCCGGCCAGCGTAACATCAAACTGTACGTCCACATATTCCTCCGATCCTCTACGCTGTCCTTTGATCGTAATCTGACGTCCCTGCCGGTAATCCATAAGCTCCTCTTTGAGCCCTTTTAAAGTATAGATCTTGGTATCCCCGATCGCTGTAATAATGTCTCCACTCTGAATTCCTGCCTGCATGGCCGGTGAATCCGGCATGACGGAACTTACATAGACCCCTTTTGGCATATCCTGACTGTCCGCAACGGCATCTGACACTTCGGTTCCATTGATTCCAAGGTATGCTGCAGAAATACCGTTTGAAAGGAGTTCGATCTCTTCTTTTAATTCGGAAATCGCGAAAGCGGTAATGACTCCTGACGTACCGTCTTCGTCCTCATCGATCAGCCCGATAATCTCTCCGCTTAAATCTACCAGAACTCCGCTTGCGCCTTCCACACGCACCATATCCGTCTCAATCATCTGATACTGGCCGTCACAGAGATACTGCTGTCTTTCTGTTCCGCTGACAGTCCCGAAACTTACCCCGCCCTCTGAACCGAACGGTGCGCCCAGCGCAATCACCGGATCTCCGGTGGATACAAGATTGGAATTTCCAAGCACCGCGACTGATGCCTGGATCGCTGTGTTCTGCGAAAGCCGCGACTTTTCTACTGCGTAGACCGCAATTCCGAGATTTCTGTCCTGCTGTTTTAAAGAAGCAGTCACCTCATTGCCATCGTAGAATGTAGCCGTCACTGCCTTGCCGCTCTCAAAGATACTGTCTCCTGTCAGAATCAAAAGCTCCACTCCATTATCCGCCACAATAATTCCGGAACGGCTCTGCTTTGTACTTGCTGTCTGCCCGTCCTCGGAAGCAGGTACCGTCCCTTCAATCACAACAACACTTTTCTCCACAGTATCAGCGATCTGGTTCATCTCATCTATCATCTGCTGATAATTTTCAATCGTCAGTGATGGAACAGCGGCCTGCCCGTCTTCTGATTCAGTCTCATCTTCCTCCTCCGTCTGCTCATCCTGCGGAATCGTCACATTTGTCCTCGTATTTCCGATATGCTCATCTACCCATGGTTTGGCCACAACAAACCCAACACACGCCATAAGTCCGAAAATCAGTCCCAGGCCCGCGACCCTCAGAATCTTTAATGCCACCACCCGCTTATCCACCGGGGGTTTTTTGATCGTTTCCTTCAAAAAAGAATAGGAGTCTTTTTCTTCCTTCTTCTCATCATCATCTTGAAATTGGGCAGACATCGTATTTCTCCTTTTTAATCCCTTTTTATAGTATACCGTAACACCTCCCAATGTTCAACATTTAACCTTTTTTTCTGCTTTATTTTAGAAAGCAAATGGGGTAAAATGATACTTGACAAAGTATGTATAGACAGGGGATTTTCATGAATACGAAAACATTACGTAAATTAGAATATGATAAAATAATACAGCTCCTCGCAGACCATGCCGCGTCGGAGAGTGGAAAAAACCGTTGTCTCAGTCTGCTTCCGCAGACAGATTTATCTGTTATCGAACAGATGCAGGAAGAGACTGCCGCAGCATTTACCAGGATCGTCAAGAA
The DNA here is from genome assembly GCF_002160935.1 of Drancourtella sp. An12. NCBI lineage: Bacteria > Bacillati > Bacillota > Clostridia > Eubacteriales > Oscillospiraceae > Drancourtella > Drancourtella sp. An12. The sequence continues at coordinate 256,762 of NZ_NFLO01000001.1, read as the reverse complement.
AGGAATGCCGTCCTTTGGAGGATGCGTTGCTGTAGAAGACTCGTTAAAACGTCTGGACCTGGGCGCTTCGCTCAGCGCTCCTGAACTGCTTTCTATCGGGAGACTGCTGGAATGTGCGGGACAGGCGAAGGCGTACGGCCGGCATGATACGGTCGATGAGGTGCCGGACTGTCTGGATTCTTATTTCCAGCGTCTGGAGCCGGTATCCAGAGCCGCGTCCGAGATACGGCGCTGTATTCTGGAAGAAGATGTAATTGCTGATGACGCCAGCAGTAATCTTTTAAAGATCCGCCGCAGCATTCAGGCATCAGGCGGCAGGATTCACTCCACCTTGAACAGTATGGTAAACGGTTCCATGCGTAATTATCTGCAGGACGCCATTGTAACCATGCGTGGAGACCGGTACTGTCTCCCGGTCAAGGCCGAATACCGCAGTCAGGTCAAGGGAATGATCCACGATCAGTCCTCCACCGGTTCTACCTTATTTATCGAACCGATGGCGGTCGTAAAACTGAATAATGATCTGATGGAGCTTCATGCAAGGGAGCAGGAGGAGATTCAGGTAATTCTTGCAAATTTAAGCACAATGGCTGCGGAACACAGCGATGAGATCCGCGTTGATTACGAAATGCTGACAAATCTGGATTTCATTTTTGCAAGAGGAAGCTTTGCCGTTGATTTAAACGGTTCCCGCCCGGTATTCAATCAGGAAGGGCGGATTCATATCCGCGAAGGACGGCATCCGCTCCTTGACAAGGCCAGAGTGGTGCCGACCACAATCCGTCTCGGTGATGAGTTTGATCTTCTGATTGTCACCGGACCGAATACCGGAGGAAAGACTGTCTCCTTAAAGACAACCGGGCTGTTTACCCTCATGGGTCAGGCAGGTCTTCACATTCCGGCGCTTGACCGGTCCGAACTTGCCGTCTTTACAGAAGTATACGCCGATATCGGCGATGAACAGAGTATTGAGCAGAGTCTCAGTACCTTCTCTTCCCATATGACGAATATCGTTTCTTTCCTCGAACAGGTCGATGAACATTCTCTCGTCCTCTTCGATGAGCTTGGCGCCGGGACAGACCCGACAGAGGGAGCAGCCCTTGCCATTGCTATTCTCTCAAGCCTCCACAGGAGGGGAATCCGTACGATGGCCACTACACATTACAGCGAGCTGAAAGTTTTTGCGCTCACCACCGAAGGTGTAGAAAATGCCTGCTGTGAGTTTGATGTGGAGACCCTCCGCCCGACATACCATCTGCTCATTGGAATTCCGGGGAAAAGTAATGCATTTGCCATCTCAAAGAAGCTCGGTCTTTCAGATGAGATTATTGAAGAGGCCCGGACGCACCTGAGTGATCAGGAAGAGTCCTTTGAAGAGCTGTTAAGCGATCTGGAACACAGCCGCCGTACAATTGAAAAGGAGCAGGCGGAGATTCAGGCTTACAAAGAGGAACTGGAAATGCTCCGCAAACGTACAAAAGAAAAACAGGAAAAGCTGGATGCCCAGAGAGACCGGATCATTCGGGAAGCCAATGAAAAGGCCGGTCGTATCCTTCAGAGTGCAAAAGATTATGCGGATGAAACGATGCGTAATTTCCGCAAATTCGGAAAAGAAAATATTTCTGCATCCGAGATGGAAAAAGAGCGCGAAAAACTACGCCAGAAGATGGCAAAGACATCTTCTTCCGTTTCTCTGGAAAAGGCAAAGCCAAAGAAAACCTATAAGCCGTCTGACTTCAAGCTCGGCACCGCTGTCAAGGTGCTCAGCATGAATCTGACCGGAACCGTTCATACTCTTCCGGATTCAAGAGGAAATGTAGAAGTACAGATGGGAATTCTCCGGTCCAAGGTTCCGATCACTGATCTGGATATCATTGACGAACCGGTTTCCTATGTTTCCAAACAGACACGCCGCACTTCATCCGGAAAGATGAAGATGGGCAAATCACTGAGCGTGAGCCCGGAGATCAATCTGATTGGCCGGACGACAGACGAAGCAGTTGCTCTGCTGGATAAATATCTGGACGATGCTTATCTGGCACATATCAGCCCGGTCCGTGTCGTACACGGAAAAGGAACCGGCGCACTCCGCAATGCTGTCCATCAGTATTTAAAGAGACAGAAACATGTCAAATCCTACCGTCTCGGCGCTTTTGGCGAAGGGGACGCGGGAGTTACTATTGTAGAATTCAAATAGGGAGGAAGTTATGACTACAAAACAGAAAATTTTAATTGTAGACGATGATGAAAATATTGCCGAATTGATCAGTCTTTATCTGACCAAGGAATGTTTTGATACCCGTATGGTCTATGACGGAGAGGCGGCGTTAAAGGCTTTCGATTCTTATCAGCCGAATCTGATCCTTCTTGACCTGATGCTGCCGGGCATTGACGGTTATCAGGTCTGCCGCGAAATCCGCTCCAGATCCAATGTACCGATCATCATGCTTTCAGCCAAAGGAGAAGTCTTTGATAAGGTGCTCGGACTGGAACTTGGTGCGGATGATTATATCATCAAGCCGTTTGATTCCAAGGAGCTTGTGGCCCGTGTCAAGGCTGTGCTCCGCCGTTACCAGCCGGCAAAGCCGGAAAGTCCGGACCCGTCAAAGGGAAAATGTGTCGAATATCCGGGAATTTCCATCAATCTTACCAACTACTCCGTAGTTGTCGATGGACAGCGCGTGGATATGCCGCCAAAGGAGCTTGAACTTTTATATTTTCTTGCCGCTTCCCCGAATCAGGTCTTTACAAGAGAGCAGCTTCTTGATCAGATCTGGGGATATGAATACATCGGGGATACCCGTACCGTGGACGTCCATATCAAGCGTCTCCGTGAGAAAATCAAAGATCACAGCGGGTGGGGCCTCAGCACTGTCTGGGGAATCGGATACAAATTTGAGGTAAAATAAACAATGCACAGCAATCTCTACCTGAAATTTATCATATTGTATATTATTTTCGGTTTTTTAAGCCTTTTCACAGCTGCCACACTTGGAGCACAGCTTATTCTCGATACCATCCGTGACGAGGATGCATCCAGGCTGTACCGGGAAGCAACCATTCTGGCAACCGACTACCTTACTGATTATTATTCGAAAGAGACTACCGCTTCTTCGACGAGGGCAATGCTGAACGGAGTAAATGTCTATCTGGAAGCGGATCTCTGGCTTACGGATACAGAGGGAAATGTATTATTGTCCGTTTCCTCCTCCGGCTCCGCCATAGTTCCGGAGCAGATCCGTGACTTTGATCCGGCGGAATCCGGAGGTGAACAGTATCTGACCGGCGATTATCATGGATATTATTCAGAAGAAGTTCTTACCATGATTGTCCCGGTAACAGAAGGATTTTCCACAAAAGGATATCTTATCGTACATAAGCCGGTCTCCTATTTCGAGGATCAGCAGCACAGCATCATGCATTCCGTTTATATCACTCTGGCTGTCATTTATCTGCTTTCGTTTACAATCTTCCTCGGTATTCATCTGATTATTTATCTGCCTCTGCGCAAGATTACGGAAGCTGCCAAACAGTACGCCTCAGGGAATCTGGACTATGAGATCCCGGTAAATTCACAGGACGAAATCGGATATCTTTCCGCTTCGCTGAACTATATGTCCGCTCATCTCAAAGATATGGAGGATTATCAGAAAAAATTTGTTGCCAATGTGTCGCATGATTTTCGATCCCCTCTGACTTCCATCAAGGGATATGTGGAGGCAATTGCCGATGGTACAATCCCGGTGGAGCTTCAGAGTAAATATCTGGGTATTATTCTCTTTGAAACGGAACGTCTGACAGACCTGACACGGGATCTTCTGACGCTTAATGAATTTGATACAAAGGAGCTTCTTCTGAACAAGGAATCCTTTGATCTCCATGAAATGATCAAGCAGGTAGCCGCCTCCTTTGAAGGAGCCTGCACATCCAGGAAAATATCCATCGAACTCCTGCTTGCTTCCAGGGTCCTCTACGTCCATGCTGATCACAGCAAGATCCAGCAGGTACTTTACAATCTGCTGGATAACGCCATCAAATTCAGCAATCCACAGTCTACAGTCACAGTGGAGACAACGGAGCGGGGAGAGAAAGTTTTTGTTTCTGTTAAAGATTATGGAATCGGTATTCCGAAAGAAGATCTCAGTAAGATCTGGGAACGTTTCTACAAAAGCGATCTTTCCCGCGGAAAAGACAAAAAAGGAACCGGCCTTGGTCTTTCCATAGTCCGCGAGATTATTCAGGCACATAATGAAAATATCAATGTTATCAGTACGGAAGGAGTCGGAACGGAATTTATCTTTTCCCTCCCGAAGTCAGATAGCGGCAAATAAGTTTTCGTCACAAATTTATACCCAAAAAAAAACGGGCGGATTCCTTCTCCTTCAAAGGAATCTGCCCGTTTTATTGTTCGGTTTCCGCTTTATATTTTAAGAACTAGTACAGCATGTTTTTGATTGCTGTCTCTTCCATATTGTCCTGTGTTACCCATGCATAGCCGGTATCGACGTTTGCCTCATTTGCCATATCAAGCGCCGATCTTGCTGCAGCTACTACTGTAGCATAGCCCATACCGTATGGATTCTGTACGATCAATCCATCGACCTTGCCGTCCTCGAGCGCCTCTGTCAGTGTCTCTCCTCCATCGAATCCAATCAGCCGGATGTCATCACTCTCTGATGCTTCACATGCGTCAATCAGCATCTTGGTCGTCTCTTCATTGGCTCCAATGCATCCTTTTGCATTAGGGTGCTCCGCCAGAATCTGCTGAATCACCTCTTCGTCTGTCACATCCTCTGCTGCTTTGCCAAGTTTCTCAGCGGTTCCCTCTTTCATGCTGTCCAGCTCGTCCATGTAATAGATACCGGACACCGTAATGTTCGGGTACTGTGACTGGAACTGGCTGATCATTCCTGCCTCTCTTTGCTTGGCAGAACCGGAAATATTATCCTGAATGAAAAGAAGTACTTCTCCCTGCTCATTTAACAGCCCCGCCATCTTATCTGCCGCTGTAGCACCTGCCTCCTGATTGTTCGTGGAAACAAGCATAAGCCCCGGATAATCACTTGGAGAATCCATCCCGACAACCGGAATATTATTTTCCGTAGCCAGGTCAAACTGTACCTCACATGCAGTCTTATCTATCACTGCAATGCCGACAGCAACCGGATAACGGTCCAGCTCTTCATCCAGAATATTAATCTGCTCGTCCACATCTCCTTCATGTCCCGGAGCATTATATGTTACCTTGATTTCATCTCTTCCACTGTATCCCAGGGCTTCGTTCAGTTGGTCCACAGCATCTTCAGCCCCGCGTTTTACTTCATCCCAATATTCGGAATCTTCAGATTTCCCGATGATGGAGATATAACTTCCTTTCTCCAGATTCAGACCTTCTACCGTGCTGTAAGCCTGCGGCTGAATCATGTTAAGTTTTGTCTGATCTGCTGACTCTTCTTCTTCCTGACCGAGTACCACGCTATCTTTATCGGACGTACCCTTCCCTGCACAGGCTGCCGTTGAAACTGCCGCGCAGAGCATGACTGCCATGACTGCGATCTTTTTTTTCATCGTTCTTTCTCCTGTTAATTGAAATTTACTACCCTACACTATACACCAATTTCAGGGAAAAAGCATAAAGTTTTTCTTAATTTTTCTCGCTGCTCCCGCTGAATATTTCTTTTGTACTAAATTAAAACCACGAATTTGCTTGTATAATGAATTTTTTTGTATTAAAATAAAATCACCATATAACATGGAATGTTTAGAATAAAGGAGGATACATACTATGGCACATGTAATTAGTGATGAATGTGTAAGCTGTGGAGCTTGCGAAGCAGAATGCCCGGTTGGCGCTATTTCTCAGGGAGCAGATCATTATGAAATCGATCCGTCTGCTTGCGTAGATTGTGGTGCTTGTGCAGCACAGTGCCCGACAGGTGCTATCTCCGCTGAATAATTTCAGTTTGTTTAATACTTTTGAATGCATGAATGAAAATGCCGTCATCCATTTGGTTTTGGGTGGCGGTATTTTTTCCCTGTTTCTTTTTCCACCGCCTCCTTTCGCCGGAATCCGCCATGCCTTCCGGGTTTCCTGTCCGAATCCGTCGAGAAGTTTTTCGGAATTCTTCCCCACAATATGTTATGATAGAAGTGCAGCAAAAGTGTATAAAAAAATTAACAGGGGGTTGTTGTATGGGCGAGGTTCAGTATATGATTTCAGAAGCTGCCAAGCGCACGGGCGTGGACGAGCACCTGCTCCTCTACTGGGAAAAGAATTTATCTCTTCCGTGCGGCCGGACTGAAAACGGGCATCGTTACTATACAGACGAAGACATACGGCTGTTTGGCTGTATCAAAGAACTACTAGAACAAGGTATCCGGATCGGAGATTTAAAGGAAGTCATCCCGGATATTTTACATACGAAAGAGGCTTTGCAGAAAAGAGTAAAGGAAGAGACACCGGAATCCCTTCTGGCGTCCGTCCTGCGCTCTGTACTGGCGGAAAACAATCCGATCCTCGAAAAACAGATCAGTGAGACGATCACAAAACAGGTATCCCAGAATATGAGTTTCCTGCTCCAGGCGAAAGAACGCCAGGAAGAAGAACGCTACAGAAACCTGGATCAGCTGATCCGCCAGCAGCAGCTCTACCGGAAAGAGAGTGTCAGGAACGCTCCGTCCCGCTTCTTCCACAGACTGCTCGGTGAAGCCTGAATCTATAAATGCTGCCACACGGTAAGAACTCTGTTTGCTCTTACATGTGGCAGCATTTTTATCGGTCATCCTTCCGAAGGAAGTTTGCAAATTTGGTATAATTCGGAAGCCATGTCAGCTCCACGGTTCCAATCGGGCCGTTTCTCTGTTTTGCGATGATGATTTCCGCAATGTTCGGCCGGTCTGTATCTTTATGATAGTAGTCGTCACGGTAGATAAACATAACCACGTCGGCATCCTGCTCGATCGCTCCGGATTCCCGAAGGTCAGAGAGCATCGGCCTGTGGTCCGGTCTCTGTTCCACGGCACGGCTCAGCTGTGACAGTGCAATCACCGGAACATTCAGCTCACGGGCGAGTGCTTTCAGTGAACGTGAGATATCGGAAATCTCCTGCTGTCTTGACTCGCTTCGGCCTCCCACACTTCCGCTCATCAACTGAAGATAGTCGATGATAATCAGTTCCAGATTGTGTTCCAGCTTATACTTTCTGCATTTGGAACGCATCTCGGAAATGGAGATACCAGGCGTATCGTCGATGATCAGATTGGAGCGCCCGATGATGCCGGCTCCTTCAATCAGCTTTTCCCAGTCCGTATCTTTGAGATTTCCGGTACGTAGCGACTGGGAATCAACCTGGGATTCCAGAGCGAACAGACGGTTTACCAGCTGTTCCTTTGACATCTCCAGACTGAAGATCGCCACGGTCTTCTCCACTTTAAACGCAACATGCTGCGCAATATTCAGTACGAATGCCGTCTTTCCCATGGACGGTCTCGCTGCCACAAGAATCAGATCCGACGGCTGCAGTCCCGACATCTTATAGTCAAGATCAATAAATCCTGTCGGAATACCGGTTACGGTTCCTTTACTCTTGGATGCTTTTTCGATCTTGTCGAGGGCATTTAAAACTACCTGGCGGATCGGAACATAATCTCCGGTATTTCTCTTCTGAATCAGCTCAAAGACATCTTTCTCCGTCTTCTCCAGAATTCCTTCCAGCGGTTCTTTTGCCAGATAGCATGTATTGGCAATGCCTTCTGTCAGCCGGATCAGCTTTCTGAGCATTGACTTTTCCGCCACGATATCCGCATAGTATTTGACATTGGCGGAGGTGGAAACCGATGTCAGAAGCTCACGCACGAATTCCAGGCTCTGGATTTCTTCGGGCACGTCTTTCTCCCGAAGTCTGTCCTGAAGCGTAATCAGATCTACCGGCTTCCCTTCATTGTAAAGCTCTACAATGGAATTGAATACCACACCGTAGGTGGTCTGGTAAAAATCTTCTCCGCTGATGATCTCGGACGCCGTCATGATCGCTTCTTTGTCCATCAGCATCGCTCCCACAACAGACTGCTCCGCCTCGATGCTGTGCGGCAGGACTCTCTTAATCAAAGCCTCTTCCATCTTGAATTCCTCCCGTCATCTTGCTCTCCAGGCGATCGGCCTATTCTTCCTGAACAGATACTTTCAGTTCAGCGGTCACTTTTGTATGAAGTCTGACCGGAATCCGGTGCATGCCAAGTGACTTCACCGGCTCTTTCATCTGAATCTTTTTCTTATCAATGTCATATCCCAGCTGCTCCTTGACTGCTGCCGCGATTTCCTTGGAAGATACGGATCCAAATGTCTTTCCGCCTTCTCCCGTTTTCATCTTCAATACTACTTTTTTATCTTCTGCCTCGATTTCCTTTTTCAGGGCTTCCGCTGCTTCCAGCTGCTCCTGTGCAATCTTGGCATCATTCGCTTTTTTCAGTTTCAGGTCGTTTAAGTTCTTGCTTGTTGCTTCCACTCCCTGTTTTTTCTTCAGGATGACATTCCGTGCGTAGCCGTCACTGACTTCCACGATCTCACCCTTTTTCCCAAGTGACTTGATATCTTCCAGTAAAATTACTTTCATACTGTGATGTCTCCTCCTTCAATCATATCATCGATGACCTGTTTGAGCGTTTCGATGTCGCCCTCCAGATCCGTATTTTCAAACTGAGCGCCGGCAGTATTAATATGTCCTCCACCGCCGATCCGCTCCATGATGATCTGTACATTGATCTCATCAATCGAACGCGCGCTCACATAAACTTTTCCGTGATATTCTGTCAGAACAAAGGCTGCCTTTACCTGACTGATATTCAGAAGCTCGTTGGCCGCCTGCGCTCCTACAATCGTCGGACTCTCAATATCTTCTCCTGCTCCTTTTGCAATAATAAAGCATTCTCTGTAGATCTCAGCCTGACCGATAATCGCTGCCTTTGCCCGGTATGCTGCCAGATCATCCCTGAAAATCTTATGTACATGTGTAATATCCGCGCCGCTTCTTCTCAGGAATGCCGCCGCCTCAAAGGTACGGACGCCGGTCCGGTTCGTAAAGTTGTTCGTATCAATCATGATCCCTGCGTAAATGCAGTTTGCCTCGATCGGGTCGAGCTTGATATCGTCCGAAATATACTGCAGAACTTCCGCTACCATCTCGCATGTGGATGACGCATACGGCTCGATATAGGAAAGCACCGCGTTCTCAATTACCTTGCTGCCCTGCCTGTGATGATCAAGCACCGCAACCGTCTTCACCATTCCAAGAAGCTCTTCACACTCCGTAATCGGAGGCTTATTTACGTCCACGACAACAACCATTGTATTATCATCCACAAGCCTCAGCGCTTCCTGGGAACTGACAAACATATCCTCCGGATAGTGGTCATTTTCCATGAACTCATTATAAAGCGGTCTCAAAGATACCGTAATCTCATTGATTACAATATGCGCCTTCTTTTCCAGACTTTCCGCAACCTTGTAAATTCCGATTGCCGCGCCAAAAGAGTCTGAATCTCCAAGCTTATGTCCCATGATCAGCACCTGATCCTTGGCAATCATGAACTCTCTGAGCGCCTCTGCCTTTACTCTTGCCTTTACTCTTGTGTTTTTCGACATCTGCTCACGCTTGCCGCCGTAGTACTTGATGCCGTCCTGGTCTTTAATGACAGCCTGATCCCCGCCTCTTGCAAGCGCAAGATCGATCGCCACACGGGCATAGTTATAGCTCTGTCCATAGGTGTCTTCGCTGAAGCCAAGACCGATACTGAGTGTCGCCGGAATCTTGTTCCCGACACTGATTTCTTTTACATCATCGAGAATGGAAAAATGGTCTTCCTCCATTTTGTGGAAATAAAAGTTTTTTACAATAATGAAATAGCGGTCTTTTTCAAGCTTCTTGACAATTCCATCCATCCTTGCCACATACTGGTTGATCTTACGGTCAATCAGCGCAATCAGCAGGGACTGCCTTACTTCCTCGACACTTTCGATAACCTCGTCATAGTTATCAATATAGATCAGTCCTGCCACCAGCTTCTGGTCTTCAATCTCAGCGACAGCCTGATTCAGGTCTGTAATATCATTCATATAGAGGGTAACAAAATACTCTTTCCCCTCCGGCAGTTCAAGAATCGGTTCTTTCTGGCTGAATCCGGATACCGGAACCTTCCGCAGATCCACTGAGTAATCCCGTCCCATATAGGTGACTTCAAGCCGTACCGTCTCCTTTTCCTCTTTTGGGAATACGCTCCTGTTAAGTTCCGGAATATACTTGCTCAAGTAGGTATCCGGTCTTAGTCCAGGTCCGATCACTTCGGCAAACTGGCTGTTCCCCCACAGTATCTTTCCATCATCCATCAGGATGGCATATGGAATCGACAACTCTCTGAGCAGAATGTCCTGTACCCCGCCGTACTGAGTGGCAAACTCCACAAGCTCTGCCATAAGCAGGGACCTGTTATAAAAATACAGGATAAACGCAATAATCGCATAGACGATGACGAATGCACTCATCAGAAAACCTGCACTTTGATCAACCATGTAAATCCAGATATTCATGGCAATCAGGAGAATCGTCATAATCGCCGGCCATTGCATATACAACTTCAACTGGCCTTTAAAATGAATAGTTCCTTTTTTGTTCATCTCTACGTCCTCAAATCCAAAAGTTGCAAGGTTTATTATACCACTTTTCAGCGCTTTTTTAAAGCGGTTTATCCGTTTTGGATCTCCTGAACGGATCAGGAGACATTTTCAAGAAGCATTTCAACGAATGCTGCCGCATTCTCTTTATGTTTTGCATTTTCCATGACACAGACATAAGCCGGTTCGTAGGAAACCCCCATTTTTTCTGTCATGTAGTCATTCTTCTCAAGGACTAACGCATCCCCCTGTACTTTTCCGCCCGCAAGTGCTTCCTCCGAAAGCAGTTCTTCCAGATTCACGAAGCCATTCTGATCATTATACTGTTCATAAACTTCCTCCGTGCAGATCAGAACATCGACCGATTCCGCACCAATGAGTGTGGACAGGGCAACATTGCTGTTGTAATCATCTGCCGATCCGCTTAAGTTGGAATTGATCTCCACCGTCTCTTTGCTGCTCCCTGTACCAAGGAGATCTTTGACATCCTCTTCAAGATCTGTCAATTCCGTGCCTGTTCCGCCCGTGATTGTCAGATTCAGCAGCACTTCACGGGTAATTCCCTGATACATGGTGACTCCCAGATAAATAACAACTCCGATAATCACCGGTATCAGAAAAATAATTTTATAGTACATCCACAAATATTCAATTTTCTCTTTCAGCGTCATCTGCCGCATTTTTTCCGCTTCAAATTTCCGTTTTTCTTTTCCGCTCATCTGACGCTCGTACTTTCTGTCCAGCATGATGTTTCCTCCTGTTGTTGTATTCTATTATTATGATGAATATTCGTCAATATGGCAAGTGAATTTTTTGTGTATCTGGTCTATTTTGTTGATTTTTACCTGTTTTTTCGCTATACTGTGTTTTAACGGTCCGCCCATGGCGGGATCAATAAGGAGGTTATTATGAGTCGTTTGTTTAGTCTGGAAAATCCTTTTATGCAGTTTCTTTCCAAAGTCTGCGACATGTTGATTCTGAACGTTGTCTTTATCTTCAGCTGTGTTCCTCTGTTTACAATCGGAGCATCCTTAAGTGCCTTGAATACAATCGCGCTGAAACTGGTCCGCCGGGAAGAGCCTTACATTGTCAAAGGATTTTTCAAAGCTTTTGCAGCAAATTTTAAACAGAGCACCATTGTGTGGCTCCTCAGCGTTGCTGTATTTCTGTTTTTCCGTTATGATTATATAATTGCAGCCTCAGTAGGTGGCACCATGTTCCGGGTGATTCAGCTGCTGCTTTTGATGATTATCCTTGTATTTGCAGCAGCGTTTTTGTATGTATTCCCGATTATCTCGCATTACATCTGTACGACAAAGCAGGCTGTCCGAAATGCGTTTTTGATGAGTATCGGCCATCTTCCATATACTCTCATCATGTTCGCTTACTTTGCACTGATCGGATTTTTACTTACTGCTTCTACGACCACTTTTGGCCTTGTTATCGCCATCAGCATGATCTGCGGTTTTTCCGTGACTGCCTACATGTGCTGCATTTTATTCAACCGCATCTTTAAAAAATACGATCCGGAAGAGGAAAAAGAGGCAGCAGAATAAACTTGTCCATTGTAAAAAGCCAGAGCAGGATTTCCCTCTCTGGCTTTCGCTTTCTTCTTCACATTTTTAAAGAATCGTACCTCCGCCCGATGACTGTATCTGCACGCCAAATCCCAGAATTCTCTGCACAATCTCCCACATTCCTCCCAGAATCGTACTGTTCGCATTCATAAGCGGACGGCTTAAAACGCCGCTCACAAGGAGAAGCAAGAGAATCAGGGAACGGTAGGGCCTGATTCTCTGATAAAAATACCCGACTCTTGGCAAGATCTGTTCCAGCACATTGGATCCGTCAAGCGGTGGGAACGGAATCAGATTGAAGACTCCAAGTCCGGTATTCATCACCGCAGAATAATAGCAGAGAAGATATAACACCTGCATCAGTTCCGAATTTGCGTCTCCGAAACGAATAATCAGGCCGCTTAACAGAACCGACAAAAACGCCAGAATAAAATTCATCACCGGTCCGGCAAGGGATACCAAAATAATCCCCTGTCGCCTGTTTTTGTAATATCTTGTGTTAATCCTTACAGGCTTTGCCCAGCCCATATGGAAGAAGATCAGACACAGTGTTCCGACCGGATCCAGATGCCTGAGCGGATTCAGGCTCATACGCCCGTCAGCTCTCGGTGTCGGATCTCCCAGGCGTTCCGACATCCAGCCATGTGCAAACTCATGGGCAGTAATCGCAATCAGCAGTACCGGTGCCATATATAAAATATATCTTATTTGCTGCAGGTAATAATTGAGATACATTGATCACATTCCTTTCCATTCTTACATATATTCTTTGATTCTAGCATATATGACACAATTATCAACCGGCACAATGTAAAATTTTTCTAAATTGTGCTAAAATAATTACTGTTCACACAGTGCCGGGATGTTGGAAAATGCAGCGTCATGTTTGCATGTAAGATGCAGCTTCCGGCGGCTCGGGGTGAGCAGTAACTCATAACGGAATAAAAGGAGAAATCTTATGCAGTACACCAGCCATTACCAGTCTCCGCTCGGCAGGATTCTTCTTGCAGCAGACAATACCGGCCTGACCGGTCTATGGTTTGAAGGGCAGAAATATTTTGCTCTTTCTCTGAATGCCAAGTGTTTAGACCGTGAAACTCCGCTTTTAGCTAATGCAAAGCGCTGGCTCGATCTTTATTTCACAGGAAAAAATCCGGATTTCCCTGTCTCTCTGCACCTTATGGGAACCGAATTCCAAAAAGAGGTCTGGAAAATTCTCTGCACAATCCCTTACGGAAAAACGACTACTTATGGAGACATCGCACGTCAGATTGCCCGAAAAAGAGGTCTGGATCATATGTCCGCCCAGGCTGTTGGCGGTGCCGTGGGACACAATCCGGTTTCTATCATTGTGCCATGCCACCGTGTCCTCGGAACGAACGGCAGCCTGACCGGTTATGCCGGAGGCATTGATAAAAAAATCAGTCTGCTCACGCTGGAGGGTGCCGAACTTCCGGCCAGCCGGCATCGTGCGAAGGAGAAATAACCGATGGCAGTCAGAAAAGCCGTCGCAATCCGGAGACGGCTTCTTCCGAATCCAATTAAACAGCGCGTGCCGCACAGGGAGAATCTCACTCCCCGGCGGCACGCATTTTTACCACATCGTAAACAGTTTTTGTATCATCGGCCATGTCTTTGGAAATTCCTGCAGAATCATGCTGCGTACCGCTTCCGGATCCATATCTGTAAAGTTCGCGTCCTTCAGCAGAATTTCTTTCATTCCACTGACTGTATTACCTATGGCAATATGCCCATGGGCATAATTACCAAGAGCGATCTTATTCGCGACAGCACAGTTTCCGATGGCGTACATCCCCACCGCAAGATTGCCGAACGCAACGATTCCCACACTGAGATTGCCTCCCGCAATGATTCCTGCGGCAAATGCTCCAAGAGCCAGAATGCCAAGACTCGCCGCTCCTATGGAAATCATTCCCATCGCCGCTGCTCCGATCGCGACCAGGCCTCTTGCGAATACTCCGATACTGACAACTCCTGTAGCCCGCACCCCGACTGCCAGAATTCCTTTTGCCGGAGCCATCTTCATCCGAAAGCGCCCTCCGCTCTCTCTCATTCCCTGAAAACAGATATGATAGATAGGAAGTCCAAACAGTGTGTGTCTGCTCTTCTTTTCGAAATGCCACGGCCTGACCTCTCTGTAATACACCACTTTCTCCGTCTGTTCTTCTTGCTTGTCTTTCAGAAGATAATCTGTAGTCACCTGAAACAGACTGCTCATCATAACGATCTTATCCACGTCCGGCTTGGATACTCCAAGCTCCCATTTTGATACTGCCTGGCGGCTGACTCCCATCTTCTCCGCAAATGCTTCCTGCGAAAGCCCCTCCTTCTTCCGGAGCATCTGAATTTTTTCTGATAATTCCATACCTGTATATCCTGCCTTTCTGATTTTGTCTGCCTACAGGTTAACCGAAACCCGGCATTTTTTCCAGCAACCGAAGACGGAACATTGTCAACCTGAGGTTGCAGTACAGGATTTCACATGGTTATCCTGCCTTGAAATTTTTTTCAAACTGTCTTTTCTATATTCAGTGGGGGTTACCTTGTAGTGCTGCTTAAACTTTCTGCAAAAATAATCCTCGTGATTAAATCCTGTCTCTTTCGAGATTGTTTTAATATTTTTCTCCGTGGACGTAAGCAGCCTTGCCGCTTCTTTCAGTCTGCAGCTGTTCAGGTAGTCCACCGGTGTTGTATGCAGATACCGGCGAAAAAGATTGAGCGCGGTGCTTTTACTAACCAGTGCCTGATCGGCAATATCTCTCAGGGAAATACCTGACGCCAGATTCTGGTGAATATACTGCATCATCAACTGTACCCTTGCCTGAGAAGAAACAGATGTATCCATTCTCCTTCCCGCAAGATCCGTCTCCAGATTTTCATACATCAGATACCAGATCTTCTGAAGCAGCGATGACGTCAGCAGTTCTTTTCCGGAATCCGACTCCTGAATCCGGACAGTTTCCCTCATAAGTGTCAGCACTTCGGACTGCCAGGATATGTTTTCCTCAAAAGTCTGACAATCCAGAGCAGAAGAGAGGACAGGCAGCACGTACCTGTCAAAGATCAAACTGTCCTGCGGCGCTATAAATACCGGATGGCATACAAAATTCGGCACTACCGCTTCTCCTTCCGAATAAAAGCGGTGCAACACTCTGGAATTGACAAACAGTCCGTCTCCTTCCAGCAAAGAGAACTGCTTTTCCCCGATCTCGCACCTCACTGTGCCTTTTTCAACCAGAACAAATTCCACTTCGACATGCCAGTGCCACTCGATACAATTAAAGTCAAACTCAGCCAGATTTTCATAGTAATAATGGAACGGATAACTGCTGTTTCCATGCCGGACTATTTCCATCAGACTGTCATCGGTCATGATTTTGTTACTTTGTCTGCCGTACTTCATAGCTTCTCACCCCTTAAAGGCACTGTCGTTTACGATATTATACAACAAATATGTGATATATTTCAATGACAGGCGGAATGTGGTACGATATAATTCAGTTGGCTTTCGTTTTGGGAAACAACAGTCCCGGAGCGGAAACCCCTAGACAAATCATAATAATCACAGGGGGAAGAAATCATGAAAAATCCATATAAAAAAACTCTCACCGCGTGTTACCTTGGATTTGTAACGCAGGCAATCTGTGCAAACTTTGCTCCTCTGCTGTTTCTGACTTTCCACAACACCTACAACATACCTCTTGGAAAGATTGCATTCATTTCCACAGCATTTTTCTTTACACAGCTGCTTGTGGATCTGTTCTGTGCCAGATTCGTAGACGGCATCGGTTACCGGAAGAGCGTGGTGGCTTCCGAGATTCTTTCGGCTTCCGGCCTTATCGGGCTGACTGTGCTGCCGGAGCTTCTTGGTGATCCGTACATCGGAATTCTTCTCAGTGCCATCATCTATGCAATCGGAAGTGGATTGATCGAAGTACTTGTCAGTCCGATTGTGGAAGCCTGTCCTTTCGACAGGAAAGACAGCGTGATGAGCCTGCTTCATTCCTTTTACTGCTGGGGAGCAGTCGGCGTTATTCTGTTCTCAACCGCATTTTTTGCCATTTTCGGCATAGAAAACTGGCGGATTCTTGCATGTATCTGGGCTCTGATCCCATTATACAATGTGTACAACTTTTCTACTTGTCCAATCCGGCATCCTGCAGAAGGAGGGGAAGCCAGAGGAATCCGGAAGCTTTTCAGGATTCCGGTCTTCTGGGTTTCCATTGTCCTGATGGTTTGTGCTGGAGCAAGTGAAATCTCCATGGCTCAGTGGGCATCCGCCTATGTGGAATCAGCTCTTGGAATTTCCAAAAGCATCGGAGACATTGCCGGCCCTTCTCTGTTTGCCGTTACTATGGGACTCAGCCGTCTCCTCTACGGAAAATACGGCGAAAAAATAGATCTTCTCAAATTCATGATCGGTTCCGGCGCACTTTGTCTTGTCTGCTATCTGATGTCGGCACTGGGGCAGCATCCCGCTTTGGGGCTTGCCGGCTGCATTCTGTGCGGCTTCTCTGTCGGAATCATGTGGCCGGGTACAATCAGTATATCGTCCTCCCGTATTCCTCTTGGCGGAACAGCAATGTTCGCACTGCTTGCAATGGCTGGTGATCTTGGAGGATCTATCGGCCCCGGCATCGTCGGATTCGTAACGGAAAGTTCCGGCGACAGCCTGAAAACAGGCCTTTTGGCCGCCTGTATATTCCCGGTGGTCCTGATTCTTTCTACCTGCCTGCTGAAAATGGCAGGTTCCCAAAAACAGATGTCCTGTGCTGCAGAACAATAACTGTCAAAGGGCGTACCGTGTGCGAAAGCATAAGCTTCGTACGATACGCCCTTTTCTTATTTTCTGTTATCCTGTTTTACGATATCCCGGATGATGGATTCGATATCCTGTCCGTTGATGGACACATCAAG
Organism: Drancourtella sp. An12; assembly: GCF_002160935.1. NCBI lineage: Bacteria > Bacillati > Bacillota > Clostridia > Eubacteriales > Oscillospiraceae > Drancourtella > Drancourtella sp. An12. Next base: position 239,581 of record NZ_NFLO01000001.1, on the reverse strand, counting down.
GATTCTTGTTTTCTCCGCTATCAGGTTGATAATACGGATGCTGTCATTTTCTTCACTGTCAAATTCCAGCACAAGTTCGGATTCCTGTGAGTGCAGAATTTCCACTCCCGGAATCTCAAATACGGTTTTCTGATTCCATGGATTGTGTTCCAGTTCCAGACGGATCTGTTTTCTCCGGTCAAAATTTTTCCGGACATTTTCAATTTTATCATCTACAACCAGTTTCCCATGGTTGATGAGGATAATTCTGCGGCACAGCGACTCAATGTCCTGAAAATCATGAGATGTCACGATAAAAGTCGTCTTCCGCTCCTCATTCATCCGCCGGATAAATTTCCGGATTTTATATTTGGACTCACTGTCAAGTCCGATGGTCGGCTCATCCAGATAAACGATCTCCGGATCGTGAAGAAATGCCGCCGCAATATTACATTTCATCTTCTGGCCAAGGGACAGCTGCCGCTCCGGTGTACCAAGAAGTTCTTTCATTTCCATCAGTTCCGTGAACTCCTCCAGATTCTGACGAAATCGGTTTTCCGGAATCTCGTAGAGCTGCTGCAGCACCCGGTAAGATTCGATGACCGGCACGTCCCACCAGAGCACGGAACGGTTTCCAAATACAACGCCGACATGTTTATTAACCTTCATCCGATTTTTTGACGGCTCCAGTCCATTGACAAGCACCTTCCCGGCTGTCGGCGTCAGCACTCCGGAAAGCATTTTAATCGTTGTAGACTTCCCGCTCCCGTTTGGTCCGACATAACCCACTGCCTCACCTTTCCGGATCTGAAAATTGATATCATCTACCGCCCGGAACACATCGTACTGCGGATGAAACATGGATGCCAGAGCCTTCCCCACGGAGCCCGGATCTTTTTTCCTTTTATATTCTTTTACTAAATGATTCACTTCGATCTGCATAGAAACTTCTTCCCCCTTACGTTCCTGTACTGTTATATCCCTTCAGGCCCAGCCGCCAGATCACAGCCGCAATTCCGGCTACCAGTGCCGCCACACACGGCAGAAGGATCATGACCGGCATATCGGTTCTTCCAAGAAGACCAAGCACCGGATAGTAGGCCACAAACCCCAGCGGCAGAATGTAGGTGAAAAATCCCTGTATCGCCGCAGGGAATACCTGAAGCGGATATTTGACAAATTCCCGGCAGGTCTGCACGAGAACTGCGATGTCATCTCCCTGCACGATCCAGAAATTCAAACTGTTAAAAATCGTGTAAATTCCGGAGTTGATGACCGTCCCGAAAATCACATATTCGACAAGCAGCACAATCTCCCGGACTCCCATAGAAAGGCCGATTCCATGAATAGACCACGCCAGAATTCCTACATAGACTACCATACTTAACACTGCCTGAAAATGCATGATTTGTCCAAGCATCTGCACAAACGGTGACGCCGGACGGATCAGGAATACATCCATCTCACCTCTTCGTATCATCTTATCGATAGACCAGACATTGTCAAAAAATGCCTGTCCGATTGCTTCAATTACCGCACACATGGAGAACAACAGGCAGATCTCGTAAAATCCCCATGTGCCAAGGCCTCCCGTCACACTGGCTACTGCCAGAATTCCGATGAACCCGCAGGCCTCCCGAACGATCATGGAAATCAGCCAGATCAATGTGTCCGCCGGGTACTGGGTCATGCAGAGAAGCCCGATTCTCATATAGCAAAGCCAGAGCTTTGCATAGTATTTCCATCTCATACCATCAACCTCCCTGTACCACAACTTTTTTGATTGCGAACCGGTAAAACGCCATCACTCCGATTCCAAGCAGTGCCACCCAGATAATCTGAAGACCGATAAAGGAAAAGGCCTCTGCGGCCGTGTATTTTCCAAGATAAATGTGAACCGGCACCGAGACCATCCCGGCAAAAGGCATATAGTCCAACACCTTTGCCACACCTTCCGGGAAAAGAAAGAGCGGTACAATCCCGCCGGAAAGAATCGACATCAGCGCTGTCTTCGTATAACCAATCCCGTATGAATTCAGTGTAAAGAACGAAATCAGCCCCACCATCACTTCAATCCAGAACATCAGACCGATGGAAATAAAGACACTGATAAGAAACAATGCAAAGTTTGCTGCGCCATCCGGACCGGTTCCGCCTAAAATAAAGGTTGCGAGTATACTGACTGGAATTCCTTTGAAAAGGATAAAGAAAAGGAATTCTCCCACTCTTTTTCCAAAGAGCGTAAATACAAGCGGGACCGGTCTCAGAAGCTCAACCACAATATCGCCTTTCTGGACCCACTCGGAAAACTCCCGGTTGATTCCGCCGGAAAACTGCGAGGACAGAAGCCGGGAAATAATCACGTAAGTCGTGATCTCCACCGCCGTAAATCCATGCAGCTCGTCCCTGGACTGAAATACATATTTCCAGAGGAAATAGTAAATCAGAATCGAGACCGCCGTTCCGAAAATATTGAACCAGAAGGCTTTGATATATGCAAATTTTGTTTGAAACGTCATTCTGATTAGATAATATAACTTTTTCATAACTTTTTTCTCACTCCCTTCCCATTGGTATGATTCTATCATTAATGCCTTTTTGCATCCATAGCTGTTTTGTCTATAAACATTGCCATTTCTCAGATTTTTCTTCTTTTTTGCAATTTTTCTTTCTTTTAGCATTGCGAAATTGTATAATCAAGTCACTATATAGAAAAGGGGGATAGCATGTTACAGAATTCGGATTTATTTTTAAATGCTGTAGAAAAAGATTCTCTGGATCTTGCTTTTCAATCCAGCGGCATCGATCAGTGTGTCTGCGGAAATATTTTCGGTCCGCGCATCCGGCGTTATTATCTGATCCATTTTGTTTTAGACGGTTTCGGTGTTCTGCAGATCGAAGAAAAAAAATATCCGGTCAAGCCAGGGCAGGCATTTCTGATTCCCGCAGGCGTAAATGCCGCCTACCAGGCAGATTTCCGCCACCCATGGAAATACTGCTGGATCGGTTATCAGGGAACTCAGGCCGGCTATTATACGAGCCTTCTTTTTGGAGATGGCTTCGTTACCGACATACAGGATGTCACTCTTTACGAAAAAATGATCATGAAGTTCCTCGCTTTCACCGATCGGCGTATTCCTGATGGAGCCAGATTTACACCCGAAGACTTTCCTCTTACCTTTTTTTCAGAAGCAAAAACCGCATCCGGACATCTCAAACTGAATGGTCTACTGAAGGAAATGTTTTCGAGCCTTGTTGCGGAACATCACAAAGATCAGGAGGACATTTCCTCAGCTCCGTATCCGAAGCAGATCAAAGCCTATATTGACCGGCATTATAATGAACATATGCAAATTCAGGACATTGCTGACTATTTGCATCTGAATCCTCATTATATAACCGCGGTCTTTAAGCAGAAATACTTCAAAACACCGAAACAATATCTGACAGAACTGCGGATTGAGAAAGCAAAAATCTATCTTGTAGATACAGATTATTCCCTGCAGGTCATTGCAAATGCGGTAGGACTAGAAAATCCATTTTCCTTCTCCCGACTTTTCAAGTCGGTAACGGGATATTCGCCGTCTGAATATAAGAAACGGTTTCCAAACTGGTTTTCTTAATTTAGTAATTCTATATATCAGGAGAAAAAGATTATGAAAATTTTATTGATTGACAGTCTGGATCACTATTCCGGCGTCACAACACATATTTGTCATCTTGCAGACGAACTATGCCGTCGTCGGTGTGATGTTACCATTATGGCCCCAAATATCGAGATTTACAAAGGAAAGTTGGAATCAGACATCCGTCTGCTTCCATTTCGCAAAGGTCATCTGACAGAAGATCTACCACTTTCTTTCCTCAATACATTCGACCTGATTAACTCAAATGCCTATGTGGAAGTCAATACTTATCTGACAGATTTCACGATCCGAAAATACAGACTCCTGATTACGATCCATGAAGTCATGAAACGCGAAAGCCTAAGGCTGTACGCAGATTATTATCACTGTCTAAAACAAAGTGACGGTCTGATTACCGTTTCTTACTCTGCCCGCAGAATTCTTCTGGAAAATGACTTTGCTCCAGATTTTGTACATACAATTCCGAATGGAATTCCAATTCCCGACACCCATGTCAATGCCAATGCCAAAGATCTTGTTTTTACCGGAAGACTCTCGGAAGAAAAGAATGTCATGGTACTTCTGGAAACCATGAAACAGCTGAAGCAGGAATCGATCCATTTACATCTATATGGAAATGGTCCAATGGAATCGGAAATCAAAAAGGTAATCGCGCAGAATTCTTTACAGGAAACCTGTATTTTGCATGGATTCTGTTCAAATATCGGCCAAATTCTGAATCAATATCAAATTCTTATCCTGCCTTCTAAAACGGAAAGCTGCTCCTACACACTACTTGAAGGGATGGCAAACCATGTGTTCCTGATCGCCTCTGACTGTCCCGGCAACCGGGAAATGATTGTCGATCAAATCACCGGAGCCCTCTTTCACTGTGATGATTCAGCTCAACTGGCTCAGTCTGTCCGCTACTGGTTCAGTCATACTCCGGAACGAAACGCTGTAGCAGAAAACGCTTATAACCGGGCCAGACAATATTATAGTACAAAACAAATGGGCGACAGGTTCATCGAGCTATATCAATGTGTACTTAATAAATAAGTGCTCGTTTCCAGGCAGTCCTCTCTATAATAAGACAGTTTTAATAGTATGACTGTTGATTTCTATCTCCTCTATTGCTATACTAGGGGCATATTCTTTCCCGCCTTTTCCTACAAGGCGGGAGGCATTTCTTATTATCTATTGATTCCATTCTATTTTCAAATCAAAGGAGGCTTCTGCCTATGAAGAAAAAACAAAGAAAAATCACATCTAAAACAAAAAAACGGAACCGGTCCCTGGGAAAACCTGTCAACCGAAAGTACAAAGACACTCTTTTCCGTATGATTTTCCGGGACAGACACAATCTTTTATCCCTCTATAACGCATTAAACCACTCTTCCTATACGAACGAAGAAGATCTTGAAATCACCACTCTGGAAGACGTCATCTATGTAGGAATGAAAAATGACGTATCTTTTCTCTTTTCCAGTACCCTCAATCTGTACGAACATCAAAGCACCTTAAATCCCAATATGCCGATCCGCGGCCTGTTTTATATAGCACGCATTTACCAGAACTATATCAAGAAACACGAACTGAATCTTTACAGCACCAGACGGATTCCTTTACCCGTACCGGTATATGTGGTATTCTATAATGGACAAAGCGAAGAATCGGAATACCGGGAATTAAACCTTTCAGATTCCTTTATGAAATCTGCATTTGCGGGACAGGCCGCACTGGAATGCCGGGCACTGATGCTCAACATCAATCTTGGGCATAATCAGGAACTTCTCGAAAGCTGTAAAGTTCTATGGGAATACTCCTACTTTATAAATGAAGTACGAGAAAACCAAAAACAGGGGCTTGCCATAGAAACAGCAGTCCGGGAGGCGCAGAAAAGCTGTATCGAAAAGGATATCCTGAAAGAATTCCTGGAGCAAAACAGTGCGGAGGTGAGCGATGTGATCCTGGAAGAATTTGATCAGGAAAAATATGAGGAAGATCTTCGGCGGGAAAGCTGGGAGGATGGCAAAATCGCCGGTATGGCATTTGAAAAGAAAGAACTGCTGGTCAATTTGTACCGTAAACATTTGCTGACTTTGGAACAGGCCGCAGAGGAGTATGGTACAACAGCAGAAGAGTTCCAAAAATTTTTATTGTGATGCCGAAACAATTTGGCATATGTTGATTTATATCACTTCTATTACTATACTGTGAACATGTTCTTTCCCGCCTTTTCCTACAAGGCGGGAGCCATTTCTCATTATCTATTGATTCCATTCTATTTTCAAATCAAAGGAGGCTTCTGCCTATGAAGAAAAAACAAAGAAAAATCACATCTAAAACAAAAAAAACGGAACCGGTCCTTGGGAAAACCTGTCAACCGAAAGTACAAAGACACTCTTTTCCGTATGATTTTCCGGGACAGACACAATCTTTTATCCCTCTATAACGCATTAAACCACTCTTCCTATACGAACGAAGAAGATCTTGAAATCACCACTCTGGAAGACGTCATCTATGTAGGAATGAAAAATGATGTATCTTTTCTCTTTTCCAGTACCCTCAATCTGTACGAACATCAAAGCACCCTGAATCCAAATATGCCGATCCGCGGCCTGTTTTATATGGCACGCATTTACCAGAACTATATCAAGAAACACGGGCTGAATCTTTACAGCACACGACAGATTCCTTTACCCGTACCGGTATATGTGGTATTCTATAATGGACAAAGCGAAGAATCGGAATACCGGGAATTAAACCTTTCAGATTCCTTTATGAAATCTGCATTTGCGGGACAGGTCGCACTGGAATGCCGGGCACTGATGCTCAACATCAATCTTGGGCACAATCAGGAACTTCTGGAAAGCTGTAAAGTTCTATGGGAATACTCCTACTTTATAAATGAAGTAAGAGAGAACCAGAAACAGGGGCTTGCCATAGAAACAGCAGTCCGGGAAGCGCAGAAAAGCTGTATTGAAAAGGATATCCTGAAGGAATTCCTGGAGCAAAACAGTGCGGAGGTGAGCGATGTGATCCTGGAAGAATTTGATCAGGAAAAATATGAGGAAGATCTTCGGCGGGAAAGCTGGGAAGATGGCAAAATCGCCGGCATGGAAGAGGGTAAAGCCTTGGAAAAGAAAGAACTGCTGGTCAATCTGTACCGTAAACATTTGCTGACTTTGGAACAGGCCGCAGAGGAGTATGGGACAACAGCAGAGGAGTTCCGAAAATTTTTATTGTAATGTAGAGACGATTTGGCATATTTCAAAAACCGGAAGAAATTCACAAGATGAGCGTGCATTTCTCCCGGTTTTTCATTCTCTTCTTTATGCTTTCAGTCTTGCCGAAAAGTCTGCCATTGCCTCGGAAATTTTGATCTGCTGCGGGCAGACTGCTTCACAGCTTCTGCATCCGATGCAGGCGCCCGGCCGTTTATCTTCCGGAACGGCACTCAGTGCCATCGGCGCAATGAAGCCGCCTCCTGTAAAGCTGTGTTCATTGTACAGGCTTAACAGGTTCGGGATATCAAGACCTTGTGGACAGTGGCTGACACAATAATGGCATGCGGTACAAGGAAGTGTACCGTCCAGCATTCTGTTTGCCACAGACAACAGCTTATCCATCTCTTCGTTGGAAAGCGGTTTTTCCGTCTCAAAGGTACGGATATTATCCTGAAGCTGTTCCATGTTGGACATACCGGACAGGGTCATCGTCACTTCCGGAATAGACTGAAGGAAACGGAAAGCCCATGCCGGGATTCCTTCATCCGGCCGCATGGATTTTAATATTTCTTCTTCACTGTCTTTCAGTTTGGCAAGTTTTCCTCCTCTGAGCGGCTCCATAACCCAGACCGGAAGCTTGTATTCTTTCAGCAGTTCTACTTTCGCCTTGGCGTCCTGGAATGACCAGTCAAGATAGTTGAGCTGGATCTGGCAGAACTCCATGCACTCTCCATATGCTTCCAGAAATCTCTTCATGACATCATAGCTTCCATGTGCAGAGAATCCCAAATGACGGATCCGTCCGTTTTCTTTCTGTTTCATCAGATATTCGTAGATTCCATTAGAACGATCCAGATAGGCATCGATATTCATCTCGCACACATTGTGGAACAAATAAAAATCAAAATACTCTACCTGACATTTTTCCAGCTGCTTTTCAAAAATCTCTTCTACTTTGTCCATGTTGGAAAGATCGTAACCCGGGAACTTCGTAGCAAGATAAAAGCTTTCCCTTGGATATTTGCTTAACATCTTTCCTGTGACCAGTTCAGCGTTTCCATTATGATATCCCCATGCAGTATCAAAATAGTTGACACCATGCTCCATCGCATAAGCCACCATTTCCTCTGTTGCCTTCTCATCGATTCTGGCATCGTCTCCATCGATTACCGGAAGACGCATTGTACCAAGTCCAAGGGCAGACAGTTTCAGGCCCTGAAAATCTTTGTAAATCATTTTGTTACCTTCTTTCTTCCTATTATAAACAATCCATCGGCTGCCAGGTCCGTGGTTAGTCGGACTCTTTAATTCTATTATAAAATCTTTAAAATAAAACCGCAAATTGATTTCAGTTATAGAATTGTATAACAAAAAGGAATCCTGCTATTGCAGGATTCCCCTTTATCTACGCAAATCTGATTAAGCTAATTTAGCCGGATTTACTTTTACGCCAGGTCCCATTGTAGATGTGATTGTTACACTCTTCAGGTACTGACCTTTTACAGCTGCCGGTCTTGCTTTGTTGATTGCATCAATAAGCGTCTGGAAGTTGTCCGCTAACTGTTCTTCTGTGAAGGAAGCTTTTCCAACCGGTACATGGATAATGTTTGTCTTGTCCAATCTGTATTCAATCTTACCAGCTTTAATGTCCTGGATGGCTTTTGTAACGTCCATTGTTACTGTACCAGCCTTCGGGTTCGGCATTAATCCTTTTGGTCCGAGTACACGTCCCAGACGTCCGACTACACCCATCATATCCGGTGTAGCTACAACTACGTCGTAGTCAAACCAGTTTTCGTTCTGGATTCTCGGGATCAGATCTTCTGCTCCAACGTAATCTGCTCCGGCAGCTTTTGCTTCTTCAGCTTTAGCGTCCTTTGCAAATACAAGGATACGAACCTTTTTACCTGTTCCGTGCGGAAGTACTACCGCACCACGGATCTGCTGATCTGCGTGACGTCCGTCACAGCCTGTTCTGATATGAACTTCGATTGTCTCGTCAAATTTAGCTGTTGCAGCTTTTTTAACTAATGCGATTGCTTCATCTCTGTCGTAAAGATTTCCTCTTTCAATCAGTTTAGAAGCTTCGATATATTTCTTTCCTCTTTTCATCTTATAACCTCCTAGTGGTAATATCGGGAGCGAGCCCTCCCACATTTCTAACGTTTACAATTAGTCAACTACTGTAACACCCATGCTTCTGCATGTACCAGCGATCATGCTCATAGCAGCTTCTACGCTTGCAGCGTTTAAGTCTGGCATTTTGAGTTCAGCAATTTCCTGAACCTGAGCTTTTGTGATCGTAGCTACTTTTGTTTTGTTCGGAACACCAGATCCGGATTTGATGTTGCAGGCTTTTTTGATCAGAACTGCTGCCGGCGGTGTCTTTGTGATGAAGCTGAAGCTTCTGTCATTGTAAACTGTGATAACTACAGGGATGATCAGATCTCCCTGATCAGCTGTTCTTGCGTTGAACTGCTTTGTAAATTCTACGATGTTAACTCCGTGCTGACCAAGAGCAGGACCAACCGGAGGAGCCGGTGTTGCCTTTCCAGCAGGAATCTGTAATTTGATATAACCTTCTACTTTTTTAGCCATTATATTGTACCTCCTTGTGGTATTTGCGGGGATTTCCCTCCCACTTCATTTACGTTACATTTTCTTGACATCTGAAAAACCGATCTCAACCGGTGTTTCACGGCCAAATAACTCAACATTGATTGTAACACTCTGCTTTGGCGTATTGATCGCCTGAATGACTCCAACAGTGTCAGCCCATGCGCCTGATACGACGCTGACTGTATCGCCTACCTCAAAGTCCACAACAATATCTTCTTTCTTGATTCCAAGCGGCGCCATTTCCTCATCTGTGAGCGGTACCGGCTTGGATCCCGGTCCTACGAACCCGGTTACGCCCCGTGTATTACGTACAACATACCAGGTGTCGTCATTCATAATCATATGAATCAGTACATAGCCCGGAAACAGCTTTCTCTGGGCAGCTTTCTGAACTCCGTTTTTGAGCTCCACTACGTCCTGCATCGGAACCCTGACTTCCAGAATCTGGTCTTCCAGGTGTCTGTTTTCGATTGTCTTATCAATGTTGGCTTTTACCTTATTTTCATACCCTGAATAAGTATGAACTACATACCATTTTGCCGTTGACATATTAATCACCTTTCTTACTGTCAGGTCATCAGTTTCTTAGCGAACCAAGAAATCGATTCCGAATGTTAGAAGCGCATCGACTACCGAGATAATCGCTCCCAAGATTACAGTAACAGAGACAACTGCCACCGTTTGTTTTGCAAGAGTCTTCTTGTCTGGCCAGATAATTTTCTTAAACTCTGCTTTCAAGCCTTTGATTTTGGAAGGCTTCTTTGCTTTCGTTTTAGAATCGCCCATAACATCCGCTCCTTCTCAAACGACTATTTCGTTTCTTTGTGTACTGTGTGAGTTCTGCAGAATCTGCAGTATTTCTTTGTTTCCATGCGCTCCGGATGAGTTTTCTTATCCTTTGTCATGTTGTAATTACGCTGCTTACATTCTGTACATTCTAATGTAATTCTTGTACGCACAACTTCCACCTCGCTTTTTTTTACTTCTTTTTTACTGGTTACGCGGCAGTTTGCGAAGCTGCCTGATTTTAGGCATAAAAAAAAGACCTATACTTCCATTCGCCATATCAGAATATCACATGGCCAAGTGTGAAGTCAAGTCTTTTCCTTATTTATTTACAGTTTCCTCACAATTTCTGTCTGTTTTCCTAACTTACATGTTTTTTACTTTTTTCATTTCCATAACCATCAGAAGTCTCTCGCATTCTGCACCGTCTTTATCGTCAATTCCAATCATATCATTCAGCTGGACAATTCTCGGCATCAGCGTATTTCGATGAATTCTGAGTTTTGCTGCCGTCTGGGCGGCATTTCTTTTCATCTTCAGGTACCAGTACAGTGTTTCATACAGATCTTTCCCTTTTTCTTTGTCCTCCTTTTCCACACACTCCAGCTCATCTACGTACAGATTTTCTTTTTCGATTCTTTTTCCAATGTAAGTAACTGCCAGATCGTGATAATAGTCCTCCACGAGACAGACTTTCCTGCGTTCTTTTTTACTTTTTATAATAGAAAATACATACCTTTGTAGTTCCCTGTTCTTTTCTTTGCTCTCAAAGGTCTGAAATCCGTTTCCTATTAGGATTTTGCCATCCCTTTCTTTCATCAGTTCTTTTACTTTCGCAGTCATCCTGTCCCTATCTTCTTTTCCGTCAGTTCCGGAAATAAACAGTTCCTTTTTGCCTTCCCTCTGCACTTTCAAAAAAAGGTCCTGTTCTTCATTCAGCATCCTGAAAATCTGATCCGCATTTTCCTCCATATCCGTGAGAATCCAGATAAAGTCAGGGCGTTCTTCTTCGTTTCTGTCTCTTTCACAGTCCACACGATAGCTTTGTATGATAACATCCAGCAGTTCTTCTACTTTTTCTTTATCCGTTTCCGAAGTCAGATATCCTGTTATTTTTCCTCCTTCCGGCAGCTCTCTTATGCAGCTTTTCAAATCTGCCGGTTTTTCACCTATACAAAATACTTCCTGATTACCAGGATCCGACACACATAGCGCAACCCCGGTATATCTCCATATTTCTTCCAGAATTTCCCTGCGAGACTTTCTTTTTACAATTCCTTCCAGTATGATTTTATAGCAGTAATTAATATCAAAATTTGCTTTCATTTCGGTGGTCTCTCTGCGCTCCGGCTGAATCATTTCAAGGAAAGCCGCCATTCTGGTAGAGATCTGCGCTGTATCCGCCTGAGAGTAATCGGTCTCCACAGCCAGATACGGTAGATGTTTCTCCTCGTTTACAAATTTTCGAATATAAAATGATTCTACTCCTGTCGAATGGCATCCGGTCAGAATCATTTCAACTACTCCGTCTACATGATACTCATCAATAATTTTTCCAATCAAATCGATACGATGATCATTTGGTGTCATGATGGAGCACCCGGTGGAAAGATATTTCCGGGCAATTGCTTCATAAATATCCTCCGCATTCTCATCGACCATGGTCCCCAGTGTCCTGACTCCGCTGCAGTTTTCTATCGCAACTACTACACCGCCATTTTCCTCTATTTCGCGGATAACTTTCATACTGTCTCCCCCGATCGGACAGCCGGTCACAAGAATCCTCGGTCGTTTTTCCAGATGCTTACCCTGTTTATATTCCTCCAAAATCTTATCGTGCACTCCATTTACCACCTCGGGAGTAGAAGAAAAATCAAATCGGTATTTACTGCCCTGTACCATTTTCTGAATATCCTCTCCTGTAACCGGAGCAGGATCCAGTTTCATCACATCACAAAGATTTTTGAGAGCAGTACGGATGCGATTATTCAGATGAACAGCATCCCTGAGCATTTGCTCCGTTATTACGACATGAAAGAACTCTTCAAAATACTCTTTTGTCCGGACGACCTCTTCTCTCCAGAATTTCACTCCCCGCTCAGACTGGCTGTTTGGCAGCTCCATTACATAGACAGGTTTGAATTCAGACATCATTTCAAACATTTTTTTCTTTCCATCACACGTTGTCTCGCCGATTACAAGATCCGCGAAATGAAAAAAGGGACATTTATCTTCCACCGCAAATCCATAACTGGATTTGACGAGAGGACAGATACTTTTAGGCAGATCTCTCTCTGCTGCCGCTACTGTCTCGTTAGCATAGGAGCACAGTCCTACCGGAATCGCTCCTACTGCCATCGCAAGTTCTGTCGGAAAATATGCGCAATACATTCCTACTACTGGGATATTTTTATCTTTATATTCTTTGATTTCCAGAAACGCCTTTCGTCTCTGTTCTCCAAATTCTTCAAATATTTCCGGTAAATTCTGAATTACTTTCATCGTTCTTTTCTTTCTCCTGTTTTACGCCTTACCATATCATGCATCATGATGAATGCTAATAAATCCCATGAATTTTCGGTGTCATTCAAATCCACTTCCAGACATTTTTCAATCTGTTTCAATCTGTATACAAGTGTGTTTCTGTGAATATGAAGTTTTTTGGCTGCCAGTGTAATATTATTTTCACATATCAGATATACTTTTAGCGTATGATAAAGTCCCGTATGTTTTTCTTCATCTTCTTCCAGCAGCCGCTGAATGGAGTAGTCCATCAGTCCGGCCTCCTCAATTAAAGGAGTCGCATAACTGTATATTCCCGGAATAAACCATTCCTTTTCCTGTCTGATTCCCTGTTCTCCCGGTACAGACTTGCCGGACCGTATGATACGTGCCAGAAGATGCTGTTTTGCTCTGCAGAGATGCCAGTCCGAAAAAAGCTCGCTCACACAGCCGGTAAGCTGACATTCATCCATTCTTTTCCGGATTCTCCCTGCACTCCTGTCCGTCAGTTTACAGAACAATACCCGGACTTCCCATTCATTCTCATATACATATGCGGAACTTCCATTGTCTCTTAAAAATCCGGAAAGACCGGCAGCAGTATTCCCGCTTTTTAAAAACAGGACCGCCATATACTTTCCTCCTTGCAATTCTTTTACCTGCCCGGTATCGATATCGTCTTCCATCATTGCCCATGCAATAATATGTCTTCGAAGAGACTGATTATACAGATACCTTTTCTGTTCCTGCGCAAAAAAACGTTCTACGATTTTTGCTAAAAACCGCCCCAGTTTCTCAAAAAACTCTCCGTCTTTCATATCCTCGCATATGAGCAGCACATATCCTGATACTTTCTTTTTATCATAAATCGGTTCTGTATAAAGAGTGCTTTTTCCGACCTTCTTTTTTACAAAAAACAGTTCGTATCCGTTCCATGACAAATGTTCTTTCCGAAAAAAGGAAAATGAGTTCTTATCCCCTCCAAATCCGGCACTTGCCATCAACCGTCCGCTCCCTGAAATAAATACGACTCCTTGTTTCGTATATCTGTAAATCCGTTCTGCTATATTATTCAGGGACAGATTTTCAGCCATTGCTTCAAAAATAATCTTATAACAGTCATTAATGTCATACATGTTTCTCACTCCATTTGCGGAATATTATGTAATGTACTGCCCCGGAATGTCAAATTGAATTTTTCCACGAAATCCATAGAGCGCTTCTATCAGCCTTTAAATCCATGTATTTTTCATGCATCAGATAAGATTTAAAACCAGTGCATCCACACCTTTTTCTACATTTTCCATGGAAGTCGCAAGATTCATCCGGATATATGTTCCGAACCGTTCTCCGCCAAACCAGTCTCCATAATCTACAGCTATGCGACATTTCCCTTGAATCAGCTCTTTCATATTCTCTCTGCTGACATAAGCCCCAAGATCAATCCAGCACAAATAGGTCCCTTCCAGCGGTGTCACAACCGCATCCGGAAGTTTCCGGGCAAGCTCATTTTTTACATACTGATAGTTATCCCATATTTTTTTGAGAACATCTTCGAGCCATGTTTCCCCGCCTTCATACGCTGCCTGTGCCGCAATATAGCCGAAGGCATTCCCGGAAATGACACGGTTTGCCGTCGTGTACTGATCCCACAGATTTCGAAGCTTTTCATCCGGAATAATTACAAGCGAATTCTGTCCGGCTGCCAGATTGAATGTTTTTGATGGGGCAGCCAGCATAATCATATGATCCTGATACCCTTCAACAGACAGAGACGGAATATGTCTGCTGCCATCAAAAATCAAGTCCTGATGAATTTCATCCGAGATAATATAGACCCCGTACTTTTTGCATATCTTAAACATCCTTGCCAGTTCTTCTTTCTTCCACACACGCCCGGCAGGATTGTGCGGCGAACAAAGGATAAATAGCTTTACCTTGTTATCTACAATTTTATTCTCAAAATCCTCGTAATTAATCGTGTATTTCCCTTGATTAGTGATCAGATCCGAGCAGATCAGTGTCCTGTTGTTATTTTTCACTGCATTTAAAAACGGGTAATATACCGGCGTATGAACAATCACGGCTTCCCCCGGCTGAGTTAGTATCTGGACAAGCCAATGGAAACCGGCAACCACACCCGGAGAAAACCTGATCCATTCTTTGTCTACTCTGAAATGGTGCCGTTTTTCTTCCCAGTCTATGAAAGCCTGATAATAGGAATCCGGAATTTTATAGTATCCGTATACCCCCTGATCTACATACTTCCGCAGCGCATTTATCACACACTGAGGGACCTGAAAATCCATATCCGCCACCCACATGGCGTGAAGTCCTTCCTCTCCGAACATATTGCTTTGTCCATCCCATTTATTACAATTCGTATTTCTTCTGTCTACATATTTTATTTCTTCCACTCTTCTGTACCTGTACCCTTCTCTTGTTTTTGTAGAATGCCCATGCACCCATAGTAGCCAAGTGCCGCAAATACTCCCGCTGCTCCTTTTAAAACGTGATCATCAAACCGATACTCCGCGCTGTGAAGTCCCGGAATCTGTTCTTTTTCTTTGGGCCGAATTCCGATAAAAAGGTAGACAGCCGGAACGCGGCTGCTGAATTCAGAAAAATTTTCTCCTCCCAGATGGTCATGCTCAATAAAATACACTTTATCTTCTCCAAGAATTCCTTTTGCTGTTTTCTCAGTTCCTTCCAACAGATCTACCGCATTGTGCACAGCTCCTCCATGTATCCGGATATCCGCCTTATATTCTGCACCTGCCACATGGCAGACTGCCCTGACTTCTTTTTCCAGTTCTTTCCCCATTCTCTTTAATACATCCATATTCGCCGCACGCATTGTGCCACCAAATTCACATGTCTCCGGAATCACATTGTGGATTTTCACATCTCCAGCCTGCATATAGGTTACAGAAAAGACTTTTGCTTCTGTTCCGGATATTTTTTTTGTCAGAACAGACGGCATATGCTGGTAAATCTCAATGGCAGCGGCAATCGGATCTATTGTCTCTTCCGGCCAGGAAGCATGCCCCTTTTTTCCCATGATTTTTATAGAAAATCCTCCCACACATCCGAATGCGTATCTTCTCGCGATTCCTATTTTCCCGCTTTCCACAGACGGCCATCCATGCGCCGCAAATGCCATGTCTACTTTTGGGTTTTCCAGCACCTGATCTTTTTCAATCAATGCTGTTGCTCCCTTTCCGACCTCTTCCCCGGGCTGAAACACAAACTTAACACATCCGCCCCAGTTGTCCCGGATGTCTGAGAGAATTCTGGCAGCTCCAATGAGCCAGGCCGCATGGCCGTCATGACCGCAAGCATGCATACATCCCGGATGTTCTGAACGATATGGAAGTCCTTCCGGCTCCTCTACCGGCAGTGCATCGATATCAGCTCTCAAAAGTACGGTTTTCCCATCGGAAAGTTTACCACGCATAATTCCAATCAGTCCGTATCCTTCCGCCGCATGTTCGATTACTTCCACCCCTGGAATCTTCTGAAGTTCTCTTCGGATAATTTCATACGTCTTCGGAAGATACACTCCTGTTTCCGGCACCTTATGCAGCTCTCTCCGGATCCGTATGAGTGTCTGTTCCTCCTTCTCCGCCAGATATTTGATCCTTTCTTCCATGTCAGGACTTTTTTCAAATAATTTTTCTTCCACTGTCCGTCCTCCTCTTTTAGAAAAAGACCTGCACCAGATCCGTGCAGGTCATCTCTCTATCTACTTTCGATTTACAAAATTCAGGAACTGCCGAATCCTCGGATTTTCCGGGTGATCAATAATTTTCTCCGGTGTTCCATCCGCAGCAATCTGCCCTCCATCCATAAAGAGGACGCGGGTAGCTACCTCTCTGGCAAACCCTACCTCATGTGTCACCAGAATCATAGTCGTGCCTTCTTCCGCAAGTTTTTTAATCGTATTTAGTACCTCACCTACCAGTTCGGGATCCAGTGCAGAAGTCGGCTCATCAAACAGAAGAACATTCGGATTAACCGCCAGTGCTCTTGCAATTCCTACCCTCTGCTGCTGACCGCCGGAGAGTTTTGAAGGATAGAAATCCTTCCTTTCCAGCATTCCTACTTTTCCTAATAATTCCAGGGCAATTTTTTCCGCTTCGGCCTTTGGTTTCTTCTGAACCTGTGTCAATGCTTCCATTACATTTTCCAGAGCTGTCTTATTTTTGAAAAGATTGTAGCTCTGAAATACCATAGAAGAATGTTTGCGAAGTTCCAAAATCTCCTTCTTCGTGTGATGCGCGGCATCTACTGTAACATCACCGATGGAAATGACTCCTGATGTCGGTTCAGTCAAATAATTCAGGCACCGAAGCAGTGTGGATTTTCCGGTTCCGGACGGTCCAAGGATTGCAATCACTTCATTTTTATTGATTGTCAGGTTGATATCCTTCAGTACTTTTGTATCACTGTCAAATTCTTTATAAAGGTGTTCAATTTTTACAAGTTGTTTTTCTTTCTCCATCATATTACTCTTCCTGAATCAACTGTGTCATGTCTGCATACATCCATTTTTCTGTGATCTCCGCAATGGTTCCGTCATCCAGCATTTCCTGAATCAGACCGTTTAATTCATCACAGAGTTCCTTTCCTTCATCTGTTTTCGGAAGGAAATAGGCAACATTATTCGCCAAAAGCTTTTCATCAAAGAAACGGAAATCAGCCTCTTCGTTATTATGCATAAACTGGTTTACGTTTGTAGTCGTATTCGCATAAGCATCGATTCTGTCAAGCATCAGATCGTTCATTCCTACTGCGCTGTCTTCATAAAGAGTGACTGTAAATCCATACTGCTCTGCGAGGCCCTGAATAATGTTCTGTGCCGCCTGTCCATTAGTACATCCTACAGTCAGACCTTTCAAGTCCTCAACTGTCTGAAGATCTTCGTTCTCATTATTTACGATAATACACTGTGCATCACCATAATATGGGATTGTCGCATTATATTTCTCCATTCTTTCGTCTGTCACAGCTGTACAGTTTGCAACAACGTCTGCACGTTCTGTATCCAGTTCTCCCCACATTGCGTCGAATGCAGCCTGTTTTACTTCTACATTCCACCCTGTCCGTTCCTCAATTTCGGCCCACATATCGGAATCAATCCCTGTCCATGATCCATCATCTGCCAAAAGGGAATACGGTTCTCCAGTTCCGGCCGTTACAACAGTTACTGTTTTTTTATCATTCGCTTTCTGATCAGAGGATTTATTGGAATCTGAATCAGAACCCGATCCGTCCCCACAGCCGCCTGCCGTAAGAACCACCATCATCGCTGCCATTATTGCTGCTAATACACGTTTTTTCATAATCATTACTCCTTTTCTTTCTAAGTATCATGTTTATCTCAACGGCACTCCGTTTAAGATCCCATAAAACAGCTGAATATTAATACATACTTGCGCATTTTTTCTCCAGGAACTTGTGAACAATTCCAAGTATAAAAACAATAATCCAGTAAATCAGCATAACCGCCGCATAAATTTCAAAATAACGGAATGTTTTGGCTCCTTCAATCTTGGCGGCTCCCATAATATCCGGCACGCCGATCATAAATGCCAGTGATGTCATTTTAATAAGATTGATGACATCGTTAAAAAGCGGAGGCAGCGCAATCCGCACAGCCTGTGGAATAATAATACGGACCACCAGCTGAAGATTGGTCATTCCCAGAGAATATGCAGCTTCTTTTTGTCCTTCATCTACAGAAAGAAGTGCACCACGGATGCTTTCTGACATAAAAGCCCCCATATTCAAACTCATAACTACCGCTACCGCCACCAAAGGTGTCATATTTTTTACAAAGTTGCTGTACAGCGCAATTCCATAATAGAAAAAATACAGCTGTGCCACAACCGGTGTTCCTCTCATAACCGAAACATACACTCTGGTAAGCTGGCTTAAAACAGGTACTTTATAATAGCCTATGACCGCAATCACCACACCTACCAGAAGTGCAAAAATCGTTGCCGCAATCGTAAGCTCAAAAGTAACGTTTACCTTGCTCGCTATAACAGGAAGCACTTCCATAAAATAACTTACTTTGAACATCGCACTTACTCCACTCTTTCATAATTAATATTTTACATACCTCTTCATTTTAACTTTTATCGCAAAATTTTCATCATGATTATTCTACAAACTCAATTTTTATTTTTGTATGTTTCGCACATTTTCTATAACTTCCTTTTTTCTTATTTGTTTTTTCTATAATTATGATCCAATTAGAAATATTGCCTGTTTCCATAACAAAGAGTTGCGCTTGCGGAACTCTTGCACCGAGCGTGGTCGCTTTAGAGGCAAGCTTCTGCTTTGCGCGAGTGCGCATCCCGCGAAGCGTTTTTATTTAACAGGGAACAAAGTTTCCTGTTAAACAAAAAAACAGCCTGCTCCCAGTGCCTGAGAACAAACTGTTCTTTTATTTTTTATTTTTACTGTTTTTATCTATGAATGTTAATCACAAAGTTTCTTTTTTCCCCTGCCATACCGGATTACTGTAAAACAGCAGGCCTTTCTCCGGATGGAATGCCTCAACTCTCGCCCAGTTCCACTCTCCTTTGCGGAACCGGATTTTCTCTTCTGCTTTCCACCCGCTCTCTGTCTGTACCACGTCCATACGGATTCTCTCTCCGTTATGTATGATATAAACTTCCGGCTTCCTGGCTGATTCAATGTAAATGCGAATATCAATCTTCCTGTTCTGTTCCGGAAGTTCATCTCCCGGAAGATACTCTTCTCCTTCTGACCGTATGTTCAGTTCTGAATTCCTGTTTTCCGCCAGAACCATATGACCTTTTTTAATATTTTCCAGAAAGATTTCCGGTGTAAGTGCCTCGCAATGTATCAGAGTTTCTTTTTCTTTTGTCGCCCAGATCCGGTATCCTTCTCCCCATAACCTGTCCAGAAGTACCGATGTTTTCGCGAATTCTTCCATACTTTTTCCGATTTCCATACAGGTCAGTGACGAAACCGGAATGGCATCCTCTTTCCATTCGCTTCCTTTCTGAAACGGATGTTCCAGATTCAGAATCCATCCTCTCTTTACCGCTTCCCGAACTGTCTCATAAAGATACTGTCCGCTCTCTTTTGTCCCTCTGCTCTCTATCAGTTCTTCCAGACGTTCCGGCATCTTATCAATTCCGATCAATCCTATGTCTCCGAAACAGGATGTAAGTTCCACGCCCGGGACTGTCATGACGGAGCTGTCCTTCCAACCTGTCGCCACCACATTTCTCTCTGTCGTGACATAGACATCGACGCCATCTGCTTTCGCTCTCTTTACAGCCTCCCGGATCGTATTTTCCCCGCCGGACATCCGGGTACGTGTATGAAGAGCTCCGAGATACCACCCTGTCCTGTTGCTGTAAAACTCCTTGCTGTTAAAATATCCAAGCCATAACTGCTCGCGATAATGCCGGTCAACCCAGACTTTTGATCCCATTGTTTCCTGCAATTCTCCCTTTTCTCCGCTGATGCAGATCCGCAGCGGTATCGTCTCACCTTCGGGAATCGTCTCGAAAAATTCCGGAAAAAGATACAGGCAGATTTTCCATCTGCCTGCTCCAACAGGTCCCGGGACGCCGCCCGGAGACGTGTGGGAAGCATGTCGTGCAATCGTAAAGTCTTCCTCTCCGTATCCGCACATACGTAAAAGCCGGATCCTGTTCTTTTCATCTCTGATCACAATATATCCGGCCCAGTCTGTTTTTGAAGTGATTGTCATTCGTTTCATTGCCTTGGATATTGTGATCGTTTCTTCCAGTTTTGCCGGTGTTGACCGGTTTACAAAAAATGTAATTGTTTTTTCCATGATTCGTGCTCTCTTTTCATACAATTTCTTATCAGTATAAGAGAACACGGTTAAATTCACCCCGCCTGTTTCGTTAAATGCGTGTAAAACGCGGGACTATTCTTCACCTAATTTTTCCGAAATAAAATCTTTCACCTTACCGCTCTCGATCTCCAGAGCCGCAGCCAGCTCATCATAAAGCACATGTTCCGCTGTCCGGAAATACCGGCTGTCCGCCGCTGTCAGATGTTTCCCCTGTGCTTCCCGTTCCTGCTTTCTGCGATAGATGGTCTTAATCAGACTGACCAGCTTTTTGCAGTCGCATGTCTTAAGTGCGTTTTTATAAGTCTCTTCACGCTTCCGCTCTTCCGTAATCCCAAGTACCGCAATTTCCTTCATTTCCTCAATCAGCAACAGAGCCTCCTCTTTACTGATAATCTTTCTCATCGGTATCTTCTGGCTGTCTACGGGAGCAAATACTGTACTTCCCGTCTCCCCAAAGGGAATCAGGGTATAATACAGCCTGTCCTTATCTTTTGCCACTGTCTCCAGTGGCCCGATCTTTGTGATCCGACAGACGCCATTATGACCATATACAACATACTCTCCAACTTTAAACATGCGCTCACGCCTTTCTTTGCTCAATCAATCCCTTTCGTTACCTATTTATATATAGTATAACATTTTTTTCCATTATAAATAAGGCATGAATTGCAAATTTCTCTCAGCATTCCAGCAGATGAAGTAAACTACCATTAATCCGGTCGTCCTGTTCCATTTCCTTCCTGCCTGCTTCTTCCAGAATAGAACCGGTACATTCTCCACAGATATCTACACCTATCACCTGCTCATGAAGCAGAATCTGATAAATTACCTTTTTCAAATCCGCAAGTTTCATTTTCCCCTGATTCCAGTTTGTCTTCACCTGCGAAGGATCCAGAATATCCTTGTCGATCGTAAGATACACCGGCACTTCAATATGTTTCTTCCGGAATTCCTCCCAGATGCGGTCATGCACCACAGCCTCTTCATTGTAGGCGGCAATTCTGTCTTTGTATTTTTCCGGAAGACTTTTTACAAGTTCCTCTTCCGCTCCAAGCAGAACGATCTTTCTTACATGCGGATTTTCGTCCAGCACCCGCGCAGCCCAGCATCCGCAGGAAAGCAGATTTTCAAACAGAGATGGCTGGGCATCCGGATGATGATCGATTAAAATAAGGACAAACGGCTCCCTGATCTTATCGGTCCAAAGTTTTGTCATATAGTGATAATTTCCGGAGTCAATAAAGTGAATCCCTTCCGGCGGAAGTTTCCTTATCCGCTCTTCCAGAATCTGCTCCGCCTGTTCATCACAGTAGCAGTTTGTCCCGTGGATATCTCTGCAGTCGATCCAGCAGATTTTTTCGCTCCGGTAAAATGTCTCTTTCTCATAAATGCCAGTAAAATTCATCACCACCGGCCTGCCGTCCTGCCTCATGCGATCACTCCTCCGCCTGTTCCATCTTGTTCAGAATACACCTTGCTGTATAAAGGCCGTTAGCCGATGCCTGCTGAAGGCCTCTTGTAATGGCTGCTCCGTCTCCCATTGCACGGAGGCCTTTTATATTTGTCTCAAATTCTTTGTCCGTTACAACCTTATTGGAGTAAAATTTGACTTCCACTCCATAGAGCAGTGTCTCATCACTTGCAATTCCCGGAGTCACCTTATCAAGGGCTTTGATCATTTCATCAATATCAACCATGATTCTGTGCGGGAATACCAATGAAAGGTCTCCCGGCACTGCATCTTTCAAAGTCGGAATCAGGTTGTTTCTTACGAGACGCTCTGATGTTGTTCTTCTGCCGCGCCGGAAATCCCCGTATCTCTGAACGAGAATTTTTCCATCACAGAGCATATTCCCAAGCTGCGCAATGTGTTTTCCGTACTCAATCGGAGTTTTAAACGGTTCGGTAAAGTTCTTTGACACCAGAAGAGCGAAATTGGTATTCTTTGTCTTCATATCTTTTGATTTATAGGCGTGCCCGTTCACAACCGCAAGTCCGCCTTCATAGTATTCTGTCGCTACTTCTCCGGATGGATTTGTACAGAATACACGCACTTTATCGTCAAATGTCGGTGTATAGTAGACAAGCTTCGCTTCATAGAGCTTTTCATTTAGCTCTTTCATAATCTCATCCCGGACCTCTACACGGACTCCCACATCAACCGTTCCATTCTGCGTTTCAATCCCATGTTCCTGACAGATATGCGAAAACCATTCAGAGCCTTCCCTGCCGACGCCTGCAACGATCTCCGGCGCATAGAAGGTTTCTCCTTTCTCTGTGACCACTCCGACTGCTTTTCCATCCTCTATAAGAATATCCTGAACCATCGTCATAAACCGGATTTCTACATTAGTTTCCTCCAGATGCTTCTGAAGTCTTGTATAAATCTTGTATCCTTCTTCTGTACCAAGATGCCGGATCGGGCACTCAATCAATTTCAGATTTGCACGGATGGATTTTGCACGGATGTCCTCGATCGCCTGCATATCATCCAGACCGTAAACCTTTTCATCTGCTCCGAATTTCAGATAAATGCTGTCCGCCTCCCGGATCAGTTCCTCTGCTTTTTCATAACCTAAAATGTCCGGAAGAGTCCCTCCGACTTCCGGAGAGAGAGAAAGTTTCCCGTCGGAAAATGCTCCTGCTCCTGCAAATCCTGTCGTGATGGAACAAGGCTTACACCCCATGCAGACTTTCGTCTTTCTCTTTGGGCATGTCCGTTTTTCAATCGAACGTCCTTTTTCCAGCATCAGAACCTTCAAATCCGGCCTTTTCTGCATCAGCTCGTACGCGCAGAAAATACCTGACGGTCCTGCCCCGATAATAATCACGTCATACATATTTCTTGTCTTCGCCATATTCAAGTACCTCCGATTCTTTTGCAGTTTTCCTCCTCTTTTATCATAATACCCTTTTTCGGAAAACTCAATTCGCTTTTAAATTGAAATAGAATTCCTCTGTATCATTAATTGAATCTCTGCCGAATCGACAGTTTTGATATGTAACATAGATCTGAGACTGTCGATATGCAGCTATGAATTCACTGTGATACCGACAGTCAAAAATGAATCTCTTTTGCGGCTCAGAATGACCGCTGATTATCTGCTCTGAATTGCCTCTTCAAATGCCTCAACAGATCCCGCTCGAAGCGCTGTCTGAAACCAGCTTTTCAAAACTTCCAGATCTGTTTCTTTTTCAATTTTTTCCTGAAGTTCGGAAGGAATTTCTCCATAGGCATTTATAGTTTCCAGTAAAGTGTACTTTACTCCTTCTGTTTTTCCGGCGTTCCTTTCGTCTCTCAGCATCTCTTCCAGAATCATAAACCTCGCCTCCATTTCCCGGCTTTTCTTCACATCCACGATAAATTCCTGTAGCTTCTGTACATATGAATCTGCAAAGTTATTCTGACTTTCTTTTAAATCTGCTTTTACAAACGCAAGAAATTTCACCAGCTTTTCCGGAACTTCCGCCGGATTCTTTCCGCAGGTGCTCAAATAGATGATTTTTCTGCCGTCCGGTAACTGGATGTCTGGCACTTCTTTACATATATTCTGGAAACTGTATCGATATTTTGCCTCTCCAAATGGGTCAAAATCGCATACAAAGATCACATAAGTATTAGGAATCTCTGCATATTCTCCAGAAATTCTTTGCAGTTCTCTTCATTCACCATGACTGCTCCGAAAAGAAAATTGTCCTTGATTGTCAATTCCTGTAATGTTTTCTTTTTCGCCATATTCTTCCTCCATATACAGAGGAATTCTATGCCTTTATTATAAGCCCGCATCGGGAAAAAATCTATCCCTTGTCTTTTTATCATAGAAAAAGGAGCAGCTTTCACTGCTCCCGTCGGGGTTTTGCAGCCCCATCTGTCCGTCCTTAGTCGAACAGATGGCATGCTGCGAAGTGTTCTTTTTCGATCTCTTTTAATACCGGTGTTTCGTTTTTGCACCTTTCTGTAGCATATTTGCATCTGCTTGCGAATCGGCATCCCGGACCGCAGTTGATCGGGCTTCCCACTTCTCCTTCGAGCGGGAGCACAACCTTGTTTTTCTCCTTCTCCGGATTCGGGATCGGAATCGCGCTCAGAAGCGCCTTTGTGTACGGGTGCTGAGGATTTGCATAGAGTTCCTTACTGGACGCAAGTTCCACGATATGTCCCATATACATAACACCGACACGGTCGGAAATATGTTTAACCATAGACAGGTCGTGTGCAATAAACAGGTAAGTCAGGCCAAGTTCTCTCTGAAGCTTGACAAGAAGGTTGAGACGATTATCACCTCCGGCATGTCCGCTCATGTCGCCTTCTGCGACCTCAAAGCTTACCGGTGTCCTTCCAAATTGTGTCAGTATTACTTTATTTTTTCCCAGATTTCCTTTGATGTCTCCTTTTGTTCCGCAGATATGGATGGTCCGCCCACCCTCTCCCGTAAAGGCTGTCATCTGGAAATCTACCGTAATTCCATCTTCAAATTCCATGTTGACGACCTGATGGTCAACTACATCGTTATCGCATGCATAAACGCATCTGCCGTAAGGTCCGGTTTCAAGTGCCTTCCGTACTGCCGCCTCTGAAAGGTCATTCGGTGTCAGCACACAACACGGCCAGGCTGCATCTCCGGTCTTTCCTTCCCGGACTACAGTCCGGATTCCTGTGCGTTTATTTGTAATATAAATCTTCTCTGCATCATACGGACAGTCAGCTTTCGCCAGGCATCCGTCCAGGCATCGTTTTGCAGCGCCCTCCGGTGCCTTTTCCGGCCTGAAGAGATACAGCCCTCCGTAAGAAGAAACTTTTTTGCACTGTTTCCCAAGGAGCCAGACAGAAATATCCAGATCATGACAGCTCTTTGCAAGAATCATCGGACTCGTCTCGTCTGTCCTTCTCCAGTTCCCTCTCACATAACTGTGAGCCTGATGCCAGTAGGTAACCTGCTCCATCGCCTGAATTGAAACAACTTCCCCAATAGCTCCGCCTGCAATCAGTTCCTTAATCTTTGAATAAAATGGCGTATAACGGAGTACATGCCCAACTGCCACAATTCTTTTGTATTCATGGGCCGCCTTCTGAAGACGTCTGCATTCCTCCGGATCCGGTGAGATTGGCTTCTCGCAAAGTACGTGATATCCCTTTTGAATTGCATTTACCGCCTGCTCTACATGCTGTCTGTCCTGGGTTGCAATAACCATGACGTCCGCCAGCTTTGGCTCTTCCAGCATTTCCTCCGCGGACGAAAAGCATCTGTTCTCCGGCAGACCGTATCGTATTCTGGCTGCTTCGCGTTTTTCTTCCTGTGGTTCAGCAATCGCCGTAACTTTCATTTCTTCGGGACTTACAAACTGGTAATTCCCGTAGATATCGTTTCCTCTGTTTCCAAGCCCCGCAATTGCACACGTAATAAGTTTTTTCATCGTCCAGCGCTCCTTCTCTATGACTGTGCTGTCAGTTCAAAAAGTCTCGATTGATAATCACCTTGTCTTTCCTTTTTTTCACGGATACCGCTCGCATAATCCGAAATCGCCATTCCGGCTCTCATCAGTTCGTCTCCGTATGCTTCCAGTCCGGTTTCCCGGATTTGATATCTGACATCCGGATCCAGCCCTTTTAGTGTCAGCCGTTTCAGCGGTGCGTTGGCCGGCTGCCTCATCCGGTAATATCCTGCCAGTGCATGCCTTTTATCTTCTGAAACGACCATCCACGCCGCCTCGTCTCCTTCAAACGGACTGATTAACCGGTAAAATGTTCCCTCCATAATCAGTTTCCGGATTCGTTTATAATATTGAATCTGCTCTTTGACTTCTTCTTTTTCCTCTTCTGTCAAAGTGTCCAGATCCATTTCATAACCGAAACATCCAAAGTATGCCGTCTCCGCTCTTGTGGAAAGCGGCGTGTTTCGAAATGTCTGCTGATTCGGGGCCTCCGATACATGGCATCCCATGGAACTCAGCGGGTATACAAAAGAAGTTCCGTACTGAATCCGAAGCCGTTCTACCGCATCCGTATTATCCGACGTCCAGCACTGCGGTGCATAGTAAAGCATTCCAGGATCAAATCTGGCCCCGCCGCTCGCGCAGGATTCAAACAACACCTCCGGGAATTCAGATGTAAGACGTTCATACAGGCGGTAGACGCCGAGAATATGCCGGTGGAACAGTTTTCCCTGCTCCTCTGCTTTTCTTCCCTGCGAGAATGCCTCCGAGATACTTCGGTTCATGTCCCATTTGATATACGATACAGGCGCATTCCGCAAGATTCCGGAAATCTGGTCACCGATATAATCCACCACTTCCTCTTTCGAAAAGTCCAGCACAAACTGGTTTCTCCCGTGGCATGCATCCCGATACGGAACGTTGATCACCCAGTCCGGATGTTCCTCATAAAGTCTGCTGTCTTTATTTACCATTTCAGGCTCAATCCAAAGCCCGAATTTCATTCCCATGTTTTCAATCTTTTCTGCCAGTCCGCGGATTCCCTGCGGCAGTTTCTTCGGATCAGGATACCAGTCCCCGAGAGACGAAGTATCGTCATCTCTGTGTCCAAACCAGCCGTCATCAAGCACCATCATCTCAACCCCGAGTTTCCGGGCTGTTTCCGCGAATTTCAGAATTTTATCTTCTGTAAAATCCATAAAGGTGGCTTCCCAGTTATTGATTACCACCGGTCGGACACGATCTCTCCAGTATCCTCTTGCAAGACGTTTGCGATAAAGCCGGTGAAATGTCCTGCTCATCTTTCCGAGTCCCTCTCCGGAATAAACGAGTACCGCCTCCGGAGTCTGGAAAGTTTCGCCCTTTTTCAGTGTCCAGGAAAATCCTTCCGGATGAATCCCGATCATGGCTCTTGCCACTCCAAATGTATCCACTGCTGTCTGTCCCAGGAAATTTCCGCTGTAAACCAGGCTGATCCCGATTGCTTCTCCGGCATCCTCTGTCGTCTCCGGCCGCTTCAGTGCAAAAAATGGATTGAACTGGTGGCTGCTGTGCCCGCGCATACTGTAAATAGCCTGAATTCCCTCGTGGAGAGGTGCTGTTTTCACATAACGTTCTCTTGCCCATGCCCCGGTCAACTCGACCATCTCATATCTGTCGTCCGGCAGATCCAGATTCAGGCTCATGGCACGCTCCAGCACAATGCTGCTCTCTCCCTCATGGACAAATCTTGTATTTCTGATAATTACCGGCAGATTCTCAAAAATCGTGTAAGAAAGAATCATCTTTGTATTCATCACCCGGTCTCTCAGGTAGATCTCCAGTGTTTCTGCCTCCTCATCGGATTCTGTATAAACAGCTGGTAGCCCTTCGAGTTTCCTCTTCCCTTTCAGAATCACATAGTCTTCAAACGTAAATTCTGTAATACGGCTTCCGTCTTCCTGCAGAATCTCATAGGCAGGTTCTCTCATATCCCCGTGGCCGTAGGAAGGATATTCCTGTTTCAGATATTCCATGGAGAATGTCCGGTCACCCTCATAAGTACAAGGCGCCATATCACGCAGGGAATACTCAATCAGATGCTGGAAACTTTCCCGGTCTTTGATTCTCTCTCCATAATAAATCTGTCCTGGCTGTCCGTTTCTCAGGATACAGAAAATGTAACTGATCTCATTATTATAAAGATGAAACTCTTTTGTATTTTTATGAAATATGATCGGCATGTCTTCTCCTCTCTATCAGAAAACCTGCTGGAAAGCCTGTTCCAGATCTTCAATCAGATTTTCTGTCCCTTCCAATCCGCAGTGGATGCGGATTACGTTTTGTCCGGCTCCCATCTTCTTACAGGTTTCTTCATCTTCCCTCGCGTAAGGCATCATCACCAGACTTTCGAATCCTCCCCAGGATACTCCGATTTTAAAAATCCGAAGCGCCTGGCAGAATTCTTTTGCCTCCTGCGTTGTACTGTCCAGTTCAAAGCTCAATAGTCCGGTATGTCCTGACTGCTGTCTTTCGATCAGTTCGTGCTGTGGATGGGATGCAAGTCCGGTATAGTGTACCTTCTTTACTTTGGGATGCTGTTCCAGATACTGTGCTACAGCAAGTGCTGTCTTTCCGTGTTCCTTTACCCTCACTTCCAGAGTACGCAGCCCCCTCATCATCAGCCAGCCTTCCATCGGTCCTATAATACTTCCGATCTGTTCCCGGATTGTCCTTACCCGTTTTCCCAGTTCCGGATCTTTTACCGTCAGGGATCCTCCGATAATATCACTGTGTCCTCCCAGATACTTGGATGCGGTATGCATTACAAAGTCAGCTCCCAGTTCCAGCGGATTCTGGTAAATCGGTGTGCAGAATGTATTATCGATATATACAAGGGCTCCTTTTGCATGAGCCGCTTCAGCCGCCTTTTTTATATCCTGAACTCGAAATACAACAGAGGAGGGACTCTCCAGCACCAGCAGCTGTGTATCATCCTCCAGAACCTCTTCAATCTCTTTCGGATCATCCCCGTCAATAAAAGTCGTCCGGACATTCATATGCTCTCTGCAGTAATTCTGAAGAAAATCTTTCAGCGGGCCATAGGCAGTGCGGATGCAGACTACATGTCCGCCGCAGGAACATGCAGTAAGAACCGCCGCTGTCGCTGCCGCCATTCCGGATGAAAACACGTAGCTTTCTACTCCTTTTTCAAGTTCGGTAATCTTTTCTTCGAGAATTCTTACAGTCGGGTTCTGGACACGTCCATAACAGTACGTGTGTTTATCCCGCTTATCCGAGTCATAGTACTCGTCCACTGTGGGAAAAATATTTAATGAATTCATAAAAACCGGCGGAACGATCGCATTAAAATACTGATCGTATTCCTCCCCGGCATGTGCGAGTATCATACCTGTTTTCTCTTTCATCGCTTTCCTTCCTCTTTCCTTTTGTTATTTGTAGACTATATTCTGTCAGGTATCATCTATATGCTATAATATAGCTTGATTGTTTAAAATAAAAGCACATCAGTTCTGCGGATTCACTGATGTGCTATTGCAATATCATCATATACGCAGTCCAAAAGCTTGTTGTTAATCTTCTGTGCCTTCTTGATATCACGCTCTCTCAACGCCTGATAGAGCATTTCATGATACGGCATGCTTGCCTTGAACGGGTCTTCAATATCCAGCGGAAACTGCCAGAGCTTATCCGTATATTCATCCAGTACTTTCAGTACTGCATAAAACACTTTGTTGTGGCACATCAGGTAGATCTTCTCATGAAATGCCTTGTCCTCTTCGGTATCCCGCTCATCCGCCCGTACCTTCTTCATAAGGACCTCCGTGATCTCCCCCAGTTCGTCCATCTCCTGATCAGTGGCATTCCGCACTACCATGGCCATCAGTTCTGTCTCCATCGCTCTTCTGGCCTCCAGTGCTTCGATCAGAGACTCTCTCTCCATTGTAAAACCGATCAAAGACTCCAGTGCCGTTGCTTTCCTTCCGCGGCATCCTACAAATATGCCTTTGCCGTTCTTCACTTCCACAATGCCTTCCGCCTCCAGAGTCTTCACTGCCTCTCTAAGCGCTGTCCTGCTGACCTGCATCATTTCAATGAACTGTCCCTGAGAAGGAAGTCTGTCACCTTCTTTCAGATCATGTTCCTCTATGTAGCTTTGAATGTACTTAATAATTTCTGATTGTAAAGAAACTCTTTTGATCGGTTTTGCCATCACTGTTCTCCCTATCATGTTCCTTGGGATCATTATATACTTCTTCCAATTCCACGTCAACTGATTTCTTTTTTTTATTAAAATTGTACAAAAGGGCAGAGGTCATGATTCCCGCCATGCCTCTGCCAGTTCGTCGATTGAGGAAAAAATGTAGTCCGGCCCATATCCGCATGCTTCTGCTTCCTGACGCGTGGTCTCTCCGGTCAGTACGAGAGCAGTCTCCACTCCGGTTTTGTGTCCGCAGAGAATGTCCGTATAAAGCCTGTCGCCCACAATCAAAGCCTGTTCTTTTGAGAAATGATTCAGTTTCAGAGAGTACTCGACCATAGCCGTCCCGGGTTTCCCCATATATTCCGGCTGCCTTTTCACCGCATGCTCTATCATCTGACAGATGGCGCCGCAGTCCGGTACATAGCCGAATTCGATCGGGCAGACATAATCCAGATTTGTGGCTATATAGCCCACTTCCGGCCGTGTGCTCAGGATCTGGCAGGTGTCCTGAATCTTTTCGTAAGTCAGCTGATTATCATAAGACACCAGAACACAGGCAATCTCAGGATCCAGACAGTCTACCGTCACCCTGATCCCGTTACGTTTCAGTTCTCTGAGCAGGGATTTTGTTCCCATCACATAGATCAGCTTTCCTTCATAATTCTTTTTCAGATACTGCACAGTGGCAAAAGACGCAGTAATAAAGTTGGAATAATCGGTCATGATTCCCATCTTCTGAAAAGAATGGATATAATCTTCAATGCTTCTGGTAGAATTGTTTGTGATGAACACAAACTGGCCTCCATTGTCCCTGACATCCTCGAGAAACTCTTTTGTCCCGCTGATCAGTCTCTGTCCGATACAGACCGTACCGTCAATATCGAGAAGAAAGAGTTTCTTATTTTTCAGCATGTTCCACCTGCCTGCGTACCGCAATTGCTGTATCCGGATAGTTGGTAATCACGGCTTCCAGCCCTGCCTCGATAAAATGCTTCATATCCTCTTCCCTGTTTACAGTCCAGACACGTACTTTCAGACCGCTCTCCTTCCAGCGTTTCAGGAAATCAGACATATACAGATGGTACAATGCAGGATGCAGTCCCTGTACACCTGTTCCCGCTGCATATTTCTCCACATCCAGTATGACGTCCCCGTACAGATACGCGGTCTCAGCCTCCGGATTCAGCCGGCGAACTTCCTGAATACTGTAGTGGTTGAAAGATGAATAGATGACACGGTCCTCCATCCCCGTCTTTTTTACAATTTCCATTGTCTTCTCTTCGATTTCCGGATACCAGAAAATTCCGGTTTTCAGTTCAATATTCACTTCCATTTTTCCAGGTTTCAGGAGATTCAGCACTTCCTCCAGTGTCGGTATCGTTTCTCCTTCATACGCTTCCATATGATTGTGGAAAGAGAACTTTTTCAGCTCTTCCAATGTATAGTCTCTGACAAATCCGGTTCCGGTGCTGGTCCGGTCAATTTTCTCATCGTGGATGACAACCACTTCCCCGTCTTTTGTAAGCTGTACATCCAGTTCTACCCCATCGGAACCCTGTTCCTCTGCGAGCCGAAATGCTGCAAGTGTATTTTCCGGTGCATATCCGCTTGCCCCTCTGTGCGCAAAAATCTTTACTTCTTTCATGATCTTATACCTCCTGTATCATCATAACATTTTTCGCGATAAAGAAAAGCGTGCCGGAAATCATTTCATTCTCTTTCAGACACGCTTTTCCAATTACTGTGGACAGAATTGATCCGTTTTTACTTTTTAGCCGTTGACAAGATTGTATTCTTCAATCGTATCATTGATCTCCTTTGCCATGTTATCCACTGCCTCTTCCGGCGTTACATCTCCGTTCAGCATATTTTCGATCTGAGTCTCAACAATCTGGCGGGATTCCGGGAATACACTGAGGAGTGCTCCTGCGGATTCCGGTGTGGAATCATGCAGCTGATCGAGAGCTGTCTGGAACTGCGGATATTTGGCAATGTTATCCTTGAACGTCTGCTCTTCCTGTGCTCCTGTAACAATCGGGAAGTATCCTGTCTGTGCGTTCCAGTATGCCTGGGATTCCGGAGAAATCAGGAATTTAACAAATTTCCATGTTGCTGCCGCCTTTGTCTCGTCTTCATTGTTCAGTGCCCACAAAGATGCGCCTCCGATAGAAACTCCGCCTTTGTCATCTGAGCTGACTGCCGGATAGTATGCGGTTCCTACTTCAAATTTTCCGCCGCTGTCTTCCAGAACCTGTTTCAGGGAAGCACTTGATCCAACCATCATAGCTGCTTTTCCGGATGTAAAGTCTGTTGTCGCAGTATCACTTCCGGAACGTCCGACGTTCGGAGCATAACCTTTTTCAAAAAGATCATACCATGCATTTAAGATGTTCAGACCGCCGCCGTTTTCATCAAACTCCACTTTGGTAGCTGCTTTTTCACGTCCGTTTCCGTTATTTACCATATTCAGAGCCTGTTTGCAGAGGAACTGTTCGAAATACCAGCCGTAAATGCTGATTGCAAATACTTCCTGAGCTCCACCCTTCTCTTTCAATGCGTCACCTACTTCTGCGATCTCCGGAAGGCTGGTCGGAATATCTGTGATACCCGCAGCATCAAACATATCTTTGTTGTAGTACAGAAGCGGTGTGGAAGAATTGAACGGCATGGAGTACATCGTTCCGTCCTCTGTTGTATAATATGCGGCTACATTCGGTTCGAGCTCCGACATATCATATCCGTCCGCATCGATCATTTCCTGCATCGGAATGATCCATCCTGAATCGATCATGAAACGGGTTCCCAGATCGTAGATCTGTACAAGATCCGCTCCCATGTTTCCGATCTGAGCACTTTTCAGCTTGTTGATCGTATCATCATATTCGCCCTGGTATACAGCTTCTACCGTGATACCATCTTCATTTTCTTCATTAAATTTGTTTACCAGGTAATCCATGGCTTCTCCGTTAACACCGCCCATGGAATGCCAGAATGTAATCGTTGTTCCATTTGTGTCAACATTTTTAAAATTGTCAGTGATCACTCCGGACCCGGTGCTTTCTTCCCCTTCTGAAGTCTGCCCGTTCATCTCGGAAGCACTTTTCCCGTTTCCACAGCCAGCAAGGGTAGAAACAACCATCAGAGCAGCGAGCATCGCTGCGATTACTCGTTTTTTCATAGATATTTTCTCCTTTTCTTTTTCCGCCGGCGCCCTTTCCGGGTTCATCCGGCGTCTGCCTTCATGTTGATATATGTAAACAGACCAGTCTAACCTTTGACTGCACCTGAAAACATTCCGCTGATCAGCTGTTTCTGTCCTACGATGAAAATCACCATGGACGGAATGATAATTGCCACAACGCCCGCCATCATCAGCGTAATAGACTGGGCATCTACACTGTTCAGCATACTGATACCGATCTGTACGGTCCGCATTTCTTCAGATCCCGTTACAAGAAGCGGCCACATATACATATTCCATGCATTGATGAATGTATACACTGCCATTGCCCCGATTGCGGATTTTGTAAGCGGAATCAGGATCTTTACAATAAATCTCAGGTTTCCGCATCCGTCCAGTTTCGCCGACTCATAAAGAGAGATCGGGAATGTCATATAGAACTGGCGGAAGAGGAAGATTCCCATTGCGGATGTCAGCGATGGAAGAATCAGAACCAGATAAGTATCCAGAATTCCCATGCTGCTGACCGTCAGATAGTTGGAGATGATAACCGCCTCTCCCGGAACCATCATGGTAGCCATGACAAGCATGAACAGAAAGTTTTTCCCTTTGAACTCCAAAAAGGAGAACGCAAACGCCGCAAGAGAACAGGTAATAATCTGTCCGATTGTAATGCATCCTGCTACAAGGAAAGAATTCAGGATAAACCGTACAAGCGGCACCTGTGTGAATGCCCTGATATAATTTTCAAATGTCGGATGTGATGGAATAATGTTCAGATCCATCGTAAAAAGCTCATCTCCCGGCATAATAGATACGCTGACAGAGTATAAAAGCGGGAACAGCATAAACAGGGCAAAAATGATATTTACAGCAACCAGCACCGTTTTACGGATTCTCTTTTTCCTCAAGGCGCGGGCGTTCATCAGTCTGTGAAGTTTCTCCACTTCCTCTGCATTATAAGAATCAAGCTCTATTGAAATCGTACTATTCATTCCAGCCATCTTAATATTTGACTCCTTTCTTTTCAATCTTGAACATCACAAGTGTCAGTACCATGATGATCAGGAACAGTACAACGGACTGTGCCGCCGCACTTCCAAATTTGTAGTTAAAAAACGCGTCCCTGTAAATTGAATATACAATTACATTCGTGGACTCTCCCGGTCCTCCGGCCGTCAGGATCTTGATCTGTCCGAAGGACTGGAATGCCTGGATGATATTGACTACAAGTGTATAGAACATAATCGGGCTTAATCCCGGAAGCGTCAGACGGAAGAATTTTTGAATTCCGTTCGCTCCGTCTACAGAAGCACGCTCATAAATGGACTCGTCAATGTTTCCAAGTCCTGCCGAAAAATACAGGAAATTGATCCCGCTGTTCAGCCATGCTGTAAGAACCGCCACACAGATCAGCGCATATTTCGGATCTGCGATCCAGTTGATATCCAGTCCGGTCAGTTTGTTCAGAATACCGATTGTCGGGTTCAGAATAATCTTGAAAATCATTGCGGCTCCACTGGACGCAATCGCCATCGGGAGTGCATAGGATGTGCTGAACACCCTGATTCCCGGAAAGGCCTTGCTGCAGAGCACCGCCCCGATCAGACCGATCAGCATGCTGCCGATTACAACGATTACAACAAAAATCACGGTTACTAAAAGACTGTTATAAAATGATTCTGACGTGAGCAGATCCACGTAATTGTCCAGTCCCACAAACACCTTTGCCTGTCCCAGCTTGTCTGTCAAAAACAGACTCAGGTAGATCGTTTTCACAAAAGGATAAAACAGGAAAACCGCAAACACCAGAAAGCAGGGAATCAAATAGAAATAAGCATTTCTGCCCTTCGTTTTCTCCATCAACTGTTTCATTGCTGACCTCCATGATAAAAAATATTTTTCTCTGTATCTGCATCAAAGAAATGCACCCGGTTCATGTCCACATATAAGGTCATTTCATCTCCCGGAGCTCCCTTTGTATCTACCGTAAGCCGTGCCGCATATTCGCCCGCCCTTTGTTCTTTCAGGTAGAAGATGGACTCTGATCCGAGCATTTCTTTTACTACGACTTTTCCGGTCAGCCTGCATCTGGAAGGATTCAGGTTTGCGTGTTCCTTCTTGACTTCTTCTGAAAAATGCTCCGGACGGATTCCAAGAATTACCTTCTTGTCTGCATACTGTCCTGCCAGCAGAGCCGCCTTCGTCTGCGGAACCTCCAGTTTCTGTCCGGATGCCAGCACAAAATCTACACCGCTTCCGTTTTTCCGGATTGTACCCTCCATGAAGTTCATGGACGGGGATCCGATAAATCCGGCAACAAACAGATCCGCCGGATCTTCATAAATTGTTCTTGGCGCATCCGCCTGACGAATAAATCCGTCTTTCATGACAACAATTCTTGTTCCAAGTGTCATGGCCTCGGTCTGGTCATGCGTAACATAAATGATCGTTGTCCCAAGCCGTTTATGTAAATCCGCAAGCTCTACTCTCATCTGGGCTCTCAGCTTTGCATCCAGGTTGGACAATGGTTCATCCATCAGAAATGCCTTTGGTTTTCTCATAATCGCGCTTCCAATGGCAACCCGCTGTTTCTGTCCTCCCGAAAGCTGTCCCGGTCTTCTTTTTAAAAGAGATTCAATGCCAAGAATGGCCGCAGCCTCATGCACTTTCTGATCAATTTCATTTTTCGGAACCTTCCGGATCTGCAGCGCAAAGGCCATATTATCATAGACTGTCATCTGTGGATATAACGCATAGTTCTGGAAAACCATGGACAGGTCTCTGTCCTTCGGTTCCACATAATTACAGAGCTGCTTGTCAATCCAAAGTTCTCCGCTCGTAATTTCCTCCAGTCCCGCAATCATACGAAGTGTAGTCGATTTCCCGCAGCCGGACGGTCCGACAAAGATGACAAATTCGTTATCATGGATTTCCAGATTAAAATCCTTTACCGCGTAATGCTCTTTGTCATAGGATTTGCATACATTTCTCAATGTAATTTCTGACACGGCTTTTTCCTCCCTTTCTGAAGTTTTATTCTCTTTTTCCCTTATTTCTTTCACAACACAAGAGATTATATTGATTCATCATTAATGTTTGATGGAATTTTTGTTAAATGGTCGTTAAAGATTTTTTCCCTCTTGTTTCCTTTTCTTTTCCCTTTATTTCCGCGGTTTTTCAGCGCAAACCGGACTGTTTTTCTTTCTTATTTTCGTAAAATTCCTGTTATTCAATGTAAAATTTACGTATACTTTTTCATAAAAAAAGGACGGGAAGCACATTCCCGTCCGGATTATTTCGTATTATTTTTTTGCAAGTTCCGCCATGGCTGCCGCTGTCAGCTCAATAGATTTCATAAGATTTTCAACCGGCATCTGCTCATTTGGCTGGTGGGCTACATCCGGTTCTCCCGGAAACATCGGTCCGAATGCCACCATGTTTTTAAACATTTTGGCATACGTTCCTCCTCCGATTGCCTTTGGTTCAGGATCTTCGCCGGTTCCCTCCCGGTATACTTCCATCAGTTTCCGGACAAGTTCAGAATCTTTCGGAACATAGAGCATATCAGTTGTTCTGTGTACAAGAATCTCCATTCCATAGGAGGAAAGCGCCGTATGCAGCTGATGATATACCACATCCGCATCACCGTTTTTCGGATAACGGATATCCAGATTCAGATTCATTTCCTCCTCTGTATATTCGATTACACCGAGATTGACAGTTGTCTCACCGGTTTCCTCATCCCGGAAACAGATTCCCAGTGTTTCCCCATTTGTTTCCTTTCCGATTTTCTGGCATACAAAATCAGCCATTTTCTGGAAGTCTCCACCGATTCCCATTCCCCGGACTGCAAGAAGAAGCTTCACAACCGCGTTTTCTCCGAGTTCCGGTCTGCTGCCATGCGCGCTGACTCCTTCTGCCTCAATTACCGTATTTCCATCCCGGATGCTTACTGTAACACTGTCATCTGCAAGCTCATGCTCTCCTTCCAGAACAAGTCTGCAATGAAGCGGCACAATATTTCCGGCAGTTCCGCCCCGGAACTCAAGGACACGGATTTCTCCCTGTTCCGGGTGTTTTTTCCCTCCGATCACGGTTGTCATTCCCTTTTCAAAAAAGATAAGCGGATATTCCGCATCCGGAGTGATTCCCAGCACCGGATGTTCTTCCCCGGCTTCAACATAATGTTTGATGCAGTCACATCCACGCTCTTCATTCGTTCCGAAGATCACACGTACTCTGCGGTCCAGCGGAAGGTTCAGATCCTGAATGGCTTTCATTGCATAGATAGCGCCGATCGTCGGCCCTTTATCATCAGCCACACCTCTTCCGTAAAGGATTCCATCATGGATCTCAGCTCCAAATGGAGGGTATTTCCAGTCATCACCCACCGGTACTACGTCCAGATGTCCGAGAACCGCAATCATCTCATCCCCTTCTCCCATCTCTACGTAACCGGCCTTGTTATCCACATTGCCCGTACGAAATCCTAATTTTTTCCCCAGCTGCAGCGCAAAATCCAGCGCTTCTTTCGGGCCTTTTCCATATGGTGCACCTTCTTCCGGCTCACCGCCTACGCTGTCAATCCGGATACAGTCCTGAATTCCTCCGATAATCTCATCCTGCATTTCCCGGATTTTTTCCCTTAATCTTGTATAATCCATGATTTCATCTCCTCTTTTCTGCTCCATGATTCTGCCTTACTCCTCTGCTTCCGGATATTCATTGCAGAGCAGACGGTATGGTGCTTCATCCTCTTCAATTTCCGGAAATCTTCCTACCTCTTCATAGAAACGGTTATCTACATTGTCATCGTTGCACATGGAAACTTCCCCGATCAGCACATCACCGGTTCCCGGTTCTACATCAAAATCGTGATACTGATGCGGCCAGAGTGTAATACTCTCTCCCGGCTGCAGCCTGACTCCCGTTCCGGCTTTTACCTGATATGACCTTCCGTCCGAATTTACTGTCACATCAGTATCCGCAAGCCCTCCTTCTCCATCATCATTATACAGGTGGATGATCAGAGTTCCGCCGCCCCGGTTAATGATGTCCTCCGATTTTTTCCAGTGGAAATGCATCGGGGAATGCTGTCCTTCTTTCAGCATCAGCAGTTTTTCCGCATAGACTTTTTTATATTTCGGATTATTCTGGTTTCCGTTCCGGATTGTAATCAAAGAAAATCCGACCTTGTCAAAATCTCCCAGCCCGTAGTCCGTAATATCCCATCCAAGCATGTTGTCACGGATCTCATCATACTCATGTCCTTTTTCCCGCCAGTCTTCCGGTGTCCAGTGGCAAAATGGCGGAAGCTCAAATCCATGCTCTTTGATCAATGCTTCCATGTCTTTAATACACTGATTGATTTTTGATCGTTTCATCCTCTCATTCTCCTCCTTACTTGATTTTTTCCTGTGTGATAATCGGAATTTCCTCCTGAAGATAACATTCCATCAGCCGGATACATGCTTCCACATCATCCAGATTGACAATACTGTTCGGTGTATGACCATACCTGGTCGGAATCGAAATCCCAAGTACTTTCACACCGCCTCCTGACTTATTGATTGCCCCTGCATCAGTACCTCCTGCCACAAGTGCGTCCCGCTGATACGGAATCCGGTTTCTTTCGGCGCAGTCGATCAGCCCTTTGGTCATCTCACAGTCGCAGATGACACTGCTGTCATTGATTTTGATCGCTGCCCCTTTTCCGAGTACCGGATTCCCATTTTCATCACCCGGGACATCAAAAGATCCGGTAATATCAACAGCGATTCCAAGATCCGGTTGTACTGTTTCTGCCGAAGTTGTAGAACCGAACAGTCCGACCTCCTCCTGTACAGTGTATACAAAATAGAGATCATGATAACAGTTTTTGATTCTCTTCAACGCTTCAGTCTGAATATAGCATGCAATCCGGTCATCAAAGGCTTTGGACATCACATTGCGTCCCGCAAGTTCTGCATAATCTCCGCAGAATACCGCGCAGTCGCCCGGTTTGACATACTTTCCGGCCTCTTCCTTTGACATCGCTCCGATATCAATATAAAGTTTGTCAATCTCTTTAGGCTTAACGGTATCTATCGGATCCGTTACTCCGACTGTTCCAACAGTTCCGTTTTCAAAACGTACTCTGTTCATGAAGGAGCACAGTGCGGACACCCCTCCGATCTGCTTCACTTTCAGAAGTCCGTTGTCTAGAATCTTCACTACACAGAGGCCGATCTCATCCATATGTGCCGCACACATGATTTTTTTCTTGTCAGCTCCGCTTCCCCGCTTTAAAACAATCAGATTCCCCATTGCGTCTCTTGTAATTTCGTCCGCATAATCCATGACTTCCCTGATAATCAGGTCGGACACATTTTTTTCCAGTCCGCTTACTCCCCACGTCTGTGTATAATCCTTGATCATTTTTTCTCCTTTTCCCCGGTTCCATTTATTCAAAGATCAGCCGGAATGTCTTAATCTCATATGGTTTAAATACGGTCTCAAAACAGTTTTTGCCGGCCGTAAGTTCTTCTTCATTTTCTTCCAGAAGATTACATTCATATACATGTGCAATCGGATATGCTGTCTGAATCTGTGCTCTGACGCGATTATTTTTATTCTCGTACATTCTGACAATCACGCCGTTTCCATCCTCTGCTTTTTTGATGACTTCCACAAAACAGCTCTCCTGACTGCATTTCAGAAAGCTTTCGTATTCTCCGCCGCAGCCTTCCTGCCTTCCGGTTCTCTTTGCCAGCATCGGCACATTCAGGTTGTATGCCATCTCTACGGTTTTCGCTTCCTGCCATCTTCCCGCATGCGGATAGATGGAATAGGTAAATTCATGCTCTCCGATATCAGCATCTTCGTTCGGATAGGTTCCGGATTTGATCAGAGTCAGACTCATATCACCTTTTTTGATTCCATATCCATACTTACAGTCATTGAGCAGACTGATTCCGGAACTGTTTTCTGAAAGATCCGCCCACTTGTGTCCACACGCTTCAAATTTCGCCGTATCCCAGCTGTAGTTGTTTGTCGTCTCACGTTCCACATTTCCAAACTGGATTTCATATGACGCTCTTGTCGTATTGACATCTACCGGAAAATGTGTTTTCAAAATCACATGATGCGTTTTCCAGTCTGCTTTCGTCCGGAAGTCAATCCTCGGAATCTGGTGATACAGACATACCTGCTGCGTCACTGTCGAATCAAGGAATCCACATTCATATTCCACTACCATGCGGACTTCTCCATTTTCAATAACTCTTGCCGGAGAATACCAGTCTGCCTCATAAGGTTTTCTCTGATAAAACACGTCAATGTCCCAGTTATCCCACTGCATCGGACGGTCTTCATATGTCCGTAGAACGTTACCGCACCTGCCTTCCTGAATCAGCTCTTTTTTTGCTTCTTTTTCATAGAGCGACGTAATTTCCATCTTCTCATTAAAGCAGACCTTGATAAATGGATTCTCAAATGTGTAATCCCATTCTTTTCCGGTACTTTCTTCGAGTAATTCCTCTGTTTCATATAATTTTTTATATCCAAGCGGCGGAATATGGCTTACATAGAGCAGATATCTGCCATCTGCCGTTTTTTGCGCAGGCACATTTCTTCCGTCTTCATCTACAAGTCTCGGGATTTCTGTTCCATCATCCAGCACTACGAGATCATCTCTCTCATATCCCTGGGTATTCATCACTACGACGCCTTCTTTTTCCATTGAAAGCCTGCCGACAGCCGCGGATACAACCCGATTCAATTCCTCTTTTCCCGCCTCTTCAATTTCATGATACTCTTTATCTGTCTGTTCGTACACCGGTTTGATACTGGAACCCGGTACAATATCATGGAACTGGTTGATGAGAAGAATATCCCAGCCCTTGTCCAGCACATTTTGAAGCTGTTCATCTTTTTCTATACCGGCCATACAGGAGGCCGTCTCCATCTGCGTGTACAGAATCTCGTTCTTTCTGTTACTCCGCTTGTTTCTTGCCATGGAAGTCAGAGTTCCCCTGTGGTATTCGAAATACAGTTCTCCATCCCAGGTCGGCATGTCCGGAAGATCATGGATCTTTTCATATGTCCGGTCAAAATAATCCTGTTCAAATTCCTGACGGATTTTCGGAATTCCCGGTATTCCGTATTTCAGCCTTTCGGCACTCTCCAGCATTTCTTTGGTCGGACCGCCGCCTCCATCGCCGAATCCAAAGAGCATCAAAGTATCTTCTGTCAGATCACGGTTCTGGAACCGTTTAAATGTTCCGAGCGCCATATTCGGGTTTACGATTCCTGTATAGGTCGTTGTATTTCTTGTATCAGAGAAAGAAATATTCAGTCCCTGATCCTTATCATAATCCGTTGTTGTCGGCATAAATGCAAAGACTTCCGATCCATCGATTCCCTTCCATATGAATGTGTCATTCGGAAGCTGGTCGTACTGATTCCATGCGATTTTTGTTGTCATGAAATATGGAATTCCGGATTTTTTCAGAATCTGCGGCAGTGCGGCAGAATAACCGAAAACATCAGGGAGCCACAGAGATTTACTTTCTTTTCCAAACTCCTCCAGAAAGAAACGATGCCCCTTGATGATCTGTCTGACAAGTGACTCTCCTCCCGTCAGATTGCAGTCTGCTTCCAGCCACATGGCTCCGTCTACTTCCCATCTGCCTTCCCGGATCCGTTCTTTGATTTTCTCATACATTTCCGGCTCCTGCTCTTTTACAAACTGATAGAGAATCGGCTGACTGGACATGAATTTATAGTCCGGATACTGCTCCATGAGACGAAGTACAGTAGAAAAGCTGCGAAGCACTTTCTCCCTTGTCTGCTCCACCGTCCAGAGCCATGCAATATCAATATGTGTATGTCCGATGGCGCTGACTGTCGGGCACTCCCGTTCTTCACTATAGAAAGCTTCTTTTAAAATCTGTTCAGCCTTTTCAATCGAACTGTAAAATTTCTCCGAGTATGCATCCCGCAAATCAAGTGCATCCAGCGCCGGTGCCATACTTTGAAGTACTCTTCTGTAGTTTTCTTCGTCCGCCTTTTTCAATACATAGGCACTCTGAAGAGGAATCAGCAAATCATAATACAATTTCTGTACCCGGTCATCTACTGCAATAAGGTATGTATGAATCACAAGATCCCCTTCTACCATCCCGCTATAGGCAAGAACCGCAATTTCATAAGAGTCACCGGCCTTTGCCTTTCCTGAGATTGTCACTTCCCGATGATTCACATCAATCCCCTGAATCAACTGTCCGTCCAGATAGAAAATCATCTGCGGATTCGTTGCATCCCATTCACCTTCCCGTCCTGTTGTAATCAGGAACTCCACATGCTTCCCGTCCATAGATTCCGGGATCGTAATTGTTGTACGGAACCACCGGTGAGCATCCACCTGATTCCACGCCGTTCCCATTACATAGTCTTTCCATTGTCCATCAATTGCACATAC
Organism: Drancourtella sp. An12; assembly: GCF_002160935.1. Classification (NCBI taxonomy): domain Bacteria; kingdom Bacillati; phylum Bacillota; class Clostridia; order Eubacteriales; family Oscillospiraceae; genus Drancourtella; species Drancourtella sp. An12. The sequence goes on along the minus strand of NZ_NFLO01000001.1, from coordinate 196,688 downwards.
ATGCCCGTCCTTTTTCTTTCCTTCCAGGCTTTTATAGGCTGTAATTTCTCTTTTTTCTACAATAATCATCTTTTCGATATCTTCTCTCAGCCTTTGCGCCCGCCCCAGTTCAAAAATCAGATTCATATTACCTCCCGGTGCCATAAGCTATATTATAGGTTGGATATAGCGTATCATTTTTTGTGCAATATGTCAATTCCTGACGGGTGTTTTCCCCAATAGTTGTAAATTCTTTGAACAATTTCTTCTATAAACAGGAAAATCCCGAAGTTCATCTCCGGAATTTTCACTGCATACATTGCTGCCTTGTTACTTCTTCTTCCAGTACACCTGAAATGCTTCTTCCTCAATATCAAACAGCGGTTTCCAGGTCAGATCCCGATACTGAAATTCCAGCCCTGTTTTGCGTACTTCATCAGCTGCCTTTTGACCGTCAAGATCCAGTTCCAGAAAATTCTGGTCACCGCTCAAGGCCACCAGGACATATGGTCCGTACAGCAGGGTATGAAGTTCCGGACGGTCCGGGGTCTTTTCCAGATAAAATCCGCACGGGAACAGGCAGCGGATTTCATGCCTGCCTTCCGGCACATCCATCTGGATATATCCATCCGCTTCGGTCCATCCATTCTGTTCCACACTATCCATCCAGATTTTTCTTCCTTCCCGGCTCCATTTTGGAATCCGGATATACATCGGGAATTCTCTCTTGCTTTCCACTTCCAGAATAACCGATTCCGGAGCTTCCATCTCTGTTTTCTGACGGATGGTGATTCCGGCCTCTTTCCATTCCAGCCTGGATTTTACAAACAGATTGACAAACAGTTTCTCTCCCTGATATGCGTAAATCATATCGGCATATTTGAAATGACTCTCCATTCCCGTTCCATGGCAGCAGGAATTCTCATGCTCAAATTCTTTATGGAATCCCGGAGCCAGCGGCATAAAGTATACCGTTTCTCCCGTTGCACCATGTTCTCTGCCTCCAAGAATGTGATTGGTCATTGTCCTCTCATAATAATCCATCATTTCCTTTTTATTCTCATACCGGTACAGCTCTTTTGTGAGCTTCAGCATATTATAGGATGCACAGCTTTCCGCTGTATGCTTTGTCAGGAGATTCCCGATGCACCCCGGACCGTGAAACATCTCATTTTCTCCGGTTCCTCCGATCGTATATAAGTGCGACTCTGTTACCGCTTTCCAGAAATAGGAAGCAATGTCATAATACCGCTTTTCTCCGGAGGCACGGAATATTTCCATTGCCCCTATCACCTGAGGAATATGCTGATTCGCATGCAGGTTTTCCAGCGCATCAATCCCTTTTTCCATTGGCAGAAACAGCTTTTCGTTATCAAAATATCCGGCGGTCTCCAGGAATTCTTTCTTTCCGGTAATCCGGTACAGTCTGGCCATGACGTCATTCATTCCACCATATTCACCCGCAATGTACATTCCCCACATCTTCATCCGCTTTTCCCTCGGAAGCCCCGAAAGACGGCGATATACCCACTCACCAAGTTTTACGGCAATTTCAAGTGCCTGGTCAATTCCGACAAACTCATAACAGTCCAGAAGACCTGCAAAAATCTTGTGAAGTGTATAATAAGGAGCCCATATCTCAGGATACGGGGTGTATTCCTCCAGCTTATCAAACTGATCTTCCGGGTACCCGCTTAAAAATCCTTTCCGGATTCCCGGTATTTTTTCAAAAGCATCCTGACATTTGCCAAGTTCCTCAATCATATAACATGCTTTTTCTTTAATCGTTTTGTTTCCGCCTGCCTTATAGCAAAGCGCAAGCGCTGACAGATAATGACCGCTTGTATGCCCTTTGAGATGACATTCCGGCGCGTCCCATCCGGTCATCGGCTCTGCTCCTTTCACATCCAGCCCGCTGGCCTCCCTGAAATTATAAAGCATTCTGTCATCATCCATCTGAAGCAGAAATTCCTGCATCTCCTCCTGTGCTGTATAAAATCTGCTTCCCTCCTCCAGGACTGCTTCTCCATGGTCAAAATAGCCAATCAGCGGTTCTGTGTTCTTTTCCGCTTTCTGAATCTCTTTTTTGACTGTCACTTTGCAGAAAACCGGAAAGTCCAGGCCGTCCAGCATGCCTTCCTCCCGAAAGTTTCCGACCCGTTCATATACTCTTTGCGCACCCTCTTTCCAGTTTATCCGGTGTACCAGTGTCTTCCCGTCTCTGGTATAAATCACAGCCACATACGGAAGATAAACTTGTACCCCCGCCTGTGCCTCCAGCTCCGGTTCTTCTACACTTTCAACCACTATTTGAGGCTTCTCTTCCAGGATACAGACTTTATACTCTTTCTCCTCTGTAACACCGCCGGCACAAAATGTTGCCCATAGTGAGATCGTCCGGTCTCCCGTCCCGTACGGAGGTCTTTTTACATTTCCTTCAGAATCCAGGAAGCGCTCGTGTCCTGATTTCCAGATAATTTCTGACCCATACTTTCCCTTTTTGGGAAGATTCAGATTAAACTCTACTGTATTCAGATTACCAAGGTACAGGGCTTCCATGTCTTTTTTGATGATTTCTTTCGCTTCCACGTTCTTTCTCCTTTTCATTTGCTCTTTAAAAACAGATTGGTGTAAAAATGGAGCCATTGCTCCATAGATGTTCTTTCATCTAGTCTGCAACGGCTCCTGTGGAGATATAGTTCTCCGTATCCCGTCTGACATCCTCCAAAGTGATGGATGCAAGTTCTCCTTCCATTGCGGCCTGTACACGTTCCAGCTTATCATCCAGTATCCTGTGAATATTTCTCCCGACAGGGCAGTCGGCATTTGGATTCTCATGAAAGTGGAACAGTTCTCCATTTTCAATACACTCCACTGCACGGTAAATATCGAGAAATGTGATTTCACTTAATGGTTTGGCAACCGTTGTTCCTCCTGAACCCCGTGCCACATTTACAAGCCCCGCCGCCTTCAGCTGCAGAAGAATCTTCCGGATAATCACCGGATTTACATTGGTACTCTCCGCAATTAAACTGCTTGTGACCTTATGATCTTTTCCAAACACATCGATACAGGCAAAAATGTGTACTGCCAGAGTAAATCTACTTGAAATCTGCATCGTAAATTCCTCCTTCATGCATACTATTTTATCCGCATTTCGATGTAATGTCAACGATTACAATATGGTCTAACGGACGAAATTTGTTCTGATCGGATCTTCCTTTTCCGGCAGTCCATATGTTTCTTTTCCGAGCTTAATACTCTTCATCAGAAATGCCATATTTCTGGCAAGTGTGCGCATACTCTGCAATCCTTCCGCATCCTCTGCGGCCTCTCCCGGCTCTCTTCCGTGAATGCTGTTCCAGTACTGTCCGGATGCTACCGGCATGCCTGAAATAGTAAAAAATTTATTCAACTCATCAAAAGTAGAGGAAAGTCCACCTCTTCTGGCTACTGCCACCGCAGCACCGACTTTCATTGTTTTATCAAAATGTGTACTGTAGAAAAGTCTTGTCAGAAATGCTACCAGTGTTGCATTTGCTGACGCATAATAGACCGGTGATCCTACAACAAGTCCGTCACATTCCTCAAACTTCTCTGCCGCCTGATTTACAATATCATCAAAGACACATCTGCCTTTCTCGAAACACTGTCCGCAGGCTATGCAGCCTCTGACCGGCTTGTTTCCGACATGCAGAATTTCTGTCTCAATTCCCTCTTCTGCAAAAATTTTTTCCATTTCCTGCAAGGCAATCGATGTATTCCCGTTTTTCTTCGGACTTCCATTGATCATCAATACTTTCATGATATGTACCTCCTGACTCAAAATTGATGTTTCCCAACAATACTATTATAACACCAGAAGGCCGGTTTTCAAATCTTCTTTATAACGGCCGGAAAGGATATCCGGCTGCCCGCCGGAGCAATCACAGGAGTTTCTGAAACTCTTCCACTGTCGTTCCATATTCCTCTGCCGCCTGCTCCAGCGTCAGAAGATGTTTCCGGTAAAGATTAATCAATGTTTCTTTTCTGCCCTCCATCTGTCCTTCTTTTCGGAGTCCTTCCTCATACTGCTCCTGATTGAACTCTTCCAGAATCACGTCCTTCACCTCCGCACTGTTTTTCTTCAGGAATTCTTTCAGTATATCCTGTTCAATACAGTTCTTCTGAGCTTTCCGAACCGCTTCTTCTATGGAAAATCCATGCTTCTGGTTCTCCCGGACCTCGTTTACAAAGTATGCGTACTCCCACAAAATTTTGCAGTTTTCCAACAATTCTTCGTTATGTCCCAGGTTAATATTAATCACCATTACATTGCACTCCAAAGCTGCCTGCCCTGTGAATTCCGATTTCATGAACGCATCCGAAAGCTTCAATTCCTGGTATTCGTCTTCCGCCTTTCCTCCATTATAGAATACCACATATACCGGAACCGGTAAAGGAATCTGCCCGGAGCTGTAAATATTAAGGTCCATTTTCTTTATATAGTTTTGATAAATTCTCGCCAGATAGAAAAGTCCACGTACGGGCATATTCGGATTCACTGTGCTTTGGTGTTCGTACAGATTCATAATGCTAGAAAAAAGAAAAGATACGTCGTTTTTCATTCCTACATAAATAACATCTTCCAGTGTTGTAATTTCCATTTCATCGGGGTTTGTGTAAGAAGAGTTGTTCAATGCATTGTAGAGAGATAAAAGATTTTTCCTGTCCCGGAAGATCATTCGGAAAAGTGTGTCTTTGTACTTTCGATTAACACTGCTGTTTTGAGATATGGTTTTTCTGTGAGTTTTAGATATGGTTTTTCTTTGCTTTTTACGCATAGGCAGAAGCCTCCTTTGAATTGAAAATAAATCAGATTTGAACATAGATTTGTGATTAGATTACTCTCTCAGCATAGCAGAATCCGCGGTAAAAAGCAAGGGCGCAGATTTTTCTGCGCCCCAAAAATACTTATGTAATTTTTAGCCTTTAATACCAGACTGTGCAACACCTTCAATGAACTGCTTCTGGAAGATGAAGAACAGAATGACAAGTGGAACTACAGCTAATACTGCTCCGGCCATCTGCATTGGATACTGGGTGGTGTACTGACCCTGCAGAGTTGCAAGAGCCGGTCCAAGAATCATTTTATCTGTAGAAGTATTAACGATCATTGGCCACATAAAGTCATTCCATGCAAACTTTGCTGTAAAGATTACCAGCGCTACAATGCCTGGTTTTACAAGCGGAAGCATGATTTTTCCAAAAATCTGATAACGGCTGCATCCATCCAGAACTGCAGCTTCTTCAAGTTCTTTCGGAAGAGACATGAAGAACTGTCTCAGAAGGAATGTACCAAATGCACTGAACAGGTTAGGAAGCATCAATGCCGGCAATGTATCAAGCAATCCCAATTTCTGCACAATCAAATACTGAGGAATCAGGAAGATCTGTCCCGGAACCATAAGTACTGAAAGAAGAAGAACGAAAATAATGTTCTTGAACGGGAATTCAATTCTTGCAAAAGCATATGCTGCCATCGCACAAAATGCAACCTGAACTGCTGTTGTAACTACAGCCGAAATAATGGTGTTCATATATACCGTAGCAAACGGAATAGCTGTCAATATTTCCTGATAAGAATCTGTTACCCATTCTGTCGGTAAAATTGTTGGCGGAATCTGCATCGCTTCGCCATTTGTTTTGAAGGATGTCAAAATCATCCAGAGAAACGGGAATACAACAATTATTGTTCCGGCCAGAAGGATCAGATGGACAATCAGATGATTTATTTTTGCTTTTCCTCTCATTGATCTTTTCCTCCTTAATCGTAATTAACCCATTTCTTCTGTCCCCACATCTGAACAACCGTAACTAACATAATAATTACGAAAATCAAAATGGAGATTGCCGCCGCATATCCCTTATATCCATAGTCAAATGCGGTACGGTAGAATAACATAACAACTGTCTTCGTACTTTCGTATGCCGGATTCGTCTTACCGATCATCATGAAGATAACGTCGAATACCTGGAATCCACTGATAATTCCTGTAATCATGGTAAAGAAAATCGTTGGTGTCAGCATCGGAATCGTAATCTTAAAGAACTGCTGAATCGGTCCGGCCCCGTCAAGCGCTGCCGCTTCATAGTAGCTGTTGGAGATTCCCTGCATACCGGCCAGAAGGATAATCATATCGTATCCAACTTTCATCCAAAGTCCAACCAGCATAATGCAGAATAGTGCTGTACTTGGATCTGTCAACCATCCATGTCCCTCTCCGCCAAGCGCACGGATCGCACTGTTCAGAACACCCATCTGCTCATTGTAGATCCATTTCCATACCATAGCAACAGCTGCTGCCATTGTTACAGACGGAAGGAAGTACAATGTACGATAGATGGATTTTCCTTTAATCTTAGAGTTCAAAAGTGCTGCAACCAGAATAGAAAGGAACAGCCCAATCGGCACTGTAAACACTACGTATTTCAACGTTGTTCCAAGTGCTGCCCACACTTCTTTGTCCCCGATCAACTGTTTATAGTTTTCAAGGCCACAGAAAGTCGTCATATTAAACTTGTTTACATCGTTAAAACTGAACCATACATTCTGAATAAAGGGCCAGATATAAAATACAAGAAGACCGAGTGTAACCGGTGCGATAAAAATATAGCCCGCAATCCAGTCCTTTTTCTTCCAGGAAAGGCCCTTTTTAGAGCCTTTCGCTACTGCTTTATTTTCAGACATTTACTTATCACCTACACTTATTCTGCGAGTAATGCATCCGCCTCTTCTTTTAACTGTGTACAAGCTTCTTCCAGAGTCATAGTTCCGTCATAAGCCTGTTTGAGGTACTGTGCTTCCAGATCGTACAGCTCAGCTGCTTTGTTGCAAACCGGAAGTGGATATGCTTCGTCTGCATGGTTTGTATAAGCTGCAAGGTTATATTTGTCATTTGCTTCTCCGAAGCAGTGCTGAGCATCTGTTCTCGCGGAGATAACTACACCTGTTTCGCCCTGGATCTGCTGTGCTTCTGCACTTCCAAGCCAGATTGCAAATTCTGTAGCAGCATCTTTGTTCTTGGATCCTTCGTATACGCAGTAAGCAAGACCATTAATAACATTGTCTTCTTTTCCGTTGAATGTAGGAATTTCTACACAATCAATTTTGTCTTTAATTGTTTCGTTTGCAGCATATTCCGGAACCATGTAAGAACCTGCAAATGTCATGGCAATCTGTTCACCTTCAAACATTGCATCTGATCCTGTTTCAGAAAGTGCGGAAGAACTCGGAGATAATCCGGCATTGATCATATCAATCCAGCACTGGATACCAGCCATTGTCTTCTCGTCTGTGTATCCTGTCTCTGTAGCGTCATCATTTAAGATCCATCCATCGTTAGCAAATACTGTCTGATAGTACCATGTCTGGAAGTCTACCGGGCAGGCAAACGGATATACACCATCCGGAAGTTTGTCTTTCAGTTCTGTTGCCAGAGCTACAAGATCTTCATATGTCATATCGTCTGTCGGGTATGCAACACCTGCCTGATCAAACATTTCTTTGTTGTACCATAATGCGTTTGTATCGAAGTCCTTCGGTACACCATAATTTTTACCATCACGCACATAGTTGTTAACCAGAGTCTCAGAATAGCTGTCATTGATATCAGAATCAGCAATTGCATCTGTCAGATCTGCAAGGATACCACCTTCTACATAAGAGTCAAGGTGAAGTACGTTTACCCAGAATACGTCTGGAGCTTTTCCACCTGTTGCAGATGTTTCCAGCTTTGTGAAGTAATCTTTGTATGGTGTCAACTGAATTTCAATAGTTACATCGTCATGCTCTTTTTCATAAGCTTCAGCCATCTGCTCCATCGCCGGTCTCTGATTCTCATCCCAGATACCAAATACGATTTCTGTTTTTCCGTCAGCACTTTTACCATCACCGCCGCAACCAGCAAGGAGGCCGGCGCCGAGAATAGCTGTCAAACCAACAGCCGTAATTTTTTTGAGGTTCTTTTTCATAATAACACTCTCCTTTTCTTTTTTAGCTTTCGCCAGTTTCTCGCATATATGAAATGGTGTCCCATTTACATATCAAACATTAATTTCTTAATGTATCCAGATCCACTACAGCACCACCGTGTAATCTGGATTGTTCTGCAGCAAGCGCACAGTAGTGACTTTCTACAGACTGCTCTACAGTTGTAGTTCTTCCGGAAGGGCCCTTCCCTTCGAGCAGCATATCAATAAACTCTTCTACCATTCTGACATCTCCGCCGCCGTGTCCGGAGAAATCCGTAGCAATTTTGTTTACATCGATTGTCTGCGTTTCTTGACCAAACGGTGTAATCTGAATTGTATTAGCTGTCATATCGGCGATAATCTCGCCTTTTGTTCCCATAAACTTTGCATAACGGCTTCCAGTTCCTGTAAAGCCGCACATCGTATGGCTGATCGTTGAACCATCTGTCATCTTTAAGTTCACGACCTGATGGTCAACCACATTATTGTCACAGTAATACACGCACCGACCATAAGGTCCCGTCTTGATCGCCTCTGTTACACTCTCTACTGTAGGATGCAGCGTCAGTACATTCACCGGCCACTCTGTATGACCATTTTCAACGCCAATTTCCGGATGTTTCAGATAAATCTTCTCTGCATCATATGGACAACTGTCCTTTACTTTACATCCATCCATACAGCGGTGAGCAGCACCTTCCGGAGCGCAATCTTCTTTGAATAAGTATGTATCCCCAAAAGAAGATACCGACTCGCATGTCTTTCCTGTCAGCCACAGCAGTAAATCCATATCGTGACAGCACTTCTGCAAAATCATAGGGCTGGTCGTATTGGAATTTCTCCAGTTTCCTCTGACAAAACTATGTGCCTGATGCCAGTATCCAACATTTTCAATAGACATAACTGAAACAATATCACCCGCTACTCCCGAATCAATAACTTCCTTTACTTTAGAGTAGATAGGTGTATATCGGAGCACATGACATACAATAACCTGTCTGTCGCATTCTTTCGCGACTTTAACCAATTCTCTGCACTCATCCAGATCCGGTGATATCGGCTTTTCAAGAAGCAGATGATATCCTTTTCTCAACGCCGGTATAGCCTGCCTTACATGCTGCTGATCCTGCGTTGTGATGAACATCACATCAGCAAGCTTGTCCTGTGCAATCAGATCTTCCGCACTTACGAAGCATCTTTCCTGAGGAATATGGAACTCTTCCGCCACTTCCTTTACCTTATCAGGATCAATGTCTGCGATTGCTACAATTTCCATTTTCTCCGGAAACTTTTTTACCGCCTGTGCGTAAGTATCTTTCCCACGGCTTCCCAGACCTGCCAAAGCAATTGTAATCTTACCGCCCAACATTACCCCTCACTTTCTTCCTTTATATTGTAATTTTCAACTATCGATTGACTTAATTATATAGTTTTTTATGCATAAATGCTTTTCCTATCGTCCTGTTATATTGTCAAATCATCCTGCTTTTAGTCTAATTGCATAATACACATTCTTATCATTTGTTTTGTCTGTACACCTTGTCCTATTTTTTCAGTTTGATTTTTGTATATTAGCACAATAAAGTGCCGCTTTAAAAACACGGCGGAATCTATATGATTTCAATGCTGTCACATAAATTCCGCCATTTTCATTTATATTTACTTTTTAAGCAATCTCATATGTCTGTTTTTCAAAGTCAACCGTTACCTGCGTTCCGTCTGAGAACGTAGTCCGCTGAATCATCGGATTGCTGTCTACCATCTCATGACGTACCATCTCGCATTTTGCAACTTTTTCATGAAGGTCCGAAACCACTTTGCAGCGTTTGATATCTTCTTCCAGCTTTAATTCCACACCTGCTTCAAATGCACCGTCAAAATTCGGATAAGCGGCGTCACGGATCAGGTAAGGTGCTCCGCCGTTCAGAAGCGCATACAGCATGTAGTCTTCTTCCTCACTTACTTTATCCATCATCCACGGTTCGATCACGCAGTCATGATAAACAAGGTTATAAAGCGGTACCGGAATTCCCTGCTTTGGTTCTCCCGGCTGGCGCAGCATGAAATCATACGGCGCGTAATGGCAGAATACCAGACTTGGTACTGCCCAGTCGCTTACCTCTTCAGAACTTGGAAGAATTCCTTTTGAAAGAAGGTATTCAAAGCATTTTGCACGGAATTCATAACAGTCTCTTCTTGTCATTCTGTGCATAGGATTATCGCACTCGTCTCCCTCATTACATGTAAATACGTCCAGATAAGCACCATCCAGACGGATTCCGTTTTTCTCAATTTCCTGGAAGTTTCTCTTTACATAGTAAGGAGCCTGTGTCGCGCACAGATAGGACTGTGGTCCGCCCGCCCATCTCTGATGTTTTGGAATGCTTCCATCTGTGAGACGGCAAGCATAATTTTCATCAAAGCTTGGAGCTGCCAGATAGTAATCTCTGTACTGATCATGGATTCCAAACATATATCCGCATTCATGCATGGTATCTGCCAGAGATTTCATGCCTTCCCATCCGCCGGCCTCTTTACATGCCGGAAGGTAATCCGGATGCTGATTATCGTATCCCGGCTGTGCCCATCCGTCCAGATGCAGATACAGCTTTTCTACGCCGAGATCATGAAGATGACGGATTTCTTTTTCTCTTGTTTCAAATGTAGTCAGATGGTTGTTTTTCTCCGGATTTTCCGGGTCAAAGAAATCAGAATTCGGCTGCACTTCTGTCTTGATTCCCTTATGTACAAATGCACATCCGATCAGGTCATTTACAGAAGGATTTCTTGCTGCTTTTTCTTCCAGTGTTCTGAGTCTTCCCTGTTCATTGACATAATTTCTGTATACTTTACAAAGATCATTATAATCGCAGTCAGATAACAGAGTATATTTCATAATTCTTCTGTAATCCATTTTTCCAAGACTTGGCTCAAATCTCACGCTGACATGAGAATATGGTCCGTTTGCCGGATGCTCTGCCTGATATCCTGCATTCCACGGCGTTACACAGATCGCAATATATCCTGCACATCCTCGTACCTGGCCAAACCACGGCATATATCCTCCTGCAGTTCCGAAAAATCCGTCAAAAATCACCGGTTTTAACTCCTGCGGCCATGTATTCGGGATCAACATGCCCTGTTCCTGATTCAGAAGTGTATACCAGTCTTCTTTCGCTTCTTCAAATTCCATTTCACCCGGCCAGAGCACTTTCTGCACCTGAAGCCCCTCTTCTTTTACAGGAATCCACTCAAAAAACACATCCCCTGTTGCCTCTTCAATCCACACAAATGTTTCAAAGGTGTAAGGAGTTTCTGTACCGTTTACACAAAATCCCTCATAAACACTGAGGATTCCGCTTCCCGTTCCATTCTCGGCTTTTTCATGTGAAATTCTGCTGGCATCCTGAAACAGAAATTCTCCTTCTTCACAAATCATCTTCGGTACATAATTACCGGCCCATCTCCATGCTTCCTGATCTCTTCGCATCTCAAAGGTCAGCTTATTCTCATCGAATATAAGAGTTGTACCTGCTTTAGTGATCTCAATCATACCAATTTCCTTCCTTTTTGTCCATTTTGTTCAGTTTCACCCTATTGTATTTCCAATTATACATGGTTTTGCATAAACCCGCTTGCCTTATTATCTGATTTTCTTGTCTTATTATCCATATTCTGCTACAATAACGAAAAGGAGGCAGCTTCATGACCTATGTAAAAACACATTTAAAAAGAGAAATTGTCATTAATTCCATTATTACCATACATTATTTTGAATACATACGGGATTTTATTTTTCATGGCGAAGCTCATGATTTCTGGGAATTTGCCTATGTAGACAAGGGAAGTGTCCGGATCCAGGCCGGTGAGGAACAGTATCTTCTTCATGCGGGTGATATCATCTTCCACGAGCCAAACGAATTTCATGCAATCGAATCTGTCGGCAATACATCTCCGAATCTTGTTGCCGTATCATTCGTTACCCACTCTTCTGCTATGCAGATATTCAGGCAGAAGCGTTGTACTTTGACAATGGAAGAACGTACCCTCATATCCAAATTGATCAGCATTGCACGCGAAACACTTGCCACTCCGATGAACCTTCCATCCATCGAACAGGTTAAACTGCGCCCCAATACACCGTTCGGCTCTGAACAGCTGATTCTTCTTTATCTGGAGCTTTTCCTGATCACCGTTGCGAGAAATCACGGTGCCCAGAACACATCCACCCAGAGTCCCGCACCAACGTTTTCTCCGGAACGTGCAATGAATAAGAGTGAACGCATGGAGAAAATCATTGAATATATGGAATTCCATATCTGCGAACAGCTTACAATCACAGATATATGTGAGGCACATTCTTTGAGCCGTTCTGCTTTACAGGCACTGTTCCACAAAGAAAAAGGCTGCGGCGTTATTGAATATTTTAACAATATGAAAATCGAACGTGCCAAGGATATTATTCGTGATGGTACGATGAATTTTACAGAGATTGCATATTTTCTTTCCTACAGCTCGCTGCAGTATTTTTCCAAACAATTTAAAAAAGCAACCGGAATGTCCCCGTTGGAGTATTCATCCTCCGTCAAAGGCATCAGCCGGTCACTTCGAAGAGAAGATACAGGGAGAAACATTTAAGTTTCTCCCTGCTGTTTTTTCCATTTTTATATTATTTATCTCCATATCCATCCGGATTCTGGCTCTGCCATCTCCAGGAGTCTTCGCACATTTCTTCCAATCCGCGTTCTGCTACCCAGTGCAGTTCATTCTTCGCCTTTGTAGCGTCACAGTAACAGGTTGCAATGTCTCCTGCACGGCGCGGTTTAATCTCGTATGGGATTTCTTTTCCGCATGCCTTGCTGAATGCTTTTACCATGTCAAGTACGGAATATCCATTTCCTGTTCCCAGGTTGTATACGGATACGCCCGCTTTTTCTTTCAGCTTTTCTACAGCGCGTACATGTCCAATAGCAAGGTCTACAACGTGGATGTAATCGCGCACTCCTGTGCCGTCATGAGTATCGTAATCATTTCCGAATACGCCGAGTTTCTCTAATTTGCCGATGGCAACCTGAGTAATGTACGGGATCAGGTTGTTCGGGATTCCTTTCGGATCCTCGCCGATTTTTCCGCTCTTATGCGCACCGATCGGATTGAAGTAGCGGAGCAGTACCACGTTCCATTCCGGATCTGCTGTATGTAAATCCGTCAGGATCTGCTCTAACATCCATTTTGTCCAGCCGTATGGGTTGGTACATGTTCCTTTCGGGCATTCTTCTGTGATAGGAATAAATGCCGGATCTCCGTAAACCGTTGCAGAAGAGCTGAAAATAATATTCTTCACGCCGTGATTTCTCATAACATCACACAGCACAAGTGTACCGGCAATATTATTATCATAGTATTCGATCGGTTTTACAACAGATTCTCCTACTGCTTTGAGTCCTGCAAAATGAATAACAGATTCGATATCTGCTTCTTTATCGAAAATTTCATTCATTGCCTCTTTGTCGCGGATGTCTGCTTCATAGAATTTCACAGTTTTTCCTGTGATCTCCTCCACTCTTTTCAGAGCTTCTTTAGAAGAGTTATATAAATTGTCCACAACAACTACTTCATATCCTGCATTTAAGAGCTCCACACAGGTATGGCTTCCAATAAAGCCCGCCCCTCCTGTTACTAAAATAGACATGCCTTTTCCTCCTTGATAAATTGATTCATTTCTTACATTATCAGGTTGATTATATCACACTTTTCACTATTTTTGATACTTTTTCACGATTTCGTTCATTGTATCCCACTTTGCTTCCATATCCTTGACCAGTGTAAACTGTGTTCTGCATCTGTCCAGATTGTGGTTTTCTCTGTGGATCTTGAAATAATGATCGCCTTCGAGATAGTCTGTCAGGAACCGCATACCGCACTCGAATGTCATCACTTTGGCACCCATCGGAAGCAGCTCAACTTCTCTTGGAGTGAGCTTGCCGCCGCATCCTTCCAGATATCCGTTTACATATACGTCGAACAGATTCATATCACAGGATACTTTGCTTAAATCCTGTTCATCCTCTGCCGCTGTACTTGCACCAAAACGAATGGAATCACCAAAGTCATGCATCGCAAGACCCGGCATTACTGTATCAAGGTCGATGACGCAGATGCCCTTTCCGGTCAGGTTGTCAATCATAACGTTATTTAACTTTGTATCATTATGTGTAACACGAAGCGGAATTTCTCCCTTTTCCAGAAGTTCTCCGAATACATTTGCCACGTCCTCATGTTCCAGAACAAAATTGATTTCATCCTGTACATATTTTGCGCGTCCGCAGACATCCGCCTCTACCGCCCTTTTAAATGTTTCAAATCTTGCTTTTGTATCATGGAAGCCTTTGATTGTCTCATGCAGGCTGTCTGCCGGATAATCCGCCAGAAGTCTCTGGAAGTTTCCGAATGCATATGCACTCTGGTAAAAGTCTTCCGGTTTTTCTACCTGATCGTAGCTGGAAGCATCTGTGATAAATTTGTAGGAACGCCAGTATTCTCCTTTATAGTCAACAAAGTACGGCTTACCGTCTACGGCCGGAATAACATTAAGTGTCTCTCTGTCCGGATCTCCGCCGTTTTCAATGATCTTCTTTCTCAGATAGGATGTTACTCCGATAATATTTTCCATCAGAGCTACCGGGTCTGTGAATACTTCTTTATTCATTCTCTGAAGAATCACTTTGATCTTTCCCATCTCTGCAATCTCAAATGTCAGAAGAAATGTATCATTGATATGTCCGTTTCCGTACGGTCTTTCATCAATCAGCATTCCTTCGTATTGAAAATTTGCAATCGCTTCATCGATCTGTACTTTATTTACACGCGCCATCTCTATTTGTCCTCCCATAATTTCTGCGGATATACTCCTGCGTCTTTAAGTGCCTGAATGGCAGCTACAACAACCGGTTTGTCTTCCTTATAAGTTACACCGTACCATTTGTCTTCCGATTCCAGAACAGTTACTGTTGCACGTTCTTCTCCAAGCAGTTTGCTTACAACAGCCGGGAGGAAGTATTCGCACTTCATCGGGTTTTCTTTCAGGCCACTCTCAAGGAATGCCGGGAATCCTGCCTTGATCTCGTCCAGAATACTTCTTGTGAATCCCCACATATTCATGGATACAAGTGTGTCCGGATCTACAGATACCCATGTTTCCCCATCATCTTCAGAGTAGGCGATGCCTCCGTCTCTCTTCTCGATGCGTGTTCTTTCATTAATTGCAACAAGCTGTTTGTTTTCATCCAGTTCGCAGATTCCTCTTGCAACATGGCCATTGTCTGTAACTGTATTTTTCAGGCGGTAACCAACCATCGTGTAGCGGTATTTGTCGTCATCTTCGTGTGTTGTCAGATAGTTGTAAATCACTTCAAACGCATGGCGTCCGTAGTAGTCGTCCGCATTGATAACCGCGAACGGTCCGTCCACTTCATCGATGGCGCTTAAAACAGCATGCGCAGTACCCCAAGGTTTCACGCGTCCTTCCGGCACCTCGAAGCCCTCCGGAATGTTATTCAGATCCTGGAATACATACGCAACATCCATGATCTCTTCCATTCTCTTTCCTACTGCCTCTTTAAAATCAGCTTCGTTCTCTTTTTTAATAATAAATACGACTTTCTCAAATCCTGCACGCTTCGCATCAAAGATAGAGAAATCCATGATAATGTGTCCTTCTTTATCAACAGGGTCGATCTGCTTTAATCCGCCGTATCTGCTTCCCATTCCTGCTGCCATAATTACTAAAACTGGTTTTTTCATATCCGAAACCTCCTTATTTTTTTCAGAACTTTTCCGTTCCTCTTCACGCTTTTTGTTTCTGACATCATTGTATGATAAAACCGAGGAAAAATCTTTGTCTGATATTTGATTTCATTTGTACAATCTGCATTTTTACTTTGACATTTTATACTGAAATAGGCTATGATGGAGTCAGGAAGAAACCGATACAGTATGATAAACAGAAAGGCGATGTATGCGATGACATATAAAGGAATTTCTTTTCGTAAAGAACTGCTTATTGACCAGTTGTTTTCCCTTCATTATTTTGAATATATGAGTACATTTTCCTTTCCCGGAGAAGCTCACAATTTCTGGGAATTTGTCTGCGTGGACAAAGGGGAAGTCACCATCGGCGCCGGTGATCAGATCCACACACTGAAAAAAGGGGATATTGCTTTTCACGAACCAAACGAATTTCACTGGGTAAAGGCAAATGGAAGTATTGCGCCAAATCTGATCGTCATCTCCTTTTCCTCCAAAAGCCCGATGATGAACTTTTTCAGGAAAAAAATTTTGCGAACCGACGACTTTGCCAGAAGTCTGCTTGCCCGGATCATTACAGAAGCCGGCAATTTTCTGGAGGGCCGGCTTGACGATCCATATCAGACAGTGCTCCGTCCAAAGTCTTCTCAGCCTCCTGCTTCCGCCCAGCTGATTCAGCTTTATCTGGAGGAACTGATGATCTATTTCTACCGGAAATATTCCGATCTTTCCACCCCGGCAGACGAAAAGCCGGACAAGCCGGACAAGACCATGAAAGAAAATATCGATACAGAGGTCTTTAACCGGGTCGTTGCCTACCTCGGCCAGCACCTTTCCGGTCGGGTCACAATCGAAACAATCTGCAAAGACAATCTGATCGGGAGATCTCAGCTCCAGAAAATATTCAGCAAAAAATCCGGTCTTGGCATCATCGAATACTTTTCCAATATGAAGATCGAAGCTGCAAAGGAGCTGATCCGCACCGAACAGATGAATTTTACACAGATATCAGAAAAACTCGGTTACACCTCCATCCACTATTTTTCCAGGCAGTTTAAAAAGGTAACCGGAATGACGCCTTCCGAATACGCCTCCTCCATCAAGGCCATGGCAGACCGGAGCCATCGCCCGCAGCCGGATCAGGATTCGGAATGATTTACACAGATCTAACATAATATTTGCACTTTATTTACAGGTTACTTTTATAATCAAACAACAAAACAAGAAATACAGGTGATCTTATGATTTATCAATACGGAGAACAACTCCTCCCCATTCCATTTGCCGAATGGGAAACAGCGCGGGAGCCTGCAATATTTGTAACAGACTCCAAACATGCTCCGGATATTCTGGAGCAGGCAAATATCATATATGAAAATGAAATTTCCTTATCCAAAATCCGGTTCTGCAAACTGGAAACCCAGCAGGAATGTCTCGTAAGCACTTTCTGCATTCCCAAACTGGCAGATGTCCTCGGAAGCAGATACCGCATTTACCTCTTTGTCAATCGTCATAATATCGTAATCGTAGATGATGATGGATTCTCCGACCGGCTGATATATCGAATACAGCAGAAGAAAGCACATCAGGGGGAGACAAAAGAACGGTTCCTCTATAATTATATTTCTGAGTTTATCAGTCTGGATCCGGAAATTCTGAGCAATTATGAAAAACGACTGTTTCAAATGGAAGAGGATGTCATACAGGAAAAAGTAAAAAACTTTCAGCACGAACTGATTCCCCTGCGGCGCGAACTGCTCACATTCCGCAGCTATTATGATGAAATCATGGATCTTGGACGCGCACTTGAAGAGAATGAAAATGGCTTTTTTATCAAGAAGCATCTCAAGTATTTTGGCACGATCGGAGACCGGGCCGACCGGCTGCTGAGTAAAACAAACCATCTGTTGGATTACGCACAGCAGATTAAAGAAGCCTACCAGTCCCAGATCGATGCCCGGCAGAACAACAACATGCAGTTCCTGACCGTAATTTCCACCATCTTCTTCCCGCTCACCCTCATCACCGGATGGTTTGGAATGAACTTCAAAAACATGCCGGGGCTCGACAACGGCTATGGAAACGTCGTCATACTCTGCATTCTCATCATCATACTATGCATCATTATATTCAAAAAAAAGAAGCTGATTTGATGTTTTTTTGGTTATTTTTTTGGGGACGTGTTCCGGTGCATCGGAACACGTCCCCAAAATTAGCATTATTTAATTATTTCTTTATACTGTCTGTGATGTTTTAAT
Organism: Drancourtella sp. An12; assembly: GCF_002160935.1. NCBI lineage: Bacteria > Bacillati > Bacillota > Clostridia > Eubacteriales > Oscillospiraceae > Drancourtella > Drancourtella sp. An12. The sequence continues at coordinate 178,632 of NZ_NFLO01000001.1, read as the reverse complement.
GCTTCGGTCATTTCTGCCATGCGGCTGGTGTCTCCGATGAGGATGACGCCGCAGAGGCGGTTGTTGAGGAAGTAGTATTTCTGGTACTGTTTTTTTCCTTCGTCTTTGTATTCTACGGTTTTGTAGATGAGGTCCGGATTTTGTCCGTTATCGCCTGCTGCGAAGAGGGCGGTGTTCATGCCGTGGAAGCTTAATGCTGCCGGTACGGTGCTGTAGGTGTTGTCGTCTCCTGCCGCCTGTGCTCCGGCTGTTTTTCCTTCTTCTACTGCCTGCGGCCAGATGGCGTAATTGATGCCTTCGTACTGTGCGCAGTCTCCGCATGCGTAGATATCCGGAATGTTTGTTTCCATCTTCTCGTTGACAATCACTGCTCGGTCTGTCTCGATGCCTGCTTCTTTTGCAAGTGCGGTGTTTGCTCTTACGCCGCAGGATACGATAACGAGTTCAGCCGGAATCACGGTGCCGTCAGCGAGGCGTACGCCTTCTGCTTTTTCGCCGCCTTCGATGGCTTCGATCTGTACGCCGGTGTGGATCTGGATTCCCTGTCCTTCGCTGATCTTCTTGAGCATTTCTCCTGCCGTTTTATCAAGCTGGCGTCCCATCAGTACCGGTGCCAGTTCCAGCACTGTCACTTCGCATCTGGATTTTTTGAGTTCCCATGCCGCCTCCAGGCCGAGAACGCCTCCGCCGATGACAACTGCGTGTTTTGTCTCTTTTAATTTCTCTGCTACTTTCTTTGTATCGGAAAGCCTCCGGATTGCAATGACTCCGTCTTTGTCCGCTCCTTTGATCGGCGGAATGAAACATTCGGATCCCAGTGCATAAATCAGTTTTGTATAATGATATTTGCTTCCGTCATCCAGATGTACTTCTTTTGCTTCCGGATCGATTTTGACTACTTCGTGTCCAAGAATCTGGTAAATATGATTTTCTTCGTACCAGGATGCGTCTTCCACTGCGATCTGTTCTTCATTCAGACCTGCCATGATGGATTTGGTCAGCATCGGACGGTTGTATGTCCGGTAAGGTTCATTGGAAATCATTGTAATGGTTCCGGTACGGTCTCTCTTCCGGATCGCTTCTGCTGCATAGTGGCCTGCTGCTCCGTTTCCGAGAATGATATAGAAATTCTTTGTATCATTGGAAAATTCGTTCTCTTCCGCCTCCACTTCCACAAAGTTTTCCGGTCCTACTCCGCAAACCGGGCAGATGTCAATGGAGGAATCAAAAACAGCGCCGCAGACAAGACATTTTACCAGTGTCCTTGCTCCTTTTTTCTTCTTTGGATTCTCTTTTTCCTGAAGAAGGCATCCAAAGTTGAATCCGTAATCAAAGGCATCCTGAAGCTGATTTTCGTCTGGTTTAAACCGTACACGGAATCCTTCTGTCACCTTCATATTCAGCTGTTTCAATCTTTCGATCAGATGCGGCACAGCCTCTCCGCTCCATCCATAGCTTCCGAATGCGCTGGCAAGTTTTCCACCGTGTGTTCCCGCAAAGATGGAAGTTGTAAGATCCCAGATCGGTTTCAGGGCTTCTCCGACGATTGTTGGAGACCCGAACAGAATACCGTCCGCAAATCCAAGCTCTTCAAGTACTTTTGCCTGATCAGCCTCTACCATATCATAGGCCCGCACATCGATATCCCCGCTTGCACGGATTCCTTCTGCAATCTTTTCCGCCAGGGATTTGGTGTATCCGTAGGCGCTGACATATGGCATGATCACCGTTTTCTTCGGATTTGGATTGACTACTGTGCTCCACTCTTCGTAGGTATTCAGAATAAAGTCAATCTTATCATCGATAACCGGTCCGTGTCCGGTGCAGATCATGGAAATATCCAGCTCGCGCACTCTTTCCAGTGCTTTTAACATGAACGGCTTGAACGGCCCGATAATATTATCATAATAATATTTTGTGGCTCTCATATAGCCTTCCCAGTCTGTCACCTTGCTCAGCAGGACATCGTCAAATCCGTAATGGGATCCGAAGGAATCACAGGTAACAAGAATCTGTTCTTCTTCAATATAAGTATACATGGTATCCGGCCAGTGCAGGTTCGGTACAAAGAGGAAACGGAGCGTACGGTCTCCGATCTTCATTGTCATGTTGTCTCTTGCCGGAATTCCGGTAAAGTCTCTGTTTACGATCTCTTTCAGGAATCCAAGGGCACAGCCTGTAGCGATGATTTTCATACCCGGGTTCAGATCCAGAAGCCGCTCCACACTGCCTGCATGGTCCGGCTCGGTGTGCTCTACAACAAGATAGTCAATGCTCTCCACATCGGTAATTTCTTTAAGTTTTTCCAGATAATCATCGAAAAATTTCTCTTTTGCAGTTTCGAAGAGGATGGTCTTGTCCCCTGTTTTCAGAACGTAAGAATTGTATGTTGTTCCAAATTCTGTGTACATGATAATGTCAAATACACGCAGATCGGCATCTACAATTCCTGTCCAGTAAAAATTCTCCCTTAGTTTCAGTGCTTTCATTCTCTAACCTCCGGTTATGTCTGATAAAAATAATAATTACTGTTTTTAGTATAATCCATGTCGGCAAAAAAATCCAGCTTTTTTTCGCAATCTGCAATTCCTCTTTTCATCTGTATCCTCTGTCAAATCCACAGACAAAGCCGCCGGGAATTTCGTTTCCCGACAGCCCCTTTGATTTAAAACAATCGTTTTTTCAAGAACAGTATCTCTATGCCCTGCTCATGCCGTCTACACTCAGAATCACTCCTGTAATATAGGATGCTTCCTCTGATGCCAGAAATACAAATGCGTTGGCGATATCTTCCGGCTGCCCGAGACGGCGGAGCGGAATCTGCGCAATCAACGGATCAATCACTTCTTTCGGTACCGCTTTCATCATATCCGTCTCCGTAATTCCCGGTGCCACCGCATTGACGCGGATTCCTCTCGGGCCAAGTTCCCGTGCCAGTGAAATCGTCATCCCATTTACCGCAAATTTGGAAGTCGGATAAGCCACACCTGCTGCCTGTCCGGAGATACTTACCATCGATGAGGTGGATAATATCACTCCTTCTCCCTGCTCCACCATATAATCCACAACTGCTCTGGATGCATTAAACACGCCCTTCACGTTCAGATTCATAACCTTGTCGAACAAGTCTTCCGTATATTCTGTAAACGGTACGCTGTCCGAAACTCCTGCATTATTGACAAGAATATCGATTCGTCCATATGTGTCATGTATGCCTTTTACAGCTTCACGCACAGATTCCAGACTGGAAAGATCCGGACAGATTCCCTCCACGGATGCTCCCGGAACGCTCTCTTTCAGCTGAGCGACTGCTTTATCCGCCGTCTCCTGCCTGCTGGCAGCCACAATCACTTTTGCTCCTTCTTCGAGAAAACGTTTTGCTGTAGCAAATCCGATTCCGCGGCTCCCTCCGGTAATCAATGCAACTTTGTCTTTCAGTTTCATATCATACGCCTCCTTTTTGTTCGTCCTCTTTATTTATCATTATCATAACACATTTTTCAGATTTTTCGGTGATAAACTCACAATAGTATGATAAAATCAAATTATCAAATGCGCAGGGAGGAGTATTATGATTTATTATGATGACGGCATCATCCTGATTCGGACGCTGGTCCCGGATGATGCGCAGATTCTTGCAGAGGAAGAACAGTTCCAGGGCGACCATGTGACCCGCGAAAAATATGACATGCGTCTTCAGGATCAGGCAGAGGGAAAAGCCGTGGCACTGGCTGCCGAATACCAGGGGCAGACAGCCGGTTATATCAGCATCTACCCGGATTCTGACCGGGGCGCCTTTGCAGGAAAAGGGCTGCCGGAACTGGTTGATTTTGGTGTCCTGAAAAAATACCGGAACCATGGGATCGGCTCTCTTCTGATGGATACCGCAGAACAGATTGCTGCCGGATTTGCCGATACAGTCTATCTTGGTGTCGGGCTTCACAGCGGCTATGGAAGCGCCCAGAGAATGTACATCAAACGCGGATACATTCCGGACGGAAGCGGCGTCTGGTATGGAGATCATATCTGTGAACCTTATACAGACTGCTGTAACGACGATGATCTCATACTATATCTGTCGAAAAAACTATAACTGCAAAAAGACCGCCCGGCAGAAATATCTTTCTCTCTGCCGGGCAGTCCTTTTTACCTTTATCATTTACTGCACTGCCTTCCAGAACAGTGCCTCCATTTTTTCATATCTGCACAGGAAAGACTCCTTGCTCGCCTCCATCATCTCATCTCTGGAAACCCGCGCAAACCGGATTACATAACCTCTTTTCAGCGCAAGCTCCCGGATAAACTCTCTCTGTGTCCTTCCATTACCTTCCCGAAACGGGTGCAGCGCATTAATTTCGGAAAAATAATAGGCAAGACGTCTGACAATCCGCTCTTTCGGAAGCCCTGCAAGGTAATGCTCCTCTTTCAATTTTCCGAACAGTTCATCGGCCTGCCCCTCAATAAAACGTGCTTTGCAAAAGACGGCCGATTTGGAAATATCAACCGTACGGATCTCCCCTGCCCAGGAATAGAGATCCTGGAACAGGTATCTGTGAATGCTCTTTAGGTGATCCAAATCAAAATCACCTTTCACGGGAACATCCAGCAAATCGCTCATGCGAAACATTGTTAGCCGTCTCTCAGCCTCTTCCAGTTTCGCCTGATCCCGGATGTCCATCTTGTTGATCAGTACGTCCGAATCCGGATAACAGTAAATCGTATCACTCATTTATGCCTCCGCGTATTCTGCCAGGATCTCCTCCCTGAATTTGTCTTTATCTGCCGCTTTCCGGTACTTGTTCAACAGTTTCAGGTCTTCTTCTGTCAACGTCAGCCTCTCCATCTCCATGGAGGCTTTGACTTCTTCCGCCTTTTCCTGTTCTGTGTAAGCCTGCGGCATTTTTACTTCAAACGGAATACTTTTTGTCATGATGATCTGTTTCAACAGCATATTCACTACAGAAGACAGATTCGTTCCGAGCTCTTCCAGAATCACACTGGCCTGCTCTTTGTCTCTCTCATCTGTCCGTACCTGTAAAAATGTCTTCGCCATTGTTCTGCACCTCCCGTATTCTATTTTACATTTTTGTATTTACATTGTCAATACGCTCAACATCAAGAAGCAGGGCCCAAAATCCTGCTCCTCCTCATAATCAAACCGAAAACTCTCACCCGCCGATCGTCTGTCTTCTTTCCCTGTCTGTCCTATTTTCTTCTCTGCCTGCAGACCTCATACATCAGAATTCCCGCTGCCATGGCCGCATTTAAAGACTCTACCTGACCATGCATCGGAATCTTGATTTTATGCTCCGCCTCAGCACATATCTCTTCCGGAAGACCATTTCCCTCATTTCCAATAAGAAATGCCGTCGGTTTTGTATAATCTTCCTCATCATAGAAACGGCTGTCATCCAGATGTGCCGCATACGTGTGAATTCCATGTTGTTTTAGAAGGCGAACAGTCTCTTTCATATCATCTACACAAACTGCTCTCATCCGGTAAATCGATCCCATCGTGGACCGGATGACTTTGGGCTGATAAAGATCCGCGCAGTTCGAACCAAGGATCACTCCTGTCACCCCGGCACCCTCCGCCGTCCGAAAAATCGTTCCCAGATTTCCCGGGTCCTGCAGATGATCCAGCACCATCAGAAAAGGTGCCCTTCCGTCTTCTCCGTGAAGAAGCTCGTCCATCGTCCAGGACATTCTCCGAATCACCCCGAGAATTCCCTGCGGCGTTTTTGTATCCGACATGTGGGCAAACACTGGATCACTTACCATCTCCGCTTTCTTTTTTAAATGTTCCGGCAGATCCGGATATTTTTGCAGAAATGTCTCTGAAATATACAGCTCTTTGATCCGGCTTTCCGGCGCTTCCTTCATCATCCGGATCCCCTCTACGATAAAGATTCCTTCCTCATTTCTTGCTTTTGCCTTTTTCTGCAGCTTCAGTATCCGCTTGATTTTCTGATTTGCTGTACTTGTAATCATGACGCGCTCTCTCCTGATTCTCCCATTTTCACTTCCAGAATCCGTCTTACGGATTCATCGATCCGGTCTTCCGATATTGTGCCGGAATTTACCGCGCTCAAAATTCCCTGATATGCATCCTCAAAATCCTGCGGCATTAAAATCATGTCAACTCCCGCCTGAACAGCCTGTACCGCTGCCTCAGCAGATGTATAATTATTTGTAATTGCTCCCATATTCATAGCGTCTGTAATTACGATCCCGTCAAATCCCAGATCATTACGCAGCATCTCTGTCACTACTTCTTCGGACAGAGAAGCCGGTGTATCATCCTCCAGAATATTCGGAAGCGAAATATGTCCAACCATCACAAACTCCGTGTCCGCATCAATCGCAGCCTGAAATGGAAGAAATTCACATGATTCCAGCTCTTCCTTCGTGCTGTTTAAGTATACAGTTCCCTCATGGGAATCCCCGCTCGTTCCTCCGTGTCCCGGGAAATGCTTGGCCACTGTATAAATCCCCTGGCTGTGGAATCCCTTTATCGCCTCGGATACCATCTCTGACACTGTCTCAGGATCCGATCCGAATGCCCGGTACTGCGCAATCGTATTTTCCTGGTTTGTCCAGACATCCGCCATCGGAGCAAAATCCATATTAAAGCCAAGCTCTTTCAGATACGTTCCGATCGTCTCGCCCGCATCATACGCCTTCTGACTGTCCCCGGATGCACCAATCTCTGACATATTTCCTACATTCTCAATGCCAAGAGCCGCATTTCCCGCAATCCGTGCTACTGTTCCGCCCTCTTCATCCACGGAAAGGAACGGCTCCACTCCGACCACCTCTTTGGAAAATCCTGTAATCGTATCATTCCACGTCTTGATCTGATCCTGAGAGACCAGATTATTTTCCATCATGATCAGACCGCCCACCGGCCGCTCCTTATAGGCCGTTTCCGTCACCTCTCCCGGATTCCATGTTCCCTGAACACCTGTCAGAGCATCCGGTGTGATCATAAACATCTGCGCAATCTTCTCCTGCAGCGTCAGCTCCTCCAGCTTCTGATCAATCTCACTTTCCTGTGTCTTTGTCTCTTCTTCCCGTGTAGCCGAATCTTCTTTTGTCTGCTGCGAAGCCCCCTCCTGCTCCACCTCATCACGCCCTGCATTGCTAAAATAGATCACCGCAGCAAACGCACCTGCCGACAAAAGCATACATCCGATTCCAAGCGCCAGTCTCCCCGTTCTTCTCCTTCTGCGTTTCCTTTTCTTTCCGCTCATATGATCCCCTTACTATATTAATTATTTAACCTGAAATTTATAAAAATTTTATTATCAGCTTTAAGAGTATTATAATCGAAACACCCTGTCAACCCCCGTTTTCCGCGAATTTCCGGAAGTCTGCACGATTTTGGGGACGTGTTCCGTTGCATCGGAACACGTCCCCAAAAATTCAGAAACAATTCACTATACTTTAAAGCGGTATCCAACTCCCCAGATGGTTTCAATATACTGTGGCTTGGATGTGTCGTACTCGATCTTTTCGCGGATTTTTTTGATATGTACTGTAACGGTCGCAATGTCTCCGATCGATTCCATGTCCCAGATTTCACTGAACAGCTCATCCTTGGTGTATACATGGTTTGGATGGCTTGCCAGGAATGCGAGGAGATCGAATTCTTTTGTTGTAAATGCTTTTTCTTCTCCGTTAACCCACACGCGTCTTGCTGTGGTGTCAATCTTCAGTCCACGGATTTCGATGATTTTATTTTCTTCCGCGTGGCTTCCAATCAGTCGTTCATATCTTGCAAGATGTGCCTTGACTCTGGCTACCAGTTCGCTCGGACTGAATGGTTTGGTCATATAGTCGTCGGCGCCAAGACCTAGTCCTCTGATTTTATCAATATCATCTTTCTTTGCGGATACCATGATAATCGGCACATCTTTTTCGTCCCGTACTTTCCTGCAGATCTCAAATCCGTCTACTCCTGGAAGCATGAGATCCAGAATCAGAAGATCAAAATCTTCTTCCAGTGCCTTTTTCAGTCCTGCGTTTCCGTCATTTTCCACCTCTACCTCAAATCCACTGAGTTCCAGATAGTCTTTCTCCAGATCCGCGATCGCTTCTTCATCTTCTATAATAAAAATCTTACTCATAAATTGGTACCTCCTGATATTTTCGGATGACAAAGTACATTACCGTCCCTGTGCCCGGTCTGCTTGTGGCCCAGATTTTTCCGCCGTGTTCTTCAATAATTTTTTTTACAATGGAAAGCCCGATTCCGCTCCCGCCTTTGGATGAATTTCTGGAAGCATCCGTCCGGTAAAAGCGGTCAAAAATATATGGCAGATCCTTCGCGTCGATTCCTTTTCCGTTATCCTCCAGCTCCACCTGGATAAAGTCGCCCACATCTTTGACCCTCAGGTTGATCCGCGGCTGCTGTTTGTCCATATATTTCAGGGAATTACTGATAATATTATTGACAACACGCATCAGCTGCTCGGCATCCGCAATAATCTTGACATCGTCTTCAACATAATTAAAATATCCAAATTCCACGCCCTGATTTGTGAGTTCGGAAGACAGGTTCTCCGCACAGTCATTAAAATAGTCATTGACCCGGACGGGGGCGAAATTGTATGGAATCCGGTTTGTATCAATCTTTGTGTAGAACGTCAGCTCGTTAATCAGTGTGTTCATCTCATTTGCCTTGTTGTAGATCGTTTTGATATAACGGTCCATTTTCTCCGGCGTATCTGCCACTCCATCCATAATCCCTTCCACATATCCTTTGATTGCTGTAATCGGTGTCTTCAGGTCATGGGAAATATTACTGATCAATTCTTTGTTGTCTTTATCATTTTTCAGCTTTTCTTCCGCATTCTCCTTCAGCCTTTTTCGCATTTCCTCAATGTCCTTGCACAGCTGCCCGATCTCGTCGTCTTTTTCTGGATGAAGCTCAAAATCCAGCTCTCCTTCCGTGATGCTCTTTACCGCGATCTCCATCTTCTCAATCGGCCGCAGAAGGCTGCCGTAAATCCAGAGAATCATCAGCATTGCCGTAAGGGCAAGAATCAGGATCACACCAATGATCATGGTGCTGAGAAATTCGTGAACTTCCGGAATTTGATTCAATGTACCGATCGACTGCTTAAAGTCCCGGTACTCCTCACCTGAAATCCCATAGGTACGTTCGATGGCTTTAATATGATAGTTCGCCACACCCCATACAGCAAAGCCGGTCAAAACCGCCGGCAGAATCGTAATGATTACGAATGAAATAATCAATTTTGTCTTCAATTTCAAAACAGTTCTTCCTCTCTGCTTTCTCTGCTCTGATCACAGGTACAGTATATCACGAAAAAGGGCGCCTCCACTATAGGCGCCCCTAAAATTTTCTAAAGTTTTTATAAATACTTTTTCAGTGTTTCCACCTTATCAAGCTTCTCCCAAGGAAGATCCAGATCGTTACGTCCGAAGTGTCCGTATGCTGCTGTCTGTTTGTAGATCGGTCTTCTGAGGTCAAGCATTTTGATGATTCCTGCCGGTCTTAAATCGAAGTTTTCACGGATCATTTTTACCAGCGCTTCATCGGAAAGCTTTCCTGTTCCAAAGGTATCTACCCACACGGAAGTTGGCTGAGCAACTCCGATCGCGTAAGAAAGCTGTACTTCACATTTATCCGCAAGGCCTGCTGCCACTATGTTCTTTGCTACATAACGTGCCGCATATGCTCCGGAACGGTCTACCTTTGTGCAGTCCTTTCCTGAAAATGCACCGCCGCCGTGACGTGCCATTCCGCCGTAGCTGTCTACGATAATCTTACGTCCTGTCAGTCCGCTGTCACCGTGCGGTCCGCCGATAACGAAGCGTCCTGTCGGATTGATGAAGAACTTCGTATTCTCATCGATCATCTTCTGATCAAGAATCGGATCGAATACATACTTTTTAATGTCCTCATGGATCTGTTCCTGTGTGACTGCCGGATCATGCTGTGTGGACAGTACCACTGCCTCCAGACGTCCCGGTTTTCCTTCTTCATTATACTCTACCGTCACCTGAGATTTTCCATCCGGGCGGAGATACGGGAGTGTCCCGTCTTTTCTTACCTTTGCAAGCTGCTTTGTAAGTTTGTGCGCAAGGGAAATCGGATACGGCATATACTCTTCTGTCTCATTGGACGCATATCCGAACATCATACCCTGATCACCGGCACCGATCGCTTCGATCTCCTCATCGGACATCTTGTTTTCTTTTGCTTCCAGCGCTTTATCAACGCCCATTGCAATATCGGATGACTGCTCATCAATAGCTACCAGAACACCGCATGTGTCCGCGTCAAATCCGAATTTTCCTCTTGTATATCCGATCTCTCTTACCGTGTCGCGCACGATCTTCTGGATATCTACATATCCGTTGGTTGTAATCTCACCCATAACCATTACAAGACCTGTCGTTGTACATGTCTCACATGCCACACGGCTCATCGGATCCTGCTCCATCAAAGCATCCAGAATCGCGTCAGAAATCGCGTCACAGACTTTGTCCGGATGACCTTCTGTTACTGATTCAGAAGTAAATAATAATTTTTCCATCTTTTCCTGCCTTTCCTTTTCTCTCATATACTGTCTGTTTTCTCTGGCGGGCTTTTCTGCTGCACTAAAACATATTAATGCGCAATAAAAAGCAGCCCACCATAAGCGGACTGTTATATATACATCATATATCAATCCTCTTATTGTTCGATTACTCGCTCAGGCTGGCACCTTCCGTGACCGGGGTTGCCGTGGCTTCTCAGATCCTATGTATCTCCACCACTCTGAATAAGAGAAAATATAACTTGATTTACTTGTCACTGTACGGAATCATATCACCATCATATAATCCTGTCAAGAGTTTTTTAACAAAAGCAGGGATACGGTATCTCCGCACCCCACTCCTCACGTACTGTTTTCAGCTGACTTTCAGTTTAAATTTCTGGATCTCTTTTTCGCTTGAAACCTTCTCAATTTCAGCGCCGAGCTCTCTTAATTTCTCTTCAAACCGTTCATATCCTCGCTGAATGTAGACGATATCATCCACAATCGTAATACCGTCCGCAGCCAGTCCTGCAAGCACCAGCGCAGCTCCGGCTCTCAGATCCGGCGCGCTCACTCTGGCTCCGGAGAACCGCTCCACGCCCTCGATTGTCGCTGAATTTCCCTCAATCTTGGAAACCGCTCCCATGCGCGCAAGCTCATCCAGATATTTAAACCGGTTTTCAAAAATGCTTTCTGTAATCGTACTTGTTCCTTCGCACAATGCCAGCGCAACTCCCATCTGCGGCTGCATGTCTGTCGGGAATCCCGGATAAGGAAGGGTCTTCACCTGTGTATGACGCAGTTTCCCTTTTGAAACTACACGCACAGCGTCATCAAACTCTTCCACTTCGCATCCGATCTCTACAAGCTTTGCAATGGTCGCTTCCAGATGCTTCGGAATCACATTGAGTACTGTCACGTCGCCCTTTGTCACGGCTGCTCCAAACATAAAGGTACCTGCCTCAATCTGATCCGGAATAATAGAATACTCCGCCCCGTGAAGTCTGCTTACACCTTTGATCTTGATCACATCCGTACCTGCACCTCTGATATTAGCTCCCATGCTGTTCAGGAAGTTGGCAACATCTACTACATGCGGCTCTTTTGCCACATTTTCAAGAATCGTCATACCCTCTGCCATCGAAGCTGCCATCATCACATTGATCGTAGCTCCTACGCTGACAACGTCAAAATAAATATGGCTTCCCACAAGTCTGTCCGCATCGGCAAGAATCTTTCCGTGCTCAATCTCCACTTCCGCTCCAAGGGCACGGAATCCCTTCAAATGCTGATCGATCGGTCTGCTTCCGATATTGCACCCGCCCGGAAGTGCCACTTCCGCGTGCTTATACTTACCGAGAAGGGCTCCTAAAAGATAATAGGAAGCTCGAATCTTCTTGATATAGTCATAATCAATATTAAAATCATGCACCGCTCCACCGCTGATCTGTACCGTATGACGGTCAATTCTCTTGATCTGCGCACCGATACCTTCCATTGCTTCTAATAAAACATTGATATCATTCACATCCGGAAGATTATCAATGTGTACTGTCTCATCCGTCATAATTGCAGCTGCAAGAATTGCAAGCGCCGCGTTTTTGGCTCCCCCTATGACAACTTCGCCAACAAGAGGAGTCCCTCCCTTAATAATATACTGCTCCATATCACACCTCGACTACTATTTAATCGTATCCGTAATTTCGTCCTGATCTATCTAAATTTTAACTAATGTTCATATAAATTTAACAAAGAACACTCTTACCGGATTAGTATAGCACAAATTTTCTGTTTGTAAAACTTTTATTTCTCGTTCCTTTTTGTGCTGACTGCCGGAGATGCAGACAGGCCGGACTATTTATCCTCAGTTTTCTCCCCTGATATCACTGAGAACAGCAAGTACTTTTTCAACCGTCTCTCCCATCGATAAACCGTCTTCATTGATACGGACATCTGCATACTGTTCAAAAAGTCTGCAGCGTTCATCGTACAGTTCCCGCAGCGTCTGTCCTTCCTTCAGCACAACACCGCGGTTTCTTGCATTTTGGATCCGTGCCTCGATCTCTGTATACGGAACGTGCAGATACACAATCGTCCCGATCTCTTTGTAATGCTCCATCGCGTTTTCGCAGTACACGACGCTCCCGCCCGGTGCGATCACCGCTTTTTCTGCCTGCACAGACGCATTAACCTGATTTTCGATCTCCAGAAATCCATCCGTTCCTCTTTCTTCAATAATCTCCCTGAGCAGCTTCCCTTCCTGCTCCTGTATCATAAGATCTGTATCGATAAACCGATATCCCAGACGCTTTGCTGTCACAACACCGATCGTACTTTTTCCAGATGCCGGCATACCTATGAAAATGAGATTTTTCTTCATCTGCCTTCCTCTCTTCTCGTGCCGCATTCTTCATTTTTAGAAAAAACGGTATCGATTTGTATTTCCATTCATATTTTATCATGGTTTAAACTTTGCGTAAACCCTGTATCCTGACGAAAAATTTAATAATAATGCCTGCAATTTCTGCGATGCCTACATCTTCTTTGCACAATTTCCTGATACAGAAGAATCTGGACCAGATCCATGAGAGTCTCTTCCCTGTCCTTTTTCTTCCGTTTAAGCTCCTGTGTTTCCACCTGCTCTTTTTCAATCTCCATGGCAATTTCCTTCTTCTCCCCTTCTTTCATTCTGTCATAAATCCGGCCTGCCATCAGATAGAGAAGCAGACGGTCCGGGTATTCGTCATAGATCATACTTCCCTCATATTCCATCCGGTCACACTCTTCTTCCACATACGGCAGGATTTTCTTTGCGGACATCGGATACATGCTCTTCATGTATTCCACATCACGACGGTCTCTTTTTTCCTCACCGTATTCCTTTAAATCCATCGGATAGGCCATATAATAAGGTAGTTTATGTTCCATATTCTTCGCACTTCCTGTCTGATATAATCTACTTTACCATATGCAAAAACTGGAATTTTGCAGCTTGCCTCCTTGTTTTCTTTTATTTTTTCAAATCCGTCCGGTTTCCTTTCAAAAATGGTGACGTTTCGACTCACTTCTGCTATAATCTCAATGGTGCAAAAAACGCACGAAAGGAATGTTGAGAAATGATAAGAAAAATCATCTGTTTATTTAAAAATGATATTGTTTTGCTGGTATCTCTGTGTCTGGCTCTTCTGTCCTGCCTGATCACGCCTCCCGGGCCTGCATATCTTGGCTATATCGATTTTCATACTTTGATTTTACTTTTCTGCCTGATGCTGATTGTGGAAGGTTTAAGGGAAGCAGGCTTTTTCCTCTATATCGGAGGGCTGCTTTTAAACAGGACTTCTTCCAGGAGAGGGCTCGCGCTTACCCTCGTATTTTTATGCTTTCTGAGCAGCATGTTCATTACCAACGATGTATCCTTGATTACGTTCGTCCCGTTCGGTATTCTGATCCTGAAAATGGGCCAGATGGAATCCAGGATCTGTTATCTGACTGTCCTGATGACAATCGCTGCAAATCTGGGAAGCATGTTCACCCCGATCGGAAATCCGCAGAACCTCTACCTGTATTCCCTTTCCGGAATGAGTCTTCCGGAATTTTTATGGCTGATGCTGCCTTTTACCGCACTTGCGGCCGTGCTTCTGGCTCTCTTTTCCTTCTTTGGAACAGAACGCGGATCAATCAGTATTCAGGTCGGAAAGTCCTCGTTTCCCGGCAGAAAAGATCTTCTGTTTTTCGGGATCCTTTTCCTTTTCTGCCTGTGTTCTGTCGCCGGCTTTCTGCCAGACCGGGCACTTCTGATTCTTGTTGCCGCCCCTCTTTTCTTTCGAAAGAGGAACTTGTTTGCAAAAATTGATTATGCGCTGCTTTTGACTTTTGTATTCTTTTTTATTTTTGTGGGAAATATCGATCATTTTGAAAGTCTGCGCATCTTTATCCGCTCTGTGCTCGAGAATCACGAACGGCCGGTCAGCATTCTCGCAAGCCAGGTCATCAGCAATGTTCCGGCTGCCATGCTGCTCTCGAATTACACATCCCGTATTTCCGAGCTGATCATCGGAACGAATCTTGGCGGCCTTGGCACATTGATTGCCTCCATGGCCAGTCTGATTTCCTACCGGCAGATTTCATCCGGATATCCGGAGCAAAAAGGAAAATATATCATGATCTTTACCATCTGTAATCTTTTCTTCCTTCTTGTTCTATATCTGGCCTTTTAGGCAGATCAAATATCTGTCCCAAAACAGTACAGGCAGATGCGGAAATGTTGTCAAGAAACAGTTTCCTTCATCTGCCTGATACATTATCACGCCGTCTATGCCTGGCGCTCTTTATAATGATGCGCATCTTCCAGCATCATGTCTTTTACTTTCATCAGCCGGATCTGAGAACTTCTCTCATTTTCATCCAGCTTCATCGTGATATAACGGATATTGTCCTGTGTCTCCGGAATGATGACATGTTCCAGCGCATTGACACGCCGTCTTGTCTTCTCAATCTCCGATGCCATCAGCTGGCATGCCTTTTCGGTTTCTGCCAGCTTTAACATATCCGGAAGAATATCGGCAAGTGACTTTACAGCTCCGTCCAGATCGCTGGACGTAAAGGCAAAGCCGTATGAGTAGATATCATTTGCATCGGCGGTCCTTGTCTTTGTTTCAAAAACAGGGATGTCCACACTCATGACGTTCCTCTCTCCCACCTGAAGTTCCACCGACTGTTTCGGCATCATCAAAGCAGTTTTCAGAACCTCGCCGGACATACCGGCTCTTGCGATTACGAAGTTTTTGTTTGCCGCCTTGATTCCGGCTTCCACTTTTTCTCTAAGCGCCATATTTTCCCTGACCAGATCAAGGAACTGGCGCATCAGCTCATCACGTTTATCTTTCAAGAGCTTATGGCCTCTTGTCGCAGTTACCAGCTTTTTCTTCAGCCTCGTCAGCTCCATACGGGTTGGTGTTACCTGTGTAGATGCCAAGCCAGTTCACCCCCATTTCTATTTGCCATAATACTGATCCAGATATTTATCATCGATACGTTTCAGCTCGCTTCTCGGTAAAATAGAGAGCAGCTTCCATCCGATTTCCAGTGTCTCCTCGATAGAACGGTCTGTTCCGTATCCCTGGGAAACGTATTCCTTCTCAAATGCATCTGCAAACTTTGCGTAGATCAGGTCAATTTCCGTCAGCGCTGCTTCACCGAGGATGACCATGAGTTCTTTCGCTTCTTTTCCACGTGCATACGCCGCAAAGAGCTGGTTCATCGTGTTGGAATGATCCGCACGGGTTTTTCCTTCACCGATTCCCTTGTCTTTCAGACGGGACAGAGACGGCAGTACATCGATCGGCGGCTGAACGCCCTTACGATAAAGATCACGGCTCAGGATGATCTGGCCCTCTGTAATATATCCGGTAAGGTCCGGGATTGGATGGGTCTTGTCATCTTCCGGCATGGTCAGGATCGGAATCATCGTGATACTTCCGCTCTTTCCTTTCTGACGTCCTGCTCTTTCATACATGGATGCAAGGTCTGTATACATATATCCCGGATAGCCACGGCGGCCCGGAACTTCTTTACGGGCTGCGGATACTTCACGGAGCGCGTCCGCGTAGTTTGTGATATCCGTCAGAATAACAAGTACGTGCATGTTTTTCTCAAACGCAAGGTACTCTGCTGCTGTCAGCGCCATCTTCGGCGTGGAAATACGTTCGATAGCCGGGTCATTTGCAAGGTTGACGAACAGAACCGTACGGTCCAGAGCTCCTGTCTCCCGGAAGCTTTCCACAAAGAAGTTGGATTCTTCGAATGTGATACCCATTGCCGCGAATACAACGGCGAACGGTTCATCGGTGCCCCGCACTTTTGCCTGTCTTGCGATCTGTGCGGCAAGCTGCGCGTGCGGAAGTCCGGATGCCGAGAAAATCGGAAGTTTCTGTCCACGGACAAGAGTGTTCAATCCGTCAATTGCGGAAACTCCTGTCTGGATAAACTCTTCCGGATAACTTCTCGCCGCCGGGTTCATCGGGAGACCATTAACATCCAGTCTCTCTTCCGGAAGGATTTCCGGCCCGCCGTCGATCGGACGTCCCAGTCCGTCAAAGACACGGCCGAGCATGTCTTCTGATACACCAAGCTCCATGCTTCTTCCAAGGAAACGTACCTTGCTGTTGGAAAGGTTGATTCCTGTCGCACTTTCAAACAGCTGTACCAGTACGGTATCTCCATCTACTTCCAGAACCTTGCACCGGCGGGTTTCACCGTTTACAAGTTCAATTTCGCCCAGCTCGTCGTATGCAACGCCTTCTACCCCGCGGACCATCATAAGCGGTCCGGCAACTTCCTGAATTGTTCTATATTCTTTTGGCATTTAGAAGTCCTCCTTTCCGAATGTGTCCGCTACTTCTGCTGTAAGCTCTTCTGTCACTTTCTGATAAGCATCATCCAGCTCATCTTCGTGAGTATATTTAAAACGTCCGATCTGCTCGCGTACCGGCATGCCGATCAGCTTGTTCATGGATGCTCCTTCGGAAAGAGCCCTGGAAGACTCTTCGTAGAACGCAAGCACAAGTTTCATCATGAGATACTGCTTCTTCAAAGAAGAATAAGTGTCAATCTCATGGAAGGAGTTCTGGTGCAGGAAGTCCTCACGGATGGACCGTGCGGCCTCCATCTTCAGACGGTCGGACGGTGACAGTGCATCCATACCTACCATCTTAACGATTTCGTCAAGTTCTGCTTCATCCTGAAGGAGTCCCATCATCTTCTGACGGTTATCCATCCAGTCCGCAGCTACTTCTTCGTTGAACCATTTTTCCATATCCTGCAGATACAGCGAATAACTGGTCAGCCAGTTGATTGCCGGGAAATGTCTCTTGTAAGCCAGGTTGGAATCCAGTCCCCAGAATACCTTTACGATACGAAGGGTTGCCTGGGATACCGGTTCGGAAATATCACCACCCGGAGGCGATACGGCTCCGATTACGGAAAGAGCCCCCTCTCGTCCGTCTTTTCCAAGAGAAACCACATGTCCTGCACGCTCATAGAACTGCGCCAGACGGCTTCCGAGGTAAGCCGGATATCCTTCTTCACCAGGCATTTCTTCCAGACGTCCGGACATCTCACGGAGCGCCTCTGCCCACCGGGATGTGGAGTCTGCCATCAAAGCTACGGAATATCCCATATCGCGGAAATATTCCGCGATCGTAATTCCTGTATAAATGGATGCCTCACGCGCTGCAACCGGCATATCCGATGTGTTGGCGATCAGAACGGTTCTCTCCATCAGGGACTCGCCTGTCTTCGGGTCCTTCAGTTCCGGGAATTCGTTCAGAACGTCGGTCATCTCGTTTCCACGCTCTCCACATCCGATATATACGACAATATCTGCTTCCGCCCATTTTGCAAGCTGATGCTGAATAACTGTTTTTCCACTTCCGAATGGTCCCGGAACCGCAGCCACACCGCCTTTTGCAATCGGGAAGAATGTATCGATAACACGCTGTCCTGTGATCAGCGGCATCTCAGGAGCAAGTTTCTTCTGATACGGACGTCCACGTCTTACCGGCCATTTCTGCATCATGGTAAGCTCTTTGTCTCCTTCCGGAGTGGAAAGTACCGCAACTACTTCTTCGACAGTGAAAGAACCGGAACGGATCTCTTTTACTGTTCCTTTTACATTCGGAGGTACCATGATCTTCTGCTGTACGACAATGGTCTCCTGAACAGTTCCGAGCACGTCTCCGCCCTCAACTTCGTCTCCTACTTTAGCTACCGGAACGAACTCCCATTTCTTGTCCCGTTTCAGGGATGGGACTTCGACTCCGCGTTTCAGGCTGTTTCCGCCTGTCACTTTCATAATATCATCAAGCGGACGCTGGATACCGTCGTAGATGCTTGTGATCAGTCCAGGTCCAAGCTCTACGGACATCGGCACATCCATGGACTCTACCGGTTCGCCCGGTTTCAGTCCCGCCGTTTCTTCATAAACCTGTACAGAGGCCTGATCACCGTGGATTTCGATGATCTCTCCGATTAATCGCTGATCACTTACACGAACCACGTCAAACATGTTGGCGTCACGCATTCCTTCAGCGATAACCAGCGGCCCTGCCACTTTCTTTATCGTTCCCTTACTCATTTCGACAATCACCTGCTTTCCTAATTACCACCAAACAGAATATCGGAGCCTACGGCCTGCTCTACAGACTTCTTTACCCCTTCGATTCCGGCGCCCGTGTTTCCGCTGATTCCAGGAATCTGGATCACAGTCGGCACAATTGCGTCCTTATATCTGTCTATTTCGTGTTTCAAGACAGCTGCCAGAGCTTCGGTCACATAGATGATACCTGTCTTTGCCTCCGCCAGCTGTACAAATGTCTTCTTTGCCTCCTCCGGGCTGTTTACGGGACAGATGTCAAGACCCAGGGCCGCAAAACCGTAAATGCTGTCATAATCGCCTAATACTGCTATCTTATACATACATCTCCCTTACCCTTTCCCGGATGGATTCTTCCGGAAGTTCATTTTGCTTTCCGGTCAGTATGATCCTCACCGTTTTTATTTCATTTTCCCGCGCAAGCACATACGCAACAACCGGTCCGATTGTAAACGGGTTGTATAACTGCGGGCGGATCGTTTCGATAATCCGGTTGTCGCACCAGCATTCAAAAGCGGAAGCCGACTCTCTCAGTGCCTGCGCTCCTCCTTTATATGCTGTGCCTTCCAGATATTCTGCAATTGTATCTACTCCGCCAAGCGCTGCCCTGCAGAGCGCATCGACATCCAGACTTCCGCACTCTGCCATCGCATTTTTCATAAATTCCAGACTTTTTGCGGTTTTCTGTGAACGTACCGCGATTTTAATATCCGCCACTGCGACAGTGGACTCGGCATATTCCCGGATAATGTCATCCTCTGCGTTTTTCCCTGCCTGATAGACGGCCTCAAGAGCCGCCCTGTCAATCATGATGTCACAAAGCTGTCCATCCTGCGTATGCAGAAGTGTCTCATATGCTTCTCTGGCAGCCCCCGCCATGTAATCGGGCAGCTTTTCGAATTCTTTGTTTTTTACACTGTCCAGTATCTCTCTGGCAGGAATTCTCGTCCCGCTGATGAAAATACCCGGAATCTCTGTTCCGGAAGCCACCATTTTAATCGCAGCCTTCAGATTGTGAAAAAGATCCGGGTAAGACAGTACGTCAAACACGGACATATCATCGATCATACCGCCGACTTCCGCCCAGGTCTTTTCCCGTTCACATGTCAATATCGCTTCAGCATCAGATGGTGTGTCCGCATTTCCCCACCCTTTCTCCTGAAGAAGCTGCAGACATTGTTTTTCATCCCTGCACGCAAGGAGCTGTTCAATATCCGCCTGGGAAAACAGCGATACTTCCATTGACCTGATCCGCGCAACCGCATAGGTGTATTGATTTTTTGCCATTGGTTAAATCCTCCTTCTCGCGGAATTGCGCTGTCTAAAAAAATAATAATCTATTAACCTTATCCTGCAGCTCATCCTTTCTGGAATCAAAAAGTGCCCTGAAAGAGCAGTTTTCCTCAACTCCTCCATATACAAGGACAAAACCGCCTTCCATCCGTCTTGTCTCACCGGAAACAGTAAGACTGCCGCCCTTTTCTTTTGCTGCCCGGGCGATTTCCGCCCGAAATCCTTCCGGCATCCTTCCAAGGTCTTTTTCGGAAAACAGTATCTCTCCTTCCTTCGGAAGCGCAAATTTTCTAATCATTTTTGCAATCACTTCAAAATAGGCTTCTGTCTCCATCGAGCAGAATTTCTGATATGCCTTTTCGATTGTATCGGAAATAATCTCCTGCTTCGCCAAAAGAAGGGCTGTTCGCCTCTTCTGCTCATCGGCCAGGCGGTGGCGGCTCTCATATCCTGCAAGTTCTTTTTCAGATTTTTCTTCAATCTCCGTCTTCAGGATCTCCGCCTCTTTTTCTGCTTCCGAAAGGATCGCTTCAGCACGTGATGCGGCGTCCGCTTCTTTCTGTGATGCTGCGGCATCCGCT
The DNA here is from genome assembly GCF_002160935.1 of Drancourtella sp. An12. NCBI lineage: Bacteria > Bacillati > Bacillota > Clostridia > Eubacteriales > Oscillospiraceae > Drancourtella > Drancourtella sp. An12. Next base: position 158,053 of record NZ_NFLO01000001.1, on the reverse strand, counting down.
TCTTCCAGAATCTGGCTGATCATTTTATCTAATCCAGTCATTCTTAAGCTCTCCTTTACTTTTAGATTTTGTCCTGATACTATACCTGAATTGCTGTAACAGCAAGGATGGAAATCAAAAGTGAAAGGATCGCGTAAGTCTCAACCATTGCCGGGAACAGCATGGCTTTACCGAACTGCTCCGGTTTCTTTGCCACAATTCCGATTGCAGCCACTGCAGTTCTTCCCTGATGTTTTGCGGAAACAAGTCCGACGAGCGCAACCGGCAGGCAGGCAATCAGAATCAGCAGCCCTGTTCTCACATCAAGATCTGCCGGACTTCCTCCGAGAAGACCGATCTTGGAAAGTGTAATGAACGCAACAAGCAGACCGTAAATTCCCTGTGTACCAGGCAGAAGCTGAATAATCAGAACCTTTGCGAACTTTGACGGATCTTCCGTCACAACTCCGGACGCTGCCTGTCCGGCAATACCTACTCCATACGCAGAACCCATACCTGCTAAAATAACTGCCAGCGCAGCACCTAATAACGCATAAACAAGCCCTAAATTTTCAAAAATACTCATTACAATTCTTCCTCCTTCATAATATCCATATATTTTGTGTCTGAATGAAACGGTGCAAATGCTCTTCCGCCGCCGTCATAAAACTTCCCGAAGAACTCTACGAACTGCAGCCTGTTTGTATGCACATACGCACCCAGAAGATTAATCCCAAGATTTAACGTATGACCTACGATAAAAATTAAAATAAATCCGATAATTCCGATAATGCCGTTTCCAAGCATGCCCGCCATCTGGTTTACAACAGAAGCAATAACTCCCGTGGCAAGTCCCAGTGCCAGCAGACGGGAATAGGATAAAACATCACTGAGCCACCCTGTAATGTTGTACAGATCATAGGCTCCAAGTGCCAGCCGAAGCGCAGGATTCTTTCTTCCGCGCCCGGACATCAGTACGATTCCTGCCGCTCCGGCAATGGCAAGTACTTTTGCAAGCAGATTCACCGGCTCCGGCAGTACAATATGCGCCTGTGCAATGGATGCAAAAATACTGCTTGGAAGCAACATCAGAATCAGTCCGACAAGCAGGCAGTACCACAAAACCACATCACAGAAAAAGTCCATGTAGCGCTTGTCCCTCAGACACATGTATCCTTTGATTCCAAGACCTGTAAACAGATGAATCAACCCAAACAACATGGAGAATACAAGCAGTTTCATCGGATCATTCAGCGGCATGAACCATACCGCCGGTACCGTCACTGTTACTCCAAAAAACTTTTCAGATACAATATCTACAATATTTCCAAAATATCCTCCAAACAGAACGCCCCATACGATTGTAGAAATTCCACAGTACATAAACATTCTGAGTGATTTCGCCATACTTTCGGACATTCTTGGAAACTTCTTTAAAAGAACCGCACAGGCTACGAACACAATCAGCCCATACGCAGCGTCGGAAAGCATCATTCCAAACAGAAACACATAAAACACAAACATAATTCTGGTCGGATCCACTTCTCCCTTTCCCGGAAGTCCAAATGCCTCGAGAACACCTTCCACCGAAGCTGCCGCCTTTCCGTTTTCCAGCTGTACAGGCGCCTCTTCATCCTCTGCAAGCTCCTCAATCTCTACAGAGAGCGTAAATTGACGCTCCAGTCTCTGCGCCAGCTTTTTCGCATTCTTGGCTGCCACATATCCGCTGACAAGAAATGTCTTCTGTGTCTGCGGAATCTTTGCAAGAGCTTCATATCTCTGTGCTCTTGTCCTGCAATAATCCGAAAGCATCTTCAGGTTCTCTCTGAGATCCGCCATCGATCTGATCTCTTCCTGGATCCCCGCAATATTACTCCGGACCTTCTCCATTTTCTTTTCGATTTCTTCCAGCTCCTGTGCCGGAATCTTCTCCCAGGACTGTGCCGGTCTGGAAAAGCCGGAAGCTCTGAGTGCTTCTTCCAGTCTGTCGGCTTCGGTTCTCAGACATACCGCCGTCAGGCAGGTCTGATCTTTGTCTGCAGAAATAATCTCGACATCTACCGCAGACAGATCAGGTGCCGTCTGTGCAATTCTGGTCAGGATCTCCTCCTGCGTCATAACACTTCCGATACTGCCGATAAAAATTCTGGTCTTTTTAGTCCCCTCACAGTTCATCGGAATATCCAGTGCCAGCCACGGTGTGAGCGCTTCCTTCTGTGTCTGCAGTTTCACGATCTCGGCTTTGTTTTCCGCCTCCTTTTTCTTTAAAGAAAGAATTTTCCCGGCAGACTCAAGAATCGCTTCTCTCTCTTTGACAGCAGCCAAAAAGCTGTCTCTTGCCACCAGTTTCTTCCCCTCCAGGGAGGCAAAAATCGAAGTTTTTTCCGGAGCATATTCCTGCAGTACATCTAGCGCCTGATCCAGCATCAGAGCCTGCTTCTCAGATCTCTGTTTCTCTTCAGCTGTATCCGGTCTGTCCAGTCCGTCCGCCGTCACTTTGGAAGTCTCGATCTCCAGTACTCCCAGTTCCTGAAGTTCTTCCAGTATTGCCTTCCGGTCTTTTTTCAACGCGCAGATACTGATTCGCTGCATCTGCAATACTGACATATGGAAACTCCTCCTTTCTTGTTGCAAAGCGTCATGACAGCTCTCTGAGAATCATCTCCACTGCCTGCGCTTCCCTTTGATCTGCTATTGCCCTTAAGGCATCCACTTCTTTCTGAGTATCCGCATCGAAAGCCCCTTCTTCTTCTTTCAATTTTACTTTCAATGTTTCCATCCTCTTCTCTGCTCTTTCCTGTGCCTCATTGACAACAGCCTCTTTCAATTCACCGGCTTTCTGATTTGCTTTGGCGAGCACCTCAGACGCTTTGTCATCGGCCTGCTTCAAGGTATCAGCTGCTTTCGCTTCCGCCTCCTGTACAGCCTGAATTGTTTTCTGTATCACCTTCTCACCACCTTTGTCTATAAATCTCTGCCCCATATAGATTTATCTTAGCATAAAATATTTTAAACTGCAATTTTTTCAATGTGCAATTCCGATAATGAAAAAGTTCCTTCTCTTCTTATTATAATGCAATTTGCACAAATGAAACGATTCGTAACTTTTTCGGCTGATATTTTACTTATTGATGAATCTTTTGAAACATCCTGTATCTAAATATTTTGTCTATAATAGAAAAAAACTATTTCAAAATTGTTATTTTTTTTCTCAAAGAGTACCGTTTTTTTCGTACTTCAGTCTATAAATATGCATTTTCAGAAATTTTATCCTGTTTTGGAGTTCTTTGTGAAAGAGAATCTTCCCTCTGTAACATGATGTGTCATTAGAATTCCGCAAAAGCAGTCTGTATCAGACAGAACCGCCTTTGCGGAAATAAGATATCTTTTGTTTATTCTTTCCAGTCCAGCCTGTGCAGATGTCCTTCCAGGTTCATTCCCGCAAATCCGTTCTGGCGGAGCGCTTCGTACAGAACAATCGCCGCCGAATTGCCAAGATTCAGGGAACGGATATCCCCGATCATGGGAATCCGGATGCAGGTATCCTCATAATCGACAAGGATTTCCTCCGGAATTCCCGCGCTTTCTTTTCCGAACATAATGTAACAGTCCGGCTCATAGCGGACATCCGTGTAAATCTGGTGCGCCTTCGTCGTGGCCATATAGATTTTGGCTCCAGGATTCTGCTCCAGAAAATCCTGAAAATCAATATAAGTCCGGACATCCAGCTGATCCCAGTAGTCCATCCCGGCCCGTTTTAAGTTTTTCTCTGTCAGGCGGAAACCAAGAGGCTCAATCAGATGAAGCCTCGCGCCCGCCGCCACACAGGTGCGCCCTATATTTCCGGTGTTTGCCGGAATTTCCGGCTCATGCAGCACAATATTCAGCATGTGATTCCTCCCCCCGCACACGCTGTCCTGATATGACAGCATCATGCTTTCTTTTGATTTCTAAGCTTTGTAATAAAGTTTTGCAGACGCCCGATCGCAACTTTCAGGTCATCCAGCGAATACGCATAGGAAATACGCAGGAAGCCTTCCCCGCAGTCTCCAAATGCCGTCCCCGGCACGACAGCCACCTTCTCTTCCTCCAGAAAGCGTGTCGCGAATTCTTCCGAGGTCATTCCGAACTCCTGAATGCCCGGGAACATGTAGAACGCTCCCTCCGGCTCAAAGCATTGCAGCCCCATCCGCTGAAACTCATGCAGAAGGTATCGTCTTCTCTGATTATACGCCTTTCTCATCTCCTGGACTTCATCCTCGCAGTTTCTCAGTCCCTCCACAGCCGCATACTGGCTGTTGGTCGGTGCGCACATGATGGCATACTGATGGATCTTTAACATCTGTTCCAGAATCGGAGCCGGTCCGCACGCATATCCAAGCCGCCATCCGGTCATGGCAAATCCTTTGGAGAAACCATTGATCACAATCGTTCTCTCTCTCATTCCAGGAAATGATGCAATAGAAACATGATCCGTTCCATAAGTCAGCTCCGAATAAATCTCATCGGAGATTACAAAGAGATCGTGCTCCACAACTGCTTCTGCAATCGGCTCAAGATCCTCCTTCGTCATGATGGATCCTGTCGGATTGTTTGGAAATGGAAGCACAAGTATCTTCGTCTTATCCGTAATCTTTTCTTCCAGTTCTTCTCTTGTCAGCTTAAATTTATTCTTCTCCTGCAGCGGAATCACCACCGGCACTCCGTCCGCCAGCACTGCGCACGGCAGATAGGAGACATAGCTTGGCTGCGGGATCAGTACCTCATCCCCCGGATTCAGCATGGCACGCATGGCGATGTCGATTCCTTCACTTCCTCCGACCGTCACAACGATCTCGGATGCCGGATCGTAGGAAACCTGAATCTTCCGCTCCAGATATTTTGAAATTTCGTCTTTTAATTCTTTCAGCCCCGCATTGGATGTATAGAATGTCCGTCCTCTTTCCAGAGAGTAGATTCCCTCTTCACGGATTCTCCACGGAGTATCAAAATCCGGCTCACCCACTCCCAGGGAAATCGCGTCTTTCATCTCATTTACAATATCAAAAAACTTCCGGATACCGGACGGCTGTATATTTACAATCTTATCGGATAATGGATTTCTCATTACGGCATCACCAGCATCCTTTCTGCCTTCTTCTGAGGCGCAAGAATCGTTCCGTGGTCCTTATATTTCTTTAAAATGAAATGGGTTGCCGTGGAAAGCACCGGTTCGATCGGGGAAAGTTTCTCTGAAACAAACCGGGATACCTCCTTGAGTGTCTTCCCTTCCAGAATAATCAGAAAATCATATGCTCCTGAAATAAGATAGACCGCTGTAACTTCCGGGAAATTGTAGATCCGCTCCGCAATCCGGTCAAATCCCAGATCTCTCTGCGGTGTCACCCGGACTTCAATCAGGGCTGTCACAGACTCTTCCCCTGTCTTGTCCCAGTCAATCAATGTATGGTAGCCGCAGATAATCTTTTCTTTCTCCATGTCCGCGATCTCATTTGCGATCGTTGCCTCGTCTGTTCCGAGAAGCACTGCCAGCTCCCCTAAATCCACACGGCTGTTCTTTTCCAGGTAACGCAATATTTCCGTTCTCATATTCATCTTATTTTCCTCCTTTACAGATCCGAAACCACTCATCCTCAGCCGGACGGTCCGTACACCGTCTCTCCTCCCCGTTGAGAATGATTTTATCCTTTCCTGCTTTCATCTTTCCGATGACGGACGCCATTATCTGGTCCCGTTTACAAGCCTCAACAAAACCACGTCCATCTTCAAGGATCATAAGCAGACATCCTCCCGATGCCATCTGATATGGATTCAGTCTGAAAAGCTCGCAGATCTCGATGATATCCTGGCGGACCGGAAATGTTTTCAGATCCACCTCGTATCCCGTTTTCGTCTCTTCCGCCAGTTCCCACAGAGCTCCAAATACTCCGCCGTCTGTCACCGGCTTGATAAAATCCGCATGATATTCTTCTGCTTTTCTGACTGCTTTTTCTGCAAACAGAGTCCCTCTGGAATCCAGAAGTTTCTGCAAAAATACCGGCACAAACCGCTCCCGGATTTCCACCTCTTTTTCGTGCAGAACCCGAAGGCTCCCTTCGAGTGCAACCGGATTGACAAGAACCAGATCCTTTCCGTCGTATGCCTTTTCCGGTTCTTCGTCCGTACTTTCACATGTTCCGAATCCGGTAACCGACACGGTAAATACATCTGCATCAGGACATACTTCGGTAAATATATTCAGAATCTGAAATCCCTGCTCTTTTGCCGTTTCTTTTAGAATCTCCGACATTTCCTTTATGGAGTCTTCCTCTGTCTGCTCCGGCACGAGGACGGACACCCTTACCCCAAACGGATGCCCGCCCTCCGCGGCGACAGCCGTCACCGCCCTGGCCGCGGCATAAACCAAAAGATCCTTCTCCCTTCCGGTCATGAGAATCTCCGAAACCACCAGTTCTTTGGCACCAAGCGGTATTTTCGTACAGCGTTTCCAGCTGTAAGGCGAAAGTGCCGGATGATCATCTTTTAATTTTCTATATACAGACCGCTGATATGCAGCCTGTGTCAAAATCCCTTTTCTCATCTTTCCTGTCCTTTACTGTTCCTTGCCTGTTCGACCGCCTTTTCGATGGTCTCCTGATCCTGTGTGGCAACCGCCTCTTTCAGTGCTTCTTTTGTTTTTTCATCGTCTGTCTTTGTGCCGACGCTCACAATCCTGCTGACCGCATCGTATTCGGATGCACCGACTTCCTCTTCATCGGATTTTTCACCGTCTTCTTTTACAATCTTCAAAAGAGTCACTGTGCTTTCCGGCGATCCGCTCTCCTTTACTTCGGTTTTTCCGGCTGCAAGCGCAGCGTCCTCCTCATAGACAGTCGCCACCTCAGAGTCCTCTTTCTCTTCCGTCTCGGTTTTGAAAGAAATGCTTCTCTCTTTCTCACGGGTTTCTTCCCCGTAAATGGTGCAGACAAGCTCTTCATCTCCATTGATATAGGCTTCAATATAAAGAGGCGACTCTGTTGTATTTTCTATTTTCAGATCCTTCTCTTCCGAGAGAACCGCTTCCATTCCCGCGTCTACATATTCCGGAAGCGTTTCTGATTCATGTCGTTCGGAAATCCCGGTCTCTGCATACAGGGCAGCATCATAGAGGCTGGTAGCCATCAGATCCAGCGCTTCCTGAGACATCTCCTCCCCGGAATGCTCTTCCAGCACTTTCTGAAGGGAAAGTTCCTTTTCCGGCATCACAATCTGTCCGTTCAGATCTCCGGTCAACGTCAGAAGCTCCTGGCGCGTCTCATCATTCCGGATCTCTACAGATGCACTGCCAAGCTCGTCCTGAACCGCTTCCAGGTCGTCCCGGCTGATATTCGGCTCATCCTTTTCGGATTTCACCTCAATTTCCACATCTTTTCCTTTCTCAAGATCGCCCAGCCTGTCAACGATCTCATCCAGAACATCCTGAACTGCCGCTTTCTCTCCGTCTTTTTCATCGGTGATCTGAAATACGCCTCCGACCCTTGTAATCTTTGCGTTCACTGCCTCTTCAAAGAAGTCTGCTGTTTTCTCTTCCAGCACTTTTTCCGCTGTTTCCTCATCGATCTGATAATCGTCTTCGTATTCTACTTTCTCTTTCTTTGCCTGCCGTATTTTCCTGTATCGCTGATACAGATTTCCGTGCTTCCCGTATTCGGACGCCTCTTTTACAAGACTCACCAAATCACCCTGCCGGATTCCAAGCTCGGAGACTGTCACCTGTGCCGTCTTTCCGTCTGCTTTCAGTGTAACCGGCGTATGTTTCATAACCATCCACCGGTCCTCTAACTTTTCAAGCGCCTCCTTTTCTGTCATACCGGAAACATCTACTCCCTGAACAAATACATTCTGCTCGATCTGCTCCCGATCCATTCTGTGTACATAACGGTAGACAGAAGAATAAAAAATGCCAATGACAAAAAGAGCACATAGAAAAGCCAGCCCGGCAAGGGCTATGAACTTTCTTTTCTGTGCTGCACTCATTCTCCTCTGCGTGTGTTTTGGATTTTCTTTCTTCCGTTCTCCCATAGGCGCTCCCACCATTTCTCCTAAATCAGATAAGGTATAATAGACGTTGCTACCATTGCTATAATCACCAGTATAATCACAATTGCCACAAGTCTTCGTGTCTTTTTATCATGGAAATTCATCCCATCATCCTTTCTCCTGTCAGACTTTTCCTTTTATTTTATACTCTTCACAGTATTTTTGCAAGGAACATTCCCCGCACTTTGGACTTCTTGCCGTGCAGATCGTCCTTCCAAACTGAATAATCTGGATGTTGTAGAGAATCCAGTGGTCTTTTGGCAGTTCTTTCATCAGATCCTGCTCAATCTTCTCCGGATCCTCATTTGTCGTAAATCCAAGTCTCCTTGAAATCCGTTTCACGTGGGTATCTACCACAACACTTGGATCGTGGTAAATATTGCCCCGGATCACATTGGCGGTTTTCCGCCCTACTCCCGCAAGCGACGTCAGCTCCTCCAGCGTGGACGGCACCTCATCGTGATACTTTTCGTGAATGTCCTTCATGCACGCAATCATGTTTTTCGCCTTGTTATGGTAAAATCCGGTAGGCCGGATATCTTCTTCCAGTTCTTTTAAATCCGCTGCCGCAATGTCTCCCGGTGATGTGTACTTCTGAAACAGATCTTTCGTCACGATATTGACCCGCGCGTCCGTACACTGTGCGCTCAGCATGGTGGCCGCCAGAAGCTGCCACGGCGTCTCATAATTCAGATAACATTTATATTCTGTTCCAAACTGCTGATCCAGAATATCCAGAATCTCCTTTGTCCGTTTCTTCATTTTTCTTACTCCTCTTTTTCTCCGATCCGGAACACCGCCGCTTCATAATTTAATGGATTCCGGTTCTGATAGTCAAACAGCAGCACGGTTTTCCCCGGCTCCATATCCCGGTCCACCTGAAACTCAAATACTTCGATATGGGTCATCTTCCGGAGTTTCCGGCTATCCGCCTTTTCATAGGATTTCAGATATACCGGCTCCTTTTCTTCCCTGTCGTAAAATGCTTTCAAAAACTCCTTGTCCGCCAGAGACTCCCCTGCAAATTCCGGACGGCTCTTGATATTTTCCCGCAGATACAGATCATACACCAGAAGTTCCCGGTAAAATTCTGTCTTTCCTTTTACGTTTTCCCCGATAAAGTCAAGCAGAATCTCGTATCTTGCGGTTCTTGTGTGGCTCCGGCCAAACAGTCCTTTCTCCTCATAGTAGCCGCTCAGTTTCTCGTACATCCGAAACGGCGATGCAAATTCCTTTACCAGAAAGCGCAGTGTATTCGCAAACTGTCCGCTGTTATAATAGACCTCCACCATCTCTTCGATCTTTTTAAGCTGTGCAATCTCTCCGTAGGAAAGCCAGCTTGTCCCAAGCACTTCGTACGGCGGTTTTCCTTTATATACCAGTCCGTATTCCTCCGCATGCTCCTGCATATAAGAACCCTTCAGCACTTTCAGAAATCCAAGCTGCAGCTGATCCGGCATCAGGCCGTAGACATCGTCAAATGACTGTCCAAAACTCTCATATCCTTCATATGGAAGCCCCGCAATCAGATCCAGATGCTGGTGTGTATTTCCCATTGTCTTGATCCTTTTTACCACTTCCGAAAGCCGTTCAAAATTCATCGTCCTTTTAATTTCCCGGATCGTATCCGGATTGGTCGACTGCACTCCGATCTCCAGCTGAATCAGTCCCGGACGCATCCTGGAAATCAGTTCCAGTTCCTCCTCATCCAGAAGATCCGCCGAAACCTCGAAATGAAAATTTGTGCTTCCATTATCATGTTCCAGAAGATACTTCCAGATTTCCTTCGCATGGCCGTGGCGGCAGTTAAACGTCCGATCCACAAATTTTACCTGCGGAACTTTCTGATCCAGGAAATACTGAAGCTCCCGTTTTACCAGATCCAGATCCCGGAATCTGAGACATTTATCAACCGAGGACAGACAGTAGCTGCACCGGAACGGACATCCCCTGCTTGTCTCATAATAAATAATTTTGTGCTCAAACAGGCTCAGGTCCTCATATACAAACGGCACAAGACTTAAATCCATGACTTCCCGCCATGTATTCTCCCGGATCTCACCGTCCTCTTTCCGGAACGTGATTCCGGCAATCTCATCCAGCCTTTCTGTTTTCCCGTGATAAAAGTCCAGAAGCGCGGCAAACGTCTCCTCGCCCTCCCCTTTCATCACTCCGGTAACCTCCGGCAGCCTGAGAAGTACCTCTTTTGCATCGTAGGAGACCTCCGGTCCGCCAAGCCAGATGATCGTCTCCGGCAGGATCTTTTTGATCTCCCGCACCAGCTCCTCCACATAATCCAGATTCCAGATATAGCAGGAAAAGCACAGAAGTTCCGGCTGCTCCCGGTACAGATCCATCAGGATCTCATCAATCTGCTGGTTGATCGTATATTCCGCAATCTTCGTCTCACTCAGATAGTCTTTTGCATAAGCCCTTAGAGAATAGACAGCCAGATTGGAATGGATATATTTGGCATTCACTGCCGCGAGAATGGTTTTCATACGTAATTTTCTCCTTTTTATTTTGCCGATTTTATTGACATTTCCCCAAAAACACTGTAAACTTATGAAACGTGCAGCCGGGGTGTTAGCGGTACCCTGTACCTACAATCCGCTATAGTAGGGGTGATGCTGTGCCGAGGGCGTATTCTTGTGAGGCTGCCTCTGGAAAGTGGCGTTGATACTTCGGGTCTCGCGCAACTGGACTCCGTGAACCGTGTCAGGTCGGGAACGAAGCAGCACTAAGCGGAACCTCCCGTGTGCCGCGAGGGTGCCTGGGTTGAGTTAACTGCCAGAGTAACGCTTGGGAGATGCGTTCGACGCACAGCGCACAAAAAAGAGCAGATGACTGCTCTATTTTTTTTGCCTTAATTCTTTAAAAAATGTCTTCATCATCCGGCTGCACTCTTCGCCCATGATCCCCGTCGTAAGTTCCACCTGATGATTAAACTGCGGCACCTGCAGAAGATTCATGATCGATCCTGCACAGCCCGCCTTTGGATTCATGCATCCGATGACTACCCGCCTGATCCGCGCCTGCACAATCGCCCCGGAACACATCTGGCACGGTTCCAGGGTGACATACAGCGTACAGTCCTCAAGTCTCCAGTCATTCATCTTCCGGCTCGCCTTGCGGATCGCCTGAAGCTCCGCGTGGGCCAGTGTATTTTTATCAATCGTCCGGCGGTTGTATCCCCGTCCGATAATCTTATCTTCATATACGATGACACATCCGATCGGGACCTCACCCAGGGCATAAGCCTTCTTCGCCTGCTTCACCGCTTCTTTCATGTATTTGATATCCTGCTTTTCCTGAAGCTCTTTTTGAAGTTTCTCTTCCTGTTCTTTCTCTTCTTTTGAACGTCTGCGTCCCATCTTCGATACTCCTGTGTCTTTTACTGAAATTCTTTTGTGCCGTTTTCATCGAAAGTCCTCTGAAACACGGCAATTTCTTATTCATTATACTCTAATTTGATGAACCTGTCGACACCAATACCCGAAATCTGTCCGGTCCTCTTTTTCTCCCTCCGGCAGATCCAGCATCTCCTCCTCATAATTTACAAATCCAGGAAATCCGAAGGCCTGTGCAGCTCTTCGTTCTTTTTCGCTGTAGACTCCCGGTACTCCGAGGTAGAGGTTCTCTCCCTCCTGCAAAAAAGCAAGATGATGATAATTATAATAACCGTGCAGGAGAAAGCTGTTGTTTGCCAGCTGCCATTCTCTTCGGATGAGTCTTGAGAGATCCTGTCTCTGGATTTTGGTGCAGCGAAACCGGCACGTTGTCTGACACTCCTGTTCCGCAATCTCAGGCTTCGAATCCTCCTCTTCCTCGTCAAAATAGAACGGTTCCGGCTCCTTTTCTTCCAGTTCCCGGCTCTCCTCAGGCAAAATCTCCCTCACATCATAGGAAACACCTGCCGGTTCTTCCTGCTCATTCGGCATCTCATTTTCCTCCGGCACCGGCTCTCCCTCGTTCGGCTCTTCCGGCTCTTCCGGCTGTTCTTCTTTTTCTTCTGTCATCTCTTCTTTTCCGGCCGGCTCCATCCGGCTGATATCCACCGCCTCATCGGTCCAGACCGCAGCATACCGCGGCCCGTTCTCTCCGCATAAAATGATTCCCTCCACGCGGTCATACCGTGCTTTGCTTCCTACATCTTCTTCCGTATAGGAAAGCCTGTAATTCAGTGCCGGACTGACATTCCCAAGTTCTCCCTGATACACCCCAAGGCACTTTCCATTCTCTCTCCAGAACAGATACAGTGACAGCTTTCTCGGACTGTTCATCCCCCAGCCTTTCCCGTGAATACTGACCGTGCATCCATCCTCCGATGATTCCACTTTACAAAATCCGATATTTCTGATCCGTCTTCCTTCCTGATACTCATAAAGATAACAGATAAAACGCTTCATAAATCTGCTTCCCGCCTGTTTCCTTTTCCTTTCCATACTATGCCCGTCCTTTCAGAAAAAGAACCGGAAACCAGAAACGAACTCAAAAAAGGAGAGACCGTATGCAGTCCCTCCCTGTCAGTTTATGTCGTGTTTTCTTTTTATATCTTCGCTGTCAACTCCTGATACAGCCTTTTTGCGTAGCTGTCCGTCATTCCGCAGATGTAGTCCGTTACAAGCAGAATCCGAAGATACAGCTTCTCAATATCTCCTTTTCCCTGAGACTGATGCTGATATGCTTTCTTATAATTATCCGAAATAAAAGCAAGCATCCGCCTGTCAATCGAATCCATCTTCTGCTTTGGATCACTGTACCGGACAGCTGCCATCACAAATTTTTCCATCAGAAAGGATAAAATCCTTGATTCCGCCACTTCCATTTTATAGATTTCATCGGTCATAAACACATATTTTTCTGCAACATGCCCGAGTACATCCATCAGCTCTTCCGCCTTCGTCCCTGCAAACAGATCCTTCTGATACTCTCCGCACATGATCGCCTCGTAATTCTCTGTGAATCCTTCTGTCGCGCAGGCGATCAGGAACGACTGCACCCGCACAATCCAGTTTTTGACCGCATAGGCTTCCGGCTCTTCTTCCTGCCTTTCGACGGCGCCGCGGTAAAGAGCCATCAGATATTCATATGCCTGAAAGGTCTCTCCTGTATCTAGGTTTTCCAGTTCCCTGGAAAGAGCCGAAAACGGCAGAAACCCTTTCACGTAAGCATCTTCGATATCCGCTGTTTTGTACGCAATATCATCGGCTGCCTCTAAAATGAAGGTCAGAGGATGGCGGTTGTTTCCGGTTCCTGTCTCACTGCTGATCTTAAAAAACAGTTCTTCATCCGCCAGATAATATCCCAGCTTTTTCTGCTGGATTTTCTCACTGTACGGATCCACATGCAGAGAATCAACCGGATACTTGACAATCGTGTTTAACAGCGCAAAGGTCAGATTCATTCCGGTTTCATCCACAAGATAATGGAGCTTCGTCACGAGACGGAACGCCTGGGCATTTCCTTCGAAGTAGTAAAAATCAGCCAGCATTCTTGGAGTCAGAACTTGCGTCAGAGGCTTCTCGCCGTATGTAATCCTTGAGAGATGCTCCTCAAACCATTCCCGGATTGTCGTTTCCCCAAAATGGCCGAACGGCGGATTCCCGATATCGTGGATCAGTCCGGCACATAAAAGTATATTACAGATGTCCTCTTTCATCTGAGGAGTAAATTCCGGATCTTTCCCGTATGCGAGGATATACTCCCCGATATTCTGTCCAAGTGATTTCCCAAAAGATGAGACTTCCAGAGAATGGGTCAGTCTTGTTCTCACAAAGTCACTCCGGTCAAGCGGGAATACCTGTGTTTTATCCTGGAGCCGCCTAAATGAGGCACTCCCGATAATTCTGTGATAATCCTTCTCAAAACTGCTTCTTAAATCTGTTCTGTTTTTCTCCTTATGTTTTCTCCCTGTCCGCTGCCGCTTCGGGGACAACAGTCTGCTCCATTCCATCCGGCATTCCTCCTGTCCAAGAGAACTGTCATCTTTTAATATTCTTCATTCAGATATTCTTCCAGCGTCACGCCCTGATCCCGGATCGCCAGTGCCGCCTCCACTCCGACATAGCGGTAATGCCACGGCTCATAAATGATCCCGGTGTCTTCCGACTTGTCTTTCGGATATCTCAGGATAAACCCGTATTCGTAGCAGTGCTCCATCAGCCACTTCTGGTCATCGGTCTCTCCCTGCTTTTCATCCAGTCCTGCATAATCCGAAGATACAATATCCATTGCAAGACCTGTCGCATGTTCACTCTCTCCCGGCCACGCAATCGACTTCGCCGTCTCAATAGCTGCCTCGTAGTAGGTCATTCCCTGATTCACATAATCAATCATTGATTCGTTAAACAGCTCTTTCTGCCTGTCTACAGAGCGGTACGCCGAGCAGACATAAAGGCTGTACCCTTCATCACTGGCGGCCTTCAACATGTTCTGCAAAGGCTCCAGTACTCTTGCGTCAACCTGGTGGGAATCATCAATATTGGCAAGTTCAGGAACGTATCCGTCTTCCATCGGATGAGACTGATTTACAAGCATCAGGTACCACGGCCTTGTCTCTTCATTCTGAGCCTCGGCCTGCTCCTTTACAGAATTATATTCCTTCTCAAGGGATTCATACTGGTTATCTTTTTTCTGTACTGTCTCCGCAGCCTGCCGGCTTTCTACATAGCGTCCGAGCGCCACCCCGCCCAAAAATCCGGCCACAAGAACCGTTGCGCAGGAAACAAAAAATACTTTTCCCGGATGGTGCATCTTCCTGATCCGGTAACGTATCAGAAGTTCCAGTTTTCTTATCTTCTCTTTTGTCTGATCTTTCATTCTGCAGTCCTTTCTGTCTTTCTGTCACAGTGTCATCCACCTCAGATTTTCTGCCATGTCCGGATCTTCCGAACACACAGCAGCAAAAAATCCTCTCTCCGGTTCCGGATATTCCCGGAAATAAAACCGTCCTTCTATCGTATCCGGCTTTTTTGTCAACACCGGATCTTCCCCTTCACTCAGGCGGATTGCAAATGCATCCAGAGGAAGCTTCATTCCAAGTCTCGTCGCCTTCATAAAGCTTTCTTTCAAAACCCAGTAACGATAAAACGCTTCCTTCCTCTCATCTTCAGACGCCTTTTTCTGAATATAATCCCATTCAGAGCGGCAGAAAAACCTCCTGGCCACTTTCAGTCTTGGAATCCCTGTCTTTTCCAGATCGCATCCGGTCCTCGCCGTTTCCGTATCCGCAATCGAACACAACACGTAATGTCCGGAATGAGACAGATTAAAGACCATTTTTTCTGAAAGCCCGCTTTCCCGAAGTGCTTTCTGATACAATGCCCAGACACCGACACTTAGCGCCCGGTCTTCCCTCATCCGGATCCGGTCCGCCTTTTCCTGTCTCCATTTCGGAATCTGCCGGTAATAAGCCTCATACTGTTTTTCATCCATCAGCAAAGCGGTGTCAGCCGCCCATGTGTAAACCATATCCATTCCCTTTCATCAAAAATCCTGCATTTATCAGGCACCTTGATTATAGCACACTTCCCGGATTCTTTAAATGTCCGGAAATTTCCATCGCTTCTGCTTCTGATCCATCATCAGAATTTCAGCTGCATATCATTCCATTTGGCTCCGCCGTGGCTGGAATCTGCCACTCCGTGATCTTCAAATCCAAATCCCGCATAATAATGTACCAGATGATCTTTACATGTCAGCACGACACCTTTTCTGCCGCACTCTCGCGCATGTTCAATCATCCTCTCAAGAAGACGGCCTGCAATTCCCTGTCTCCGGTACTCCGGCAGCACATCAAGGCCAAACACCGTCTGATAGTCTCCATCCGGATCATGAAGACCGGTGTCATGGTACATTTCATCCGGCAGATGCGGCTCTTTTGCCACAGCTCCATTAATAAATCCAACTACCTTTCCGTCTGCCTCTGCCACGAAAAAGCAGTCCAGGAACGCATCCATCCGTTCCGCAATATCTTTCTCCGTCGCCGCTTCCGCCTCCGGGAAACATTCCCTTTCTATCTGAGCGAGAATTTCCGCTTCCTCTCTTTTTGCATTTCTGATAATTATTTCCATCGCTACCTCCATATTTACAGACAACAAAAAACGAATCTTGTTGCCAGATTCGTTTTCATCATACCACATTTCTGCGGTATACACTATTATTAATCACTAACTCCCTCTCTCCCTTTAGACAAATTTATTGTAGCATGTTTATTCTGTTCTTTCTATAGATTTTCCAAGTGGACAAAAAATTGGACAATCTTTTTTCCATTTACATCTGGTTTTTTTATCCTCTTTTCTTTATAATAATTCTAACACACGTTCCATAACAGAACATTATTTTAAAATCAGGAGAAAAATCTATGTCGATATTTTCGGATTTATTAGGGAAGCATATCGCTGCAAAAGCCATAAAATCAAATGAAATGGCGCAGTTCTGCGGAATTGAGCGCTCCTTTATGTATAAAATTATCAAGGGGACACGGCATGTGGCAAACATGGACACCGTTCTTCTGATGGCCGAGTATCTGCGGCTCACCCCTTCCGAACGGAATGATTTTATCGAATCCTACAAAATTTCCGTTGACGGGCTGGAAAACTACTACCGCAGGAAAAGCATTCTTGAATTATTTGAAAATTTTAAAAAATACTCTGAAATTTATTCCACCCCGACCCCTGCGCCTTTATCCTGTTTCCCGGATACTCCGGGTGTATCTACCATAACCGGGCAGAATGAAATTAACCATCAGCTGTTTTATATTCTTTTTCTGGAATCCCGGACAAACGATCCCCAGATCCGTCTTCTGATCCAGCCGGACTCGGATTTTCTGATGAATCTTCTTCCGACTCTGGGATATGAAAACAAAAACCTGTCAATCAGCCATATTATCTGTTTTAATTCCAGCGATCAGCTGACAATTAACAAGAAAAACTATAATCTGACCTGCCTGAAGAAGATTCTCCCGGTCTACTGCTGTGCATGTAAATACAATGTTTATTATTACTACGGGGAACTGGTTCATTCATCAAATGAGCTTCTTCTCTTCCCTTATCTTGTGCTTACATCCAGACACGCATTCCTTCTTTCCAGAGATATGCGTTCCGGAATCCTGTTCCAGACAGAGAAGAGCCTGCAGTTCTTTCATCAGATTTATGATCAGTATCTGGAGCAGACCTCTTCCTTTGGTGTTACCATGAGTGATCTGTCGACTCAGCTTGATTATTTTCATAACCTCAAGGCAGACGTCGATCAGAACTACTGTTTTCAGATGCTCCCGTGTCTGACCTACTGTATTCCGGATTATTTTTATGACAAATATATTTATCCGGAGCTTCCAAACCGCGATTATCTGATTTCCATGCTGAGAGATTATGTACATGATCTCAGGAAACGCTTTACCGGCCACCGCATGCTTTTCATCTTCTCCGAAGAAGGGCTTCGGCGCTTTCTGGATACCGGACGGATCCCGGAATATCCGCCGGAAGTATACCGGCCGTTTGAACCTGCGGACCGTATTACTCTGATCAGACAATTCCTCCAGATCTGTCCGGCCGGAGGAATCCGGATGCTTAAATGCAGCATCGGCGACCTTGATAACGAACTGTTCATGTACGTCAATCACCGGAACGGTTACCTGATGTTCCCGTCTTCCAATCCGGAACGGCTGATCTGCCTGGACATCACAGAACCGGGACTGCTCCACGGATTCTGCGATTTCTGTGAACATCTGGATAAAGACCTTTTCTACACAGAAGAGGAAGCGGTAGAGATCATTTCTTCGCTGATAGCAGAGACAGAACAGAACGAGGAGCTTATATAGGAGGATATATGAAGATTTTCATTTTATTGGCTGTAACTTTGCTGGGATGCAATGGGTGTGCGTCGAATAAAGCCCACATCGATAATGGCGAAACGAATCCGGCAGTATTATTAGAACTTTGTTCGGACGAAAACGTAATTCCTTCTTCAAGTTCACAAATAGAAGTGAATATGATAAATAATAGTGAACAGGACATCGCAACCGGAGAAGCCTATGAGATCGAAACCTTTCTTAATGATAAATGGACGGAAGTTCCGGTTTCGATCGTATATGAGGATATTGCCTACACTATCGCGGCAGGTGAAGAAAAAAGATTTATCTGTACGCTAGATGATGTCTCAGAAAGCGGATCCTACAGAATTAAAAAACCATATTCTATCGATACGGAAAATGCTTCTTCTTCAACCGAATATGTCTATGCAGAATTTCAAATAGGTCCTAATAAAAAAATGCCAGTTCCGGTCTTGCCGGAGCTGGCGTTTTCTGATATAAAGGGCTTATTTTGCAGTCCTTTTCTTTCTGTCTTCCATTATGATTTTCAGCAGGAATTCTCTCGCTTCATGGGCTTTTGTCTTATCCATGGCTTCCACGCCTTCCAGCGGATATTTCATTCCGAGCTGTTCGTACTTTTTCGTCCCCATCGTATGATATGGAAGCACTTCCAGCCCTTTCAGATTTCGGAAACCGGAGATCAGATGTCCCAGTGTCTCCAGCTCTTCTTTCCCGTCGGTAATACCAGGAACTACAACGTGGCGTATAATCATCGGTACCCCCGCCGTCTCCAGTGCTCTGGCAAACTCCAGCACCGGAGCCTGATCCTGTCCTGTCAGTTCCCTGTGGCCTTCCGGAAGGCTGTGTTTAATATCCAGCAGAACCAGATCCGTAACCGCAAACAGCTTCTCAAACTCTTCTTTTCTTGATTCTCTGTATACAATACCGGATGTATCCAGGCATGTATGGATCCCGGTCTCTTTCGCCTGCCTGAAAAGCTCTGTCAGAAACTCAAGCTGTAAAAGCGGCTCACCGCCCGTCGCGGTAATCCCGCCCTTTCTGTAGAACTTCTCATTATGACGATATGTTTCCAGAAGTTCCTCCACTGTCATGAGATTTCCCTGGTTCGGCTGCCAGGTGTCCGGATTATGACAGTACTTGCATCGCATCGGACACCCCTGGAAAAAGATGACAAAACGAATTCCGGGACCGTCCACGGTCCCGAAACTCTCTGTCGAATGAATATAGCCCTGATTACATTTCGTCATGGAATGTTCTGGAGATAACCTCATCCTGCTGCTCTTTTGTCAGCTTATTGAAGTTTACTGCGTATCCGGACACACGTACAGTAAGCTGCGGATACTTTTCCGGATGAGCCTGTG
Source organism: Drancourtella sp. An12 (assembly GCF_002160935.1). Classification (NCBI taxonomy): domain Bacteria; kingdom Bacillati; phylum Bacillota; class Clostridia; order Eubacteriales; family Oscillospiraceae; genus Drancourtella; species Drancourtella sp. An12. The sequence goes on along the minus strand of NZ_NFLO01000001.1, from coordinate 138,799 downwards.
CATCCAGAAGTGTATCTTTTGTGAATACATTTACATTCAGATGATGTCCGCCTTTTTCAGCGTATCCATCTAATAAACCTACAAGATTGTCAATCTGAGCTTCACTGATTTTCATATGATTGTCCTCCTTATTTTATATTATTATTCTTCATCGTCTAATGTTGCATTTGGCTCGCAGCATGCGCAGTCCGGCTCCAGTTCGAAAGCAATGTCGTCAAAAAGAATAGCGTCATCTTTTCCGAGTGCTCCCGGGATGATGGAGAAGGTATTGGAAATACCATCCTGAGCATCTTTAAACGGCAGTTTTGCTACAGAGCTTAAGGAAGCTACCGCACCATGGCTGTCTCTGTGGTGCATCGGGTTCGCTCCCGGAGCGAACGGCTCGCCGCCCTTTCTTCCATCCGGTGTAGATCCTGTATTCTTTCCGTATACAACGTTGGATGTGATCGTAAGGATGGATGTTGTCGGGATACCTCCACGGTATGTGTGATTTCCTTTTACATAGGACATAAACTCATGCACGATATCGTATGCGATCTCATCTGCACGGTCATCATCATTTCCGTATTTCGGGAAATCTCCTTCAATTTCGTAATCTACTACAATACCATTCTCGTCACGGACTGTTTTTACTTTCGCGTATTTAATCGCTGACAGGGAGTCAGCTACAACAGAAAGTCCTGCAATACCTGTCGCGAACCAGCGTGTTACCTTCTTGTCATGAAGAGCCATCTGAATTCTTTCGTAGCAGTATTTGTCATGCATGTAGTGGATGATGTTCAGTGCATTGACATATACCTGTGCAAGCCATTTCATCATGTCACTGAATTTACTCTTTACTTCATCGTAATCCAGATATTCGGATGTGATCGGACGGTACTTCGGTCCCACCTGTTTCTTGGAAATTTCGTCCACACCACCGTTGATTGCGTAAAGCAGACATTTTGCAAGGTTTGCGCGGGCTCCGAAGAACTGCATTTCCTTACCTACGCGCATAGAGGATACGCAGCATGCGATTGCGTAGTCATCACCATGTGTCACTCTCATCAGGTCATCGTTCTCATACTGGATGGAAGAAGACTCGATGGATGTCTTCGCACAGAAACGCTTGAAGTTTTCCGGAAGTCTTGTGGACCACAGCACGGTCAGGTTCGGTTCCGGTGCTGTTCCAAGGTTCTGCAGTGTATGAAGGTAACGGTAGGACATCTTTGTAACCATCGGACGTCCGTCGATTCCCATACCTCCGATCGACTCTGTTACCCATGTCGGGTCTCCGGAGAACAGTGCATTGTATTCCGGTGTTCTCGCAAATTTTACAAGACGCAGCTTCATAATGAAGTGGTCGATGAATTCCTGAATCTGCTCCTCTGTGAATGTGCCGTTTGCAAGGTCACGCTCAGCATAGATATCGAGGAATGTGGAAGTACGTCCAAGGGACATTGCCGCACCGTTCTGCTCCTTGATTGCAGCAAGGTATCCGAAATACAGCCACTGGATCGCTTCCTGTACATTTTCAGCCGGTCTGGAAATGTCAAATCCGTAGATCTGTCCCAGTTCTTTTAACTCTTTTAATGCTTTAATCTGTTCGGAGAGTTCTTCTCTTTCTCTTGTAACATCAGAGTACATGATTGTTCTTGTCGTATCTTTCTGATGCTGCTTGTCCTCGATCAGTCTGTCCACACCGTAAAGAGCAACTCTTCTGTAGTCGCCGATGATACGTCCGCGTCCGTATGCATCCGGAAGTCCTGTGATGATGTGGCTGGAACGGCACGCTCTCATCTCCGGTGTATAAGCATCAAATACTCCGTCATTGTGTGTCTTTCTATGTTTAGTGAAGAATTCAACGATTGCCGGGTCCACATGGTATCCATTTTCTTCGCATGCCTTGATTGCCATGCGGATACCGCCATATGGCTGCAGGGAACGCTTGAACGGCTTGTCTGTCTGGAAGCCTACGATCTTTTCCTTGCTTTTGTCAAGATATCCCGGTCCATGGGACGTAATGGTAGAAATAATTTTCGTGTCCATATCAAGGACTCCGCCTTTTTCGCGCTCCTGCGCGGACAGATCCATAACCTGCTCCCACAGTGCCTTTGTATCCTCTGTCGGTCCTGCAAGAAAGCTGTCATCACCTAAATACGGTGTGTAGTTTTTCTGGATGAAATCTCTTACATTGATTTCTTTTTCCCAGATGCCTCCGCGAAAAGATTCCCATTCTTTTCTCATGTTGATAATCCTCCTTCAAATATAAACCCTATACTGTTTCGAAACAACTGTTTCTGTTTCATGGGGCTATTATAGCTGATTCGTGAAATCTGTGTCAATGCGTTTCATGTACTATTTCAGGAACAATTCCTGCTTTTTGGCAAATCCTAGCGATTGTATAGGAAAAAATACAAAACCTGTGCCTTATTCATCGTTTTTCAGGAAAAAAGAACTCGTCCAGCCGGCTCTCTTCTCCAAAAATCTTGTTGTAATTGATACAGTCATCAAGCGGCAGATTCTCCTCCTCCCGGCCTCCGGATCCGTACTCGTGAAATCTGCCGTCATGTCCATAGTAGGCTGTTCCGCTGAAAGCCGGCACCTTTTCTCTTAAGTCAAGAAGATACTGCTGATATTTTGTAAGCTCTACCCCAGCCGTCTCCAGTGTCATAGCTCCGAGATAATTACTGCTTGTGACAACATCCTGCTGCTCCTCAATATCATAATTTGCCCAAATCAAAAACGGGGTCAGATAATAATTCTGGTTTTCTTCAAACGTCATTTCCTCATCTGTCTTTCCAAATACATACTCGTAAAAATCTTCGGACAATGTCGGAAGATGATCTCCAAAAAACACAACTACCGTCGGCTCATCGGACTTTTCCAGATCTTCGATCAGTTTCTGCAGTGCCCGGTCGGATTCATGAATCAGTGACATATACTGTTCCACCTGTGAATCGGTATACTCCAGCAGTTCAATTGAATTTTCATATTCTTTTGTATACGGGGAATGATTCTGCATCGTGACGCAGAATGTAAACAGTGGATCTTCCTCGTCCTTTATCATTTCCTCAATCCGGTCAAAACATGCCTCATCCGAGATAAAATCCCGTACCATTCTTTCTCCCTGAAAATCATCAAAGCTCAGGAACCGGTCAAATCCCATCGCTTCATACGCAACTTCCCGATTATAATTTGTCGGAATAAACGGATGTATCGCGGCTGTTTTGTATCCCTGACTTTCGAGCGGCTCCACCATTGAGGCATCCAGTTTTTTCCCGAGTACTACATAAGGCGTCGAGTTGAACATCCGCATCGACGTTCCGGTCAGGAATTCAAACTCCGTCTTTCCTGTCCCTCCGCCCAGCACCGGAACCAGCAGCTTCCCTTTAATTGTATTTTCTGTCAGACTGTTATAAAATGGAATAATTTCTTCTGATACCGGGAAATCTCTGATCCAGGTCAGATCAGAAAATGTTTCATCCATGACAGCAATGATATTCGGCTTTTTGCTGCTTCCCGCATTTCCTGATTCAATCTCGTCCGATACCTGCTGCAGCTCTTCAACCGAGTATCCTTCCGGTTCCTTTACAATCGAATCTCTGGCACCGCGGATCACACACATCTGCATTCCATAATTATAAAAACTGTCTCCCGGCCGGTTCCCATTCAGAACCACATTCCAGCTTTCCGGCTGATCGGACCATCCAAGATAGCGAATTCCTCCGACAAGCAGGAATATACCCGCCACACGGATCAGAACTTTGGCCTTCTTTCCTTTTACAAGTTTGTATTTGTTCCCCGTATATAAAGAAGTAACAATGCTGACTATAATCACACCCACAATCAGCATATGCAGTGTCATGGAATATTCATAATCACCCGCTACCGTTGTCGCCGTCCCGAGATCCAGAAAATCCACAATCTGCAGCGGAAGGCCCCGGAATTCGTAAACAAAATAGCTGGCAATCGTCCAAATAAAATACATGGCACTGCACAAAAGCACTGCAAGACGAAGAGAATTGCACAACAGCAGAAAAATCAGGAACACAACGGCTGAAACACAGATACTGAGAGATACAAACTGGTACGGAATCGTAAACATCTGCGGATTATAAATCCACTCCATGATCCAGAACATTCCTGTCCCCATTGCAATCGCCAGTACCACGATGCTTCCAACCCCGAGCCGTTTGATTTTCCTCTTTTTTCTGAGGAAGAGGCAGTAAAACTGCCATAGAATTGCTCCCGCAACACCAAACAGCCAGAGAAGTACCCACTGCACGATTCTTTTTATCGAATCTCCATTTGCCGTCCTGCCAAACATTCTCCAGTTTGTCAAAAGCACAACCATGACAGCCAGCCAGATGATCGCAAGCAAAATGCTGATTACTTTTGTTTTTCTCTTTTTCCACCTTCTTCTGATCTGAAGAATTATCTTTTGTACATCCTGCCTCATACGTGCTCCCTTTCCATCACTAATCTATCTATTCCAAATCAAACTTTCGCCCTTTGGGCACAAAAAAAATCACCGCCCCCAGAGATCTCCCTCTCCAAAAACAGTGATTTAAAGTGCGCCATCAGGGGCTCGAACCCTGGACACCCTGATTAAGAGTCAGGTGCTCTACCAACTGAGCTAATGGCACATTTTGCATTTTCCATTTGTTTAACGCAAGAAAAATTATATTACATTATTCAGGAAAATGCAAGCAAAATTTAAAAATTTTTTTATTTTTTGTGAAACGCCTGAAATTCAGGGCGCCCGGGTGATACGGTTATCTCTTTCTCTTCCGGCTGTTCAGCATATTTTCAGCAGCGTTCAATCTTCCGGCCATCTCCTCAGGCTCCATCATCCCTGTCATCCGCAGAACTTCTTCCCCGTCCGAAAACAAAAGAAATGCCGGAATTGCCCGGATACGGTATCTTGCGGCAAGAAGCGGATTGCTCTCCGTTTCCACTCTCCCCGCCTTGATTTTCCCGTCAAATTCTTCCGCAACCATTCCGAATATGTCTTCCATCATCGAACACTTCCCGCACCAGACTGCATAAAACTCTACCAGTACAGGCTTTTTCTCCTCCAGTACTTCCTTCCGGAAATTCTGCTCTGTCAACTCCTGCATTTGTCACACCGCCCTGACCTGCAGCCAGGATTAAATACCCTGTATAGTTCTGCACAGGATTTTTGAAGAATCCGGATCTTTTTATTCAGCCAGATATTATCGTAGCAGAATCTTCTGCACGTATGGCAGACCTTTCTTCCGCATCTTTTTCCCATTTTCCACCTGCCTGCTTTTTCTATCATCATATGCCGGATGAAGGATTCTGTTACGCGTTCCCCCTATCTTTTTCTTTCTGCAATCAGCTTGCAGATCGGATTTCCTTTGGCGGAAAACTTTGCCTCATATTCCGTCATAATATTCCCCCGGTTCAGGTCTTCGTTATGGTGCAGGTCGAAAGTATGTGCCTTCAGTTCCCAGCCGGCCTCCTGAACCTGCTCAAGAGAAAATTCAAACAGTTCTTTATTGTCCGTTTTAAACTCCACAACCCCGTCCTGCTTCAGAATATGATCATATCTCTCCCAGTACACGGCTGACGTCAGTCTTCTCCTTGCATGACGTGCCTTTGGCCACGGATCCGAAAAATTCAGATAGATCCGGTCCACTTCCCCCGGTTCAAATACTTCTTCTATTTCAGCCGCATCCATGCATACAAACCGGATGTTAGAAGGCGGTTCCTCCATGGCATCCATCCGCTCCAGCGCCCGCAGAAGCACACTGGAGTATCGCTCGATTCCAATATAATTTATTTCCGGATGTTCCAGCGCCATCGTCATCAGGAACCTGCCTTTCCCCATACCGATCTCCACACGTACCGGATGGTCATTTCCAAAGACCTCTTCCCAGTGTCCTTTCTGTTCCTTCTCATTCTTTATCACCGCTTCATGTCCGGCAATCACGTCTCTTGCCCCCGGTATATTCCGAAGTCTCATCCTATTCTCTCCTCTCTCCTGATCTCATCTGGACTTTCATTATCCCAGCGCAACGTCCAGGATCATCATCAGCACAAAGCCGGCTGCAAATCCGATCGTTCCGATATTACTGTGTTCCCCTTCGCTTGCCTCCGGGATCAATTCTTCCACCACAACATAAAGCATTGCTCCGGCCGCAAAAGACAGCAGATACGGAAGCACCGGTGTAATAAATCCCGCAAGCAGAATGGTAATTCCGGCCGCCACCGGTTCCACTGCCCCGGAAAGCATCCCGTACAAAAATGCCTTTCCCTTTCCCGTTCCTTCACTTTTTAACGGCATGGAAATAATTGCTCCCTCCGGGAAGTTCTGGATCGCAATGCCGATCGACAGCGCAAACGCACCTGCCATTGTAATTTCTGTGTTCCGCGAGAGCATCCCCGCGAAAACCACGCCGACCGCCATTCCTTCCGGAATATTATGAAGTGTGACGGCAAGGACAAGCATGGTTGTTTTTTTTAAAGAACATTTCGGTCCCTCTGACTTCTCCGCCCCCATGTGAAGGTGCGGTACCGCCTGATCCATCATAAGTAGGAAGAAAATCCCAAGCAGAAATCCGGCTGCCGCCGGAATAAACGCATATTTTCCCATGTTTTCCGACATTTCCATCGATGGAATCAACAGTGACCATACCGATGCCGCCACCATCACTCCGGACGCAAATCCAAGAAGTATCTTCTGAATAAGCGGTTTCATCTGGCCTTTCATAAAAAAAACACACGCCGAACCAAGCGTGGTCCCTATAAACGGTAACAACAGTCCTGCTGCAAGCTGCATATCTTCATCCCTCCTGTCAGTTAGTATATGATATCATCCACATTCTGCTACATCAAAGCCGGATAATCAGTCCCGGAACCGGTGGATGATTCGGACGATTGTAATATGAGCTCATTATAACCAGATATTTTTTGCTGTCAAGACCTTTCAGATATTCCATCAAAGCTTCCTTCTCCTCAAATCCACTGTCTTTCCCGCTGTAGATACAAAGACTGATAATTCCTCCCTTTTTCAGAAGCTCCAGACTCTGTTCAACTGCCTCCAGACTTGTCTGCGCTTTTGTGGCAAGATCATGTGCCCCTCCCGGAAGATAGCCAAAGTTAAACACAACACAGGAGACACTTCCATAACCGTCCTGCGTCTTCTCCAGCATTTTTCGGCAGTCCGGGTCCTCTGCCAGCTGTTCTCTCATCTTTTCATGTCCGCAGCAGAAAATTCTGGCCTTTTCTTCCACGCCGGCCTCCCTCAGCCGTTTTTTTGTCTTCTCTACCGCCTGTTCCTGGATGTCAAATCCCGCTGTCAGTCCATCACTGCCTGCCAGCCTGCATAAAAGCAACGTATCATGTCCATTTCCACAGGTGGCATCAATACAGTAGTCCCCATCCTTAACCTGTTCTTCGATAAACCGGTGGCACCACTGTGTAATCTGGTAATTTTCCATATCGACCCTCCATTTTTAAACCACACAAAATCAGGCTCGCCTGCAAAGCCTTCATGCACCTTCCAGACGGGCCTGATCATTTTTCCTGTCAACTGCAGTAATCAGAACTCAAATACTGCCACACCGTATGGTGGAAGTTTATATGCAAAGGAATACGGTCTTCCATCGCACTCCTGCTTCACAGCCTTATAAACAAGCGGCCGGTCCTCGCCCTTTCCTCCATACTGTTTTTCATCACTGTTTAATATCAGCTTGTACTGCTTTCTGCGCGGCACACCTACGCGGTAGTCCGCCCATTCCATCGGCGTGAAGTTGCAGACAAAAAGCAGATTCTTTTTATTATTTCTGGAATGACGGATAAAGCTGAAAATACTTCTGTATCCGTCGTTCGCATTTACCCACTCAAAACCATATCCGACAGTGTCCTGCTCATACATGGCTTTGTTCTTTTTGTAAAGCTTCAGAAGATCTCTTGTAAACGCCTGCAGATACTGATGCTCCGGCTCTTCCAGCAGATACCAGTCAAGCTCTCTTTCCTCACTCCACTCTCTAAGCTGCGCGAAATCCTGCCCCATAAACAGAAGCTTCTTCCCCGGATGCCCCATCATAAATGCGTATCCGACTTTCAGATTCGCATATTTATCAAATCCGAGTCCCGGCATCTTATTGAGCATCGAACACTTCAAATGGACGACCTCATCATGTGAAAGTACAAGAACATATTTCTCACTGTAAGCATAGGTCATCGCAAATGTCATCTGATTGTGGTGCTCTTTCCGGAAATAAGGATCCAGCTTCATATATTCCAGAAAATCGTGCATCCAGCCCATGTTCCATTTCAGGCTGAATCCCAGTCCATCGTCTTCCGGTTTTCCTGTCACTTTAGGCCATGCGGTAGACTCTTCCGCAATCATGACCGCTCCCGGATTTCGTCCAAGAACAACCGAATTTAAATGCTTGAAAAACTCGATCGCCTCCAGATTCTGATTACCTCCATATTTGTTGGCAACCCACTGACCGTCCTGCTTTCCATAATCCAGGTACAGCATCGATGCAACTGCGTCGACACGAAGCCCGTCCACATGGAAATGTTCCATCCAGAACAACGCATTGCTGATCAGGAAATTTTTTACCTCAGACTTGCCGTAGTCAAAAATCTTCGTACCCCAGTCAGGGTGCTCACCTTTTCTCGGATCCGCATATTCATAAACCGCTGTACCGTCAAAATCCGCAAGTCCGTGCGCGTCTCTTGGAAAATGAGCCGGTACCCAGTCCAGAATAACCCCGATTTTATTTTTGTGGAAGTAGTTGATCATATACGCAAAATCTTCCGGGGTTCCATATCTGGAAGTCGGCGCAAAATATCCTGTTACCTGGTATCCCCAGGAGCCGTCATACGGGTGCTCTGCGATTCCCATCAATTCAATGTGGGTATATCCCATCTCTTTCATATATTTCACAGCTTCCACTGCAAACTCACGGTAGTTGTAAAAGCGCTCCTCTTCTTCTCCCGGATGCTGTTTCCAGGAACCAATGTGCGCTTCATAGATAGACATCGGACTCTCATCCATGTTCCAGGTAGTCCTCTTTTCCATCCACGCACTGTCGCTCCATTTCAGATTTGATATGTCATGCACTTTCGAAGCGGTTCCAGGCCTTACTTCCGCATAATTCGCGAACGGATCAGCCTTGTAGAGGAAGTCTCCGGTCTTCGTCTCAATACAGTACTTATAGATCATATCCTCTTCGATCCCCTGAATAAAGCAGGTATAGATCCCAAGCGGCTCTTCTCTTACCATCGGATTTTTATCCTTGTCCCAGTTGTTAAAATCACCTACAACCGAAACTGCCTTCGCATTCGGCGCCCAGACTGCAAAATACGCACCTTTTCTGCGTCCATCCGTAACAAGATGGGATCCCATTTTTTTATATAAATCATAATGAGTTCCTTGTCCAAATAAGTACTGATCCAGTTCTCCTATCTCATATGGTTTTTTCTTTTTTGTTCTCGCCATACTATCCACCTTCTCACAAAAAATCTAAGTTTATTATACTTTAGGGATGGATAAAAAGAAAGAGTTTTAACAAAGTTTTTCACTTTATCAAAACTCTTTTCGTCATTTTATACAATTATTGTCGATTATCTTTAATGTTTGAAATCATCCTCTTTCAGAATAATTCTGTCAGTTTCATCTGTGCTCTTTCCGAATACCCTCTTCATCAGATGTTTTACATTCGCTTTCTGGGAATGGGCAATCGCGTCATCCATGATCTCCTTCACTTCAGCTACTGTCACAAAGTGGTCTTCTTTCTGAAGTACATCGATACGACTGTAAAGAGCAAGAATTCCCATTTCATCAATCCGGTATCCGTTTTCTTTTGCATATGTCTGGCCGAACGTAACAAGCTCATCATTGATAAAGATCGGAAGTTCCACACGGGAAGTAAATTTTCTGCGGAAGTCCGGATACTCAGAAAGCATTTTCTCCATCGGACGTCTCTCATCTTCCAGAATAAACAGCATCTCTCCGGTCTGCTCTTCCATTAATCCTGTCAATTCATCAATGGTTTTATCATTCATTTTACTTGCTTTTTCAATAATCAGCGCACCACCGCTGAGCTTCTGGATAATACTGATCAGGTTCTTCTTATTCAGTGCGTCTCCGGTGATAATCGCAACCTTGCCCTGCTTCATCCTGCGCTGCTTCTGAATCGCTTTTACAATATCAACCGCAAGTACAGTCTTACCGGATCCTTTGTGTCCGATTACAAGAATATTTCCTGTTCTGGAAGTTCCATACCGCTTTCTGCAGTTTCTGTCCTGCTCGAGAACATCGACAAGCTGCTCACTCATTCCACGGATCGGTACAAAATAGGAGAACAGTTTTTTCTGCTCCTCTGTCAAACCAAGCTTCAGACCGATTTCACTTGTTGCGCTCAAGTCATATCTTCCCTGAACAATAAATCCTGTATCAAAGGAAGATCCGCCGGAAGATCTGGAGTCTTCGTCTTCATCCGGTTCCTCGATTTCCAGAACCTCTTCTTTTTCCGGCTCCTGTTCCGCCGCTTCCTCTTCTTCCTGATCTGACTCTTCTACCTCTTCTTCATAGTCAGAATCATCCTCTTCAAAATCGGATTCTTCGTCCTCATACTCCTCTTCCACGGACTCCTCTTCAGCGTACTCGTCCTCGTCATACTCTTCTTCGGCGTACTCGTCCTCGTCATACTCTTCTTCGGCGTACTCGTCCTCGTCATACTCCTCTTCGGCGTACTCCTCCTCGTCGTACTCTTCTTCGGCGTACTCGTCCTCGTCATACTCCTCTTCGGTGTACTCGTCCTCATCATACTCTTCTTCGGCGTACTCGTCCTCGTCGTACTCTTCTTCGGCGTACTCGTCCTCGTCATACTCCTCTTCGGCGTACTCGTCCTCGTCATGCTCCTCCTCAGCGTACTCGTCTTCGTCGTACTCTTCTTCGGCGTACTCGTCCTCGTCGTACTCTTCTTCGGCGTACTCGTCCTCAGGACTTTCTTCTTCGACAGATTCATCCGGTTCTGTTTCAGTTTCTGTCTCTTCTTCTGTCTGATCTTTCATCGACTCGGAAAGTCTTGCAAGAGACTCTGTCGTGCCGCCGACAGCCTCTTCTCTTTCTTTTTCTTCCGCTTCCATCTCGCTGAGAAGTCTTTGAATATCTTCTGAAAGTATCGTCGCTGTGTCCTTGGAAACTGTTTCCTGCTTTGCTTTTTCTTCCTCTGCTTTTGCCTCTGCTTCGCGCCGTTTTTCTTCAATAACGGCTGCATTTTTCCTTTGTCTTTCTTCCCATTGACGAAGGATCTCTTCTATTTTCATCTGGCCTGTTTCGTACACGTCTCCCTCTCCTTTTTCGAACATCTGCTTCACTTCTGTTATCGTCTTATTTCCTCCGACAGCCATTCCAAGCAGAAAGGCTCCTGTCAGCGCTTTTGAAGAATCTGCTTTCAGAATCAGTGTTTCTCTTTTCCCCTGGTCCTGAAGCATCGAAATCACCTGCTCAAAATCTACTGTCTTTTCCGGTTCTCCCTGAACCTCTTTCTGATTTTCCGCCGGAATCTCCTCAACCTTTACCTGCTCCTCTTTTTCCGCCTTCCTTGTCTGTGCTTCTTCCACAGCGGCAGTCAGGTTTCCGGATTCTTCCTCATTCCCCGCTTTTCGATATTTCTTTTGTTGCTGCGGCGTCAGAGGTTTATATTTCATTTTCAGCTCCATCGCCTTTTGTACAAAAGCTCCGTCACTGAACCACAGAATCAGATCGTCACACTCTTCTAGGCACTCGGTTGTCATTCCCGCCTGATCGTAAAGCTCTGCAAGCTCATATGCCCATTTTTCAATATATTCCGCTTTTTTAAATTCTTCCAGCACATGAATCTGTTCCTTAATCGGGGCGTTCTGCGCCTTTAAAATCTTATACTTTAATATGTACTGGTTCGGATCCTTCGGAGCCATACTCACAAATTCGTCATAGCAGTCCAGCGCTTCCTCCGTCTCCCCCAGCCGAAGCGCCAGAGTCCCCAGGCGGTATACAATCTTCCTGCTCCCCGGACTTCTGTCATATGCAATAAAAAGGATCTCTCTGCTCTTCTGATACTCCCCGGTATATTCGTAAATTTCACTTACAGTACAAAGCATTGACGCATTTTTTACTCGCTTCCAGTCGATCGTATCTGCGATCTCCTTTGCCTTGTCGTAGGATCTTGTCTGGACGTACTTCATCATTTGTTCCGTTTTTTCACGATACTCGTATTTATCCAATGTCATTCACCTCATTAATTACTTGCTTTTGCAGCGATTCCTTACCAGCCTTCTATACGCAAGAATGATATATCTTTTCATTTTCTTAGTGTATCATACCAACCTGTCAATGTCAAAAAAATGGGAGTGTTTTTTTCTTAATTATTACAAAACTATTACGCAAAAAAAGTAGCCATTATAACGTTTTTTCTTATAATGGCTACTCTAACTATTCAATTTTTTCATATTCTATATTCTCTTACCGGAGGAATCTTTCTTTTGATCTACCGGTTCCCAAAAGCCTTTTTTATTTTATATTCGATATATAACTCAAAGTCTCTGATTAATTTTCCGCTAATGTAATCTTTGATCTCAGATCTTTTACTTCCTTTTATAATGTATTTAATTTTGTTGACTTTTCGGATCTTCTGCCAATATATCAGATTCATATAACTTAGAGAAACTCTCTTTCTTATTTCAATCTTCTTATGGGTTCTGCTCCTTGGCTTCCTCCCCTGTTACTATCCGCATACTACGTCTTCATTCATCAACTCATATTAAATATAAAATAAATGGTTAATAAAATTTCTGATGGTTATGCGATGTTTCTTTACACATCTTCTAACTCTTTGAACTATTGACTGATGTGGTATCATCCTCAATATGTCTTACAGATCTTTCAATCACAAATTCCAGTTTCTAACAACTCCGATATACTTTGTATACTCAACTATTTACTGGATTGATTTATTGATAAAGGCTTTCATCATGGGAACCTTCATCTGTAACACCACTAACATATTGAGTTTTGAATTCCGTATTGTCCAATGGTAAAAGCCCTCCTTTTCTAAATTTCCAATTCTGAAAGTGAAACAACTTCCAGTTTTCAAGAATCCCTTTCTCGTCAGGTTTCTTTTCTTTTGGATTGATTACACTATAGCATCTCGCCTCCATTTTGTCAATACTTTTCTTTTATATTTTTTATTTTATTTCATTCTTCGATTCTAATTGTACTTATTGTCTGATTTATTTATATTTTTCATTCATTTATCTATTTTTAATTTCCTCTTCATTTACCGGTCCATCCGTGCTAAACTAAATTAGTATTGTCAATGTAAGATTGTTTTAGAATGGGAAAGGAGAAATACACACTATGGGCGGATTTTTTGGCGTAGCTTCAAAAAATGAATGTGTACTTGATTTATTTTACGGGGTAGATTATCATTCTCACCTCGGAACACGAAGAGGCGGTATGGCAACTCACGGAGAGAATGGATTCAGCCGCGCAATCCATAATATTGAAAATTCCCCGTTTCGTACCAAATTTGACAAAGATCTGGAGGAGCTGAAGGGAAATCTGGGTATTGGCTGTATTTCCGACTTCGAACCGCAGCCTCTGCTGATCCAGTCACATCTTGGCAGCTTTGCTATCACTACAGTCGGCAAGATCAATAATCTTGATTCACTTTTGAACATGATTTATAATGATGGACATTCTCATTTTCAGGAGATGAGCACCGGGCAGATTAATGCCACAGAACTGGTTGCTTCCCTGATCTGCAAAAAGGATTCGATTGTAGAAGGAATCCGTTATGTACAGTCGATCGTGGACGGTTCCATGACTCTGCTTGTCATGACTCCGGAAGGTATCTATGCGGCACGTGACCGTTACGGACGCACTCCGGTTGTCGTCGGAAAGAAAGATGATGCATACTGTGTTTCTTTTGAGAGTTTCGCATATATCAATCTCGGATATACCGATTATAAGGAACTGGGACCTGGTGAGATCGTCTATGTAACACCTGAAAGCGTGGAAACAGTCGGACAGCCTTTTGAAAAAATGAAGATCTGTTCCTTCCTCTGGGTTTATTATGGATACCCTACTTCTTCCTATGAGGGAGTCAATGTAGAGGAGATGCGCTACAAATGCGGAAGCCTTCTTGCAAAAAGAGATGCCGGAACCGTTACTCCTGACATCGTTGCAGGCGTCCCGGATTCCGGAGTGGCACATGCCATCGGTTACGCAAATGAATCCGGTATCCCATATGCCCGCCCGTTCATTAAATATACACCTACCTGGCCGCGTTCTTTCATGCCGACCACTCAGAGTCAGAGAAATCTGATCGCCCGCATGAAATTGATTCCGGTGCAGGCTTTAATCGAAGACAGAAAGCTGCTTCTGATCGATGATTCCATTGTCCGTGGAACACAGCTGCGTGAGACTACTGAATTCCTTTATCAGAGCGGTGCCAAGGAAGTGCATGTACGCCCTGCATGTCCTCCGTTGTTATATGGATGTAAGTATCTGAACTTCTCAAGATCCAAATCCGAACTGGATCTGATTACACGCCGGATTATCCGCGACTGGGAAGGAGATGCTTCCCCGGAAATCCTGGCTGAATACGCAGACCCGAACAGTGACCGGTACCAGAAGATGCTGGATGAAATCTGCCGTCAGCAGAATTTCACCTCTCTTCGTTACCACCGTCTGGATGACCTGATCGAATCCATCGGAATCGACTCCTGCAAGCTCTGTACGTACTGCTTCAACGGAGAAGAATAAAGTAAAAATGAACCCCGTCCGGCTCCCGGACGGGGTTTTCTGCTGCTTACCAGCCTCTATAATAATTGATGAGACATCCTTTCATAATGATTTCCCGTTCTGTATCTGTCAGCGCGCCAAGATGAAGCGTGATCTCTTTCAGGCCGCCGTCCACAACATAGGCTTTTACTTCTTCTGCTTTGCTTTCAATCACTTTGCGGATTTCCGGAACAAAGATATAGTCGCCGTTTTTAAACGGAAGGGCTTTGTGGTCTTCCTTTGTAATAAATGGAAGCATTCCCCAGTTGATCAGGTTGGAGCGGTAACGCTTCGTCGCATATTCGCTTGCGATGTTCGCCCATCCTCCAAGCACCTTCTGGCATGATGCCGCCTGTTCTCTTGCAGATCCGTCTCCCGGCTTCACTGCAAAGATCGTGCTTCCGATACCAAGGTTTCCTTCTCCCACATTCTGGAACTGTTCTCTCACTTTTGCCATCACAGGTTTGAGTTCTTCCAGTACTTCCAGCGGACAAGTGTGTGCCTCGATTGCTTTCTGGGCCTTCTGCACCTCTTTTGCACGCCCGACATATGCCGGATCCTTTCTGGAAAGCGCAAACTCCGCAAGTCCAAGCGGATTGGACCGGTAAGAGGAAGTCTCTCCTGACGGAATCAGCTCATCTGTCGTCGTTACCGGATCATGGATCTCTGAAACAACCTTTAACAATAAGTTTTCCGGAAGCGCCGGCATCTGCGGCCAGTCCTTGATGTTTGGACCAAACTGGATCGCTGCGTCCGGATCTGCTTTTCCGTGGCTGTCAAAGACACGGTTCGCATAAATGGAGGCATCAAAATGATAGGTCGGATTTTTATATTCCACATCGAGATCGGTCGCCGGTGTCAGATATCCTTTATTGGCGGCTGTTGCTGCAATGGATCTTGCATCCATCAGCGCCACAGAGGAAATCTGACCGTTCTGAAGCTTGGATCCTTCTCTGTTCGGGAAGTTTCTTGTCGTATGACGGATACTGAACGCATTATTTGCCGGAGTATCCCCCGCGCCAAAGCAAGGTCCGCAGAATGCTGTCTTAACAACCGTTCCTGCCGCAAGGAGATCTGCGACAGCACCGTTTTTCACCAGTTCCATGTAAATCGGAGTACTTGCCGGATACACACTGAATGTAAAGGCATCGGAGCCGATGTTCTTCCCGCGGATAATGTCCGCCGCGGCACAGATATTCTCAAATCCGCCTCCGGCACATCCTGCAATGATTCCCTGCTCCACGTAGAGTTTTCCGTTTCGTATTTTATCCTGCAGTGAATATTCCACCGCATTGTCAAGGCTTACCTTTGCTTTTTCTTCCACATCATGAAGAATATCCTTTAAGTTTGCATTAACTTCTTCGATCGTGTAGGCGTTGCTCGGATGAAACGGCATTGCAATCATCGGGCGGATGCTTCCAAGGTCTACATAGACCATTCCGTCATAGTAAGCGGCTTCTCCAGGATTCAGCTCTTTATAGTCTCCGCTTCTTCCGTGGATCTCATAGAACTCCCGGATGGTGTCATCCGTCTTCCAGATCGAAGAGAGGCAGGTCGTCTCTGTCGTCATAACATCAATGCCGATACGGAAATCTGCACTCAGCTTTTCAACGCCAGGTCCCACAAACTCCATCACTTTATTATTCACATAACCGTTCTGGAACACCGCTTTGATAATCGCCAGAGCAACATCCTGCGGGCCGACTCCTTTAACCGGCTCTCCGTCCAGATAAACTGCAATCACTTCCGGCATCCGGATATCATATGTCTTGCTGAGAAGCTGCTTTACAAGCTCCGGTCCGCCTTCCCCTACTGCCATTGTTCCAAGAGCGCCGTATCGGGTATGACTGTCAGATCCCAGGATCATCTGACCGCCTCCGGCAAGCATTTCTCTCGCATACTGGTGGATGACAGCCTGATGAGGCGGTACATAGACGCCGCCGTATTTTTTGGCACAGGTCAGTCCAAACATATGGTCATCCTCATTGATCGTGCCGCCTACAGCACAGAGGCTGTTGTGGCAGTTGGTAAGCACGTACGGAATCGGGAACCGCTCAAGTCCGGACGCTCTTGCTGTCTGGATGATTCCGACAAACGTAATGTCATGTGACGTCAGTTTGTCAAACTTGATATTCAGATTTTTCATATTTCCTGAAACATTGTGGGCTTTCAGAATTTCATAGGCGATCGTCTGCGCCGCCGCCTCTTCTTTTGTAACCACACGTCCCGTCTTTGCTTTCAGCGCCTCGGCAGCTTCCGGTCCGTCTTCTATGATATCTTTACCATTCAGTAAGTAGACTCCATTTTTAAATAACTTTATCATACAGGCAAGTACCTCCTTCATTTTGTACTTTTCTCATTTTAGCACATTAAAATAACAGAGACAAGCTGTAATACCTGTCTCTGTGTTTTCCCTGTTTATAAACTTTATTGATTCATAAATTTCATATGCTCTGATACCATCATCGCGATTTTAAATGTCAGAGCGTCCTCAAACACCCGCACATCCAGACCTGTCAGCTTCTGAATCTTTTCCAGCCGGTACACGAGCGTATTTCTGTGGATATAGAGTTGTCTGGCCGTCTCGGAGATATTCAGATTGTTTTCGAAGAATTTGTAAACCGTGGAAAGTGTTTCTTCTTCAAACTCGGATACATCCCTGTCCCCGAAAACCTCTTTCAAAAACATCTCGCACAGAGAGAGCGGAAGCTGATGGATCAGCCGTCCTATTCCCAGTTCGTTATAAGCAAGAATATTCCTGTCCGGATAGAAAATCCGCCCCACATCCAGTGCCATGCCGGCCTCTTTGTAGGATTTTGATACATCCTTCAACTCGTGGATCATCGTACCGTAAGACACCCGGATATTAACCATTGCCTCAGCAGATACCGTATCCGCGATGCTCTTGGCGCTTTCAAACACTTCCCGGTATCCATCTGTCTCTTCCAGCGCCTTGACAAGAATCACACTTCCCTCATCCACCGCAGTTACAAAATCTTTCATGCCGGACGCGTACATTCCTTTCATCGTTTCAAGAAGCATCTGATTATCTTTGGCCCTGGCCTCTACAAGATAGACCACTCTCTTCTGATCGTTTTCGATATGAAGCTTCTTTGCCTGGTTGTAAACATCCACAAGAAGCATATTATCAAGAAGAAGATTCTGAAGAAAACGGTTCTTGTCAATCTTTTCTTTATAGGCACGTATCAGCCCCTCCATCTGTTTAACGCCGAGGCGCCCTACAATTTCCGCCTTTTCTCCGCTCATGTTTTCTATATTTAATATGTAA
The DNA here is from genome assembly GCF_002160935.1 of Drancourtella sp. An12. NCBI lineage: Bacteria > Bacillati > Bacillota > Clostridia > Eubacteriales > Oscillospiraceae > Drancourtella > Drancourtella sp. An12. The sequence continues at coordinate 120,716 of NZ_NFLO01000001.1, read as the reverse complement.
GCAGGTTTCTCCTCATCACACACAAGGAAGAGGGCGTATCCTGTGCGGATCTCTTCGAGTCCCTGAAAGATCTCTTCTTTTTTTATCTCTTCGAGAAATGCCTGAATCCTCTCGCCCGCATTCATACTCTCTGTCCCTGCCTGTACAATGCGATGTCCGTCCATTGCCCACACAGAACAGGAACCCCCTGCTATATTTTCTATTTCTGATATTGTTCTTTGCAGTACCTGATTTGACAACATGATGTTTTCCTCCATTCATTGGAATAATTATATCAAAAAAAGTGGAAAAGTAAATGAGGATTATTAAGATTTGTTGAATGTTTTCTTACTGTTCGCGAAATCATATTGACTTTTCAGGGCGGTTCTTTATGATACTGGTAAAGCACTACAGGAGGGAAAAGTTATGAACATTTTATACGAAATCAATCAGACAGCCGTCCGTTTTCCGGACCGCGCTGCAATGATATCCGGTGAAGAACGTTTAAGCTACGGAGATCTCTGGAAATATTCTGATCTTCTTGCCGCGGCTCTTCAAAGGCTCTGTAAAGATGACAGGACTCCGATTCCTGTCTACGGACATAAAAGCCCGCTGATGCTCATCTGCTTTCTTGCATGTGTAAAATCAGGAAGAGGATACTGTCCGGTCGATGTTTCTGTACCATGGTCCCGTACCATGCAGATCATCGAAAGCATTCAGCCGCCTTTTGTACTGGCCTGCGAAGATCCGGAGGACAGTTCCAGTACCGTTTCCTTTATCAGGAAAGAAGAAATTCAACATCTGATGCAGGAAGAATATCCGGAGGAGCAATTACAATTGTCCCCGGTTTCCGGCGAAGATCTTTTTTATATGATTTTCACTTCCGGAAGTACCGGAAACCCGAAAGGCGTTCAGATCACTTCTGACTGTCTGAATCATTATCTGGAGTGGTCTGTCGGCCTTGGTACCTCAAAAAAAGATAAAGAAGGACACATCTTTTTAAACCAGGCACCGTTTTCTTTTGATCTTTCAGTCATGGATCTGTACACGTGCCTGGCCTGCGGCGGAACATTGTATCCTCTTACAAAATCGCAGCAGTCCGATTTTCGTCTCCTTCTTCCGGCACTGGCCGCATCCCGGGCCTCCGTGTGGGTTTCTACGCCGTCTTTCGCAGATATGTGCCTTCGGGATCCGAATTTTGACAGTTCACTGCTTCCGCAGATCAGCCTGTTTTTATTCTGCGGAGAAACGCTGACAAACCGGACCGCACAAAAGCTGGCCGGACGGTTTCCGGATGCTGTCATCATGAATACATATGGGCCGACAGAATCCACGGTAGCAGTGACGGAAGTTCAGGTCACACCGGAACTTACAGAAACGGAAATTCCGCTTCCTGTCGGGCGTCCAAAACCGGGAACATGGATTGAAATCCATTCCCCGGAAGGGGCGCGTCTGACCGATGGAGAAAGGGGCGAGATTGTTATTCTCGGAAACACGGTCAGTCCGGGATATTTCCGGCGGCCGGACCTCTCAGAACCTGTCTTTTTCACCGTCTCCAAAAGCGGAAATACAGTCCGCGGATACCGGACAGGAGATGAGGGTTATATAAAGGATGGCATGCTTTACTACTGCGGACGCATTGATCTTCAGATCAAACTGCATGGATACCGGATTGAACTCGGAGATATCGAAAGCAATCTTTTGAAGCTTCCCGGTATTAAAAACGCTGCCGCTGTCGCGAATATGCGGGATGGAAAAGCAAAAAGTATTACCGCTTTCCTTGTCAAGGAAGATGTCCCGGAAGATGAGTTTGCAGAATCACTGCGCATCAGGCAGGATTTGAAAGAATATCTTCCGGATTACATGATTCCCAAAAAAGTGGTCTTCCTTGACCAGCTCCCGATGACGGCCAACGGAAAAGCTGACCGGAAAGCTCTGGGAGGGATGCTTTCATGAGTTTTTTTGACAATTATCAGTTTTTCTGTGTCCTTATTCTCATTCTTCTTCCGGCATTACTGCTCGGTATTCTGGAGCAGCCGCTGAAATGGTACTCTACTGCCGCAACTATTTTATTTACCGCTCTGGCCTTTTTTTCAAAACCGGAGCAGGCATCTTACCTGATTCTGTTTTTTATAATCGAACTGACTGTTGTAAAAGGGTACATGGCCTTGCGTGTTTCCAGAGACCGGAATGTCCGGGTGTACAGGCTGGCACTGTTTTTGAGTATTCTGCCGTTGATTCTCAGTAAACTGGCCGGACTGTGGGGAGAATCCATCTTTGCGTTCCTTGGAATTTCCTATCTGACATTCCGGTGTGCCCAGATCATTATCGAGACCTATGACGGATTGATTACCGAAATGTCTGTCTTTGATTTTACAGCCTTCGTGCTGTTCTTTCCGTCTCTTAGTTCAGGTCCTATCGACCGGAGCCGGCGGTTTCTGGAGGACCTGAACAGTATCCGGCCCCGCAGAGAGTACCTGGCGCTTGCCGGAGAAGGCATATTTAAAATTCTGCTTGGACTGATTTACAAGCTGATTCTTGCCTCTGTGTTCTTTAAAGGCATGGGAATGGTTGACGGTGCCCGCACATGGTACTATGTGATTTTCTATGCGTACTGCTATGGATTTTACCTGTTTTTCGATTTTGCCGGGTACAGTCTGATGGCAGTCGGCACCAGCTATCTTCTTGGCATCCGGACTCCGGACAATTTCCGGCGGCCGTTTCAAAGTATTGACATTCAGGAGTTCTGGGACCGCTGGCATATTACACTGTCCCACTGGTTCCGGGATTTTCTCTTTTCCCGGTTTATGATTCAGTCGATCCGGAAAAAGCGTTTTAAAAACAGGCTCAATGCAGCCTGTGCAGGTTTTCTTGTCAACATGCTTGTCATGGGTCTGTGGCACGGCGTGACGCCATCCTATATCCTGTACGGACTTTATCATGGCGTTCTACTGGCCGCTACGGAATGGTACAAGAAAAAATCAACCTTTTACAAAAATCACCGTCAGAAACGGTGGTACCGTTTCCTGTCGTGGCTGATCACACTTCAGCTCGTAATTTTTGGTTTTTATATCTTTTCGGGCAAGTTTGTATGGCTGCTCGGATTATCATAATTTTGGAGGGAATATACTATGAAAGAAACACTGTTTGAAATTTTGGAAAGAATCTGTGAAGATGATATTGTAAAAAGCAACCCGGACATTGATCTGTTTGAAACCGATCTGATGGATTCGCTTGGATTTGCAGAACTGCTTGCAGATATTGAGGACGAACTCGGTATCCTGATCGCCCCGTCCGAGGTAGACCGCAGTACCTTTAACACACCAAACCGGATCCTTACCTATCTGGAAACAAGGAGTGCATCATGAAACGGTTACTGGCATTTTTCCTTGCCGCTGCCCTTACACTGACTTCGGCAGCCGGGCTGCATTTTCTGGCAGAGCGCAGGGTATATGCCGATGGAAATGCATTCGCCTCCTGGTCCGGAGACGGAAAATTTCCGGCCAGGGAAGCTATTTTAAAAAACCTGGATGAAAATACAGTTCTGACATTCGGCTCTTCCGAGTTTCAGTACGGCGTGAAAACACCTTATCATCCGGGAAAGATTTTCAAAGACACAAAATTTCATATGATGCTGATCGGTGCCGGCTACTACCAGTCTCTCAGCCATGCCATCACACTGGCATCGCTGGGAGAACATGCAAAGACAAAGGAAGCGGTTCTTTTCCTTTCCCCGCAGTGGTTCCGGAAGGCAGGTGTACAGCCGGAGGCTTTCACCTCCCGTTTTTCAGAGTCCCATTACATCGCAATGCTCAAAAACAACCATCTGCGCAAAAATGTCAAGGACTACATGATCAAACGCTCCCATGAACTGCTTCGGGTCGATCCTGCTGCCCGGGAACGTGCAGACCTTTATAACCGTGTACTCTACACTCAGGACGCTTCCATGTCTGACCGTGTCAACTACCGGATCTACACGAGGTTCCTGAAAGAAAAAGAACTGCAGACCGCTGTCATGCAGATGGTAAAGGACAATGTTCCAAAAGCATCGTCCAAAGAAAAAACGGATCAGGATCCGGATTTTGCTTCCCTGTTAAAACAGTCCATTAAAGATGGAGAGGCACAGAATCAGGGAAATCCGTTTTATATGGACGACAGTTCCTACAAATGGAAAGTCCGTCCATTCATGAAAAAAAAGAAAAACCAGAGTCTGAATGGAAGTTACAGCACCTCGCCGGAATATGACGATCTCAGATGTTTTCTTGATGTCTGTCAGGATCTTGGAATCCGCCCTCTGCTCGTCATGATGCCGGTTAACGGATACTGGTACGATTATACCGGCTTCCCAAAAGAAGCAAGGGAAGACTACTACCAGAAAATCCGCTCCGTGGCCGCCGAGTACAATGCCTCCATAGCAGATTTCTCCGATCAGGAATACACAAAATACTTCTTCGAAGACGGAGTCCATATAGGTAAGAAAGGATGGGTGATGATCAATGAAAGCATTTACAGATTTTATCAGAAAACTGAAGAAAAATAAATTTGCCGCATTCGCAGGGTGGACGGCTGTATTTTATGCAATGCTCATGATACTCTACCTGTATCTCATGTACGCCAATCTGTCCACCGCACCAAAATTTGTCTACAATATGTTCTAATATTAATTTTTTACCAATTTATAAGGGACGGGTTCCTGCGCACCGGAACACGTCCCCAATGAAATCTTTTTTATTTAGTGTGTTTCGCCCATTGCTTTCTGCACATCTTCTTTGTTTGTCACTGCGGCTTCGATGCCGTATTCCAGAGCTTTTGCTATCATTTCCAGGGACATAAACGGTGTGCCGTTTGCCTTGTCCACAACCTGTCCGCTTTCAAATGGTACATGTACAAATCCGGCGCGGATTCCAGGATATTTTTTCGCCGCAAGATAAAGCACATTGTACATAATGCAATTGCATACATAGGTTCCTGCTGTATAGGAAATGTGTGCCGGAATTCCATGGGCTCTCATATTTTCCACCATTGCTTTTACCGGAAGTGTGGAAAAGTATGCAGTCTCGCCGTCTTCGCGGATTGGTTCGTCAAATGGCTGTTCTCCGTCGTTATCCGGGATCCTTGCTTCTTTCAGGTTGATCGCAACCCTTTCTACTGTCATACAGGAGCGTCCGCCTGCCTGTCCGACATCCAGTACCATGTCCGGCTCGTATTTTTTAATTGCCTCTTCTACAACCTCTGCACTTCTTGTGAATACGGTCGGAATTTCAATTTTGATAATTTCAGCTCCTGCGATTGTATCCGGAAGCAGTTTCACTGCCTCATATGCCGGATTTACTTTTTCTCCCCCAAATGGATCGAATCCTGTCACTAATACTTTCATTGTACTGACCTCCTTATACCTTAATATACATTTGGTTCCGGCAAGATAATCTTGCCTTCCTGCATCAGCTGCCTGTTGTCCGCATAGATATCCGGTTCCAGGCATACAAGATCAAAATGCCCTTTGGCATTCTGTACACCTCCAAGGGCAAGATTCCGGCCGAGTCCGATATGGAATGTTCCATAGGCTGACTCGTCCTCGATATAGCAGTCTCCCACACACCGGGAGTACGAATTCAGGCCGATGCCGAATTCACCGCCAATATAGATCCTGCTGTCCTTGTAAGCTTCCATATAGTTTTTCAGCCGGATTCCGGTCGGCGTCTCTTCGATTTTTACAATGCGCCCTTCCCGGAATTCTATTCTCGTAACTTCTTCTGCTTTCCCAATGTACCCAAGTGATCCGTCCAGCATCATGATGCCTTCCGTCTTCGTCTCCTCAATCGGTACATAAACCTCGATACTGGCCGAGGAATATCCTTTGCCGTCTTTGACCACACCGTTGAAAAACCCCGGATTTCTGCCCTTTTTCCCCATCTGCAGGTCGGTACCCGCAGGAGTGGTTACGTGAATCCGTGACGAATGACGGAGGTATTTCATAATAACCTCCGCCATCAGCCGGCTTTTCTTTGTATCCATCATGAGGAAATCAAATTCCAGCATGGATTTTCCATTGTTTGTCGAAAGGGGCAGGGACAAAAATTTCTTATGACGGCTGATTGCGCGCTTCGCAGCTTTGGTTGTCACAAGCGAATATTCCGTTGCCGCGATGATCGCAGTGTAAGGATCAAAAATTTCTTCATTTTCGTCAAAAAACACCCCTACATACCGTCCTTTATTCTCTACCAGAAGTGTATTCACCGATCTGGCCCTTTTGACTGCCTGCTTTCTGAGTTCCTGCGCTTCTGCCCTGTACTCTTTGCTTGTCACAATCAAAAGTTTGTCCCAGGGTTTTATTCTTACCCAGTTTTCAATAATAATACGGGCTCCCCGCTCAATGTCACGCATCCCCCTGTGCCGTCCTTATATTACCTATTTAAACATAATCATGTAGCAGATCTGTACTACAAGCATGATTGCTGCCACAACAACCTGATTCTTAATAACACCCCAGCGGTCTTTCATATTCAGAATAGCCACCGGAACGATGTTGAAGTTCGCAGCCATTGGTGTACAGAGTGTACCACAGTAACCGCATGTCAGAGCAAGCATTCCGATGATAACCGGATCCGCACCGTACGCAAGTACGAATGGTCCGCCGATACCAACGGTAATAACCGTGATAGCCGCGAAAGCATTTCCCATGATCATGGTGAAGAGCACCATTCCGATTGCGAAAATGATGATACCAAGGTTGACATTTCCTTTTGGTACTACATTTTCTACGATACCGGCGATTACTTCGCCGACTCCGGCCTCCGTGAAGATACCGCCCAGAGCTCCAAGGAGCTGAGGAAGCATACACAGAGGTCCCATCATGGACAGAAAACGTTCAGATCCTTCCAGGAATACTTTCGGTTTATTATCCGAAGAGTAGGCTCTCAGAATAATCATGGAGATGATAACACCTACCGTAACACCTACCATGGAGCTGATGTTTGTAAATAACGCGAATAAGAGAGAACATACCGCTACAGTAAGGGCAGGGATGAAGATCTTCATACCGATCTTCTGGTACTGTCCTTTTGTGTATTCTTTTGTCGGGGCATTTGTCTTTCCGACTTTTACACGTTTGAAAATCGGCGGCATACACATTACGATAACAAGCGCTCCGGATACCTTCGCCGGAAGCCATGTTCCGAATGCACAAACAATACCAAATGAACACCAGAATACCGCAGTACCGATTCTGGACGGATTTTCTTTGTCGAGCAGATTTTTGATACCTGCAAAAATTGTAATCAGACCAATGATGATCCACACCGCTTCGCCAAGAACATTGGCAGGGCCGGCACCTATCTGTATAAACTTAAGATCCATGTATCTGTACCCCCTTTATTTCTTCTTCTCCGGTTTCGCCGCACTGGAACCATAGTATTTTTTCATCAGTTTCTTGTCTTTTGTGATGTAGTAGATACTTGCCACAACAAGTGCGATGATCGCAATCGGAAGTTCCGCGATTGCCAGTTCCACAAGTTCTACCTCGTATCCAAGAGACGCCAGTGTCGTCTGTACAAGGATACCGCCGGCACCTCCAACGAAGAGTACCTGGAAGAAGAACCATGTAATATTTTCCATACCGGATGCCATTCCTTTGATATCTTCCATATGTTCCTCATTCGGCTCATGTCCGTGGCTCTCGATGGCACCTTCTGTCATCGGAAGAAGTACCGGACGGATAAATCCGGCAACACCGCCGAATCCTACGTTAAACGCACCAAAGAATCCTCTGAGGATACCATACGCGCATACGAGCCTTCCGGCCGTAGCGCTTTTTACTTTTCTCATCAGATCCGCAGCCGCTTCACGCAGACCGTTCGCCTCCAGTACACCTGTTACAAGCAGGATCATAATAAAAATTGCCATGCTTCGGTTCGCTACAAAGTTTGTTCCAAGTGTTTCAAGAAGTCCGTCAATTCCAAGACCTCCTGCAAGAGCGGTCGTCACTGCCGCTAAAAAGATAATAAGGATGGAATCCAGTTTCAGCGCAAATCCGAGCACTACAATCAGGACACCAATCAGTTTAATATACTCCATAGATTTTCCTCCTTCTTTCTTTTGAGTCTTTTACTTGTATACGATCATCGGCCGACGTCTCCGATATCGTGCAGATATACTGCCGTCTTCACATCTCATGCTGCATTCATGAAGAAGTTCTGCTTCCATCAGCATCTGAATCGTCACCTCATCATGTGCCACATGAGCTCTTGCGCACAGATTCAGATATTCACCCTGCGCAGTCTCATCAGCTACTTCACTTGTATATGATACGGTTGTAATCCACGGGAAGCGGATCGACGGATATTTATGTGCCGGATCTGCCGCATATGGAATCCAGTAGTTAATCATATTTTTATAGTAGTTGGCCGGGAAAAGCTTCGGCATCCATGCATGTGCATATTTCTCAAACTGAGCGCTCCACTCTTTGTTGAGTGCCGTCATCTCCTCGTCCTCTGCGATCTTGTCCGCAATCACATCTTCCATTTTCTTGTTGACCGGATAGTTATCTTTGTACGCCTCATCCGTCACATACCAGAAATATCCGTAAAGAAGTGATCTTGGAAGCCAGAATCCTTTGTAGGAAGGGGATGTATATCCCGAGAACTGCTGCTCCCATTCATGGCTTGGCACTCCGTGATTGTCCACAATCATATCCGGCGCGTACCGTTCATACAGCCTGCTCAGTCCCATCGCTTCGGAATGTATCGTATCCTGATGGAAGTGTTCGTGGAAGAATTCCTTACCAAGGGCGTTGAATCTTGCCACATGGAACTTCCAGTACGGATGCTCTTTCTGAAGCTCATAATGAATTGCCGCTCCGTCTACATTTTCCATCGGGACAAGGATCAGATTCAGCTTCTCCGGAAGATCCCTGTATGTCTCATCGGTCAGTAGCTTCTTTAACAGAATGAACGATGCGTTCGTGCTGGATACCTCATTTGCATGGTGCCTTGCGTTGATAATTTCAGACGGACACTTTGTCAGACGTTTCGTCATGGAAAGATATCCTTCCCGCTCCGGTTTCAGCCAGATCGCATAGAGCTCTCTTCCTGTGTAGGACCTTGCGGTTCTGAATACCTCGATTCCAGGAACATGTTTCAGTTCTTCTATGATCGCCATACACTGTTCATATCCGATCAGCTCTTTCTCATGGAGATCGATGTCCATAATACATTTATCCTTGACCGGCGGCTCCTGTGCCGGAACTGCCGCCTCAATCACGCTGCCGCTTTCTGTAAGGAAACGGACAGCTGAAATATTATACCAGCCTTCGGTAATTTCCAGCACACCCTTCTCCATAAGATCTGCGTAGGCTTTCAGGAATTCATCCGAAACACCTGCCGTCCGGATGTCCACACAAAGTTTTCCGTCTTTTGCGGAAAGTCCGGTTACTTTGAAGGAAACTTCCTCACGCATCCTCTGGCTTACAACTGCCTTGCCGTCTTTTTCAATACACGGCTTTTCTTTCGCTTTTTCAAATACGGTTACCTTGAATACCGGTCTTCCTTCTTTCTGATGAATAGATGGAAGAATCAGTCCCGGCGCGTCCAGCATGACGCCGATATTCTGAACTCCGTAGTTCTTAAAATAGTCGCTTCCGGTAAAATACATATCCTCATGCAGAGCATCCAGCGACGAAATCAGGTCTTCTCTGCATCCTACACGGTAATCCGGTTCGCTGACTGTCACATCCAGAAGAAGCTCCTGGAAAAACGGCTGCTGCTCCGCTGTGACTGTTCCGCCGGTCTTTTCCTCAATATACTGCTTACACTCCGGAAGGACTTTTGCCTGGAACGTATCCCATACTTCCTCCAGATCAGTCCGGATCTTCCTGAAAAGCATCTCCTGCTCATTGATCCACACGCGGATATATCCGGTTGCCGGATGTACCTTGCCCATCTGCGGATATTCATCCAGATACGGGCGTTCCGAACACTGTGCTTTATATGTATTTTCATAGCAGAGCGTCTCATCCTGATATACTTTGCAAAGGTAGGTAAGATCTTCCGCACCTTCATATGGAAGAAATACAACCGCATCTCTTTCCACTCCCAGTTCTCTTACAAGTACATCTTCAATCGGATACAGCTCCTGCAGATACCGGATCGGCAGATCATACCATTTGTCCGGGTTGTCCGCCTGAAGATTGTGGTAGGATGGTGTCGCCCCGTTTTCATCCAGCCATTCTGTTTCCCCTTCCGGCAGAAACGGCTTGAAATAAATCTCGATTTTGTCCGGTTTCTTTTCCTTTACTGCAGGAATTACGATCTCATCGATCCAGGAAAATCCCTGCTTGTATGCACAGATCAGCTCTGTCCGGACTTCCGCTGCTCCAAAGCTTTTTGCTTTTTCTTCCATCCGTGTTCTCATCCGGCTGCGGACAGTCTGATCTTCACTGACCGCACCCTCTATCCGGATACTGTCTCCGTTTTTAATCAACGGATAAACCTCTTTTTCCAGTATTTCCTCAAACGTCTCTACTTCCCATGGAAGCTCATAGACCTTTTCATATGCTTTCTTTCCTGCTTTATAATTTTCAAAAGTAACATCTGTAAACAGTGCCTTCTGATCTTCACGAAGTTCCGGCGAACCGTATACCGTGCAGCTGCCGCTCTCTTTCTGCTTCAGCATCTGAAGCGCCGCGATCTGTCCATCCCCATTCCGCAGAACCGCGTCATCGCACATATCCATCAGAACATCACGGAATGTTTTCCATCCGCCTGTTCCCGGAAAATTCTCACAAATCAACGAAGAAAGCTCCTCCAGCTCTTTCCCTCTTCCCCTGAGGTAAACCTTCATAACCCCATCGGACTCTTCCATCGTCATTTCCGCCTGGTCTGCTTCTTCCAGAATGATGGCATTTCCGCCGTAACCTTCTTCTGCCGTGATGCCGCCTTCATACCCCGTTGTCTCCATACCGAGACGGAAAGCAATGTTGCAGGCTGCAATCATCATGGATGCATCCGCGTCTTCAGGCAGCTTAATTTTCACATCGAGTCTGTCCGGAAGAAAATCATAATCTTCATCCTTCAGAAACGGTCCTTTTCCAAATATTGTTTCCAGTCCTTTTTCCTTTCGGAAATCCAGGTCAAACATTGGTTCCGGATGCCCTTCTGCCGTTTTATAGCCATCCGGGACTTCCGGCTCTGACAGCTGATACAATGCCTGCAGTTCCTCTTCCGTTTTCGGAGCAGGAATTTCTCCTTTCACTCCCGCAACCGGAAAAGCTGCCGCTTCTGTCTGAAATCCTAACAGAAGGGCCGCTTCCAAAGCAAGCTTTCTCTCTTCAGTTGTCATTTGATTTCGTATCTCTAGTTTCTCCACAGATGTCACCTCCCAAATCCTTTGGAATTCAAATTATAAAAATTATATTAAGAATTTATCACAGTAAAATGTGAAAGTCAACATTCACACAAATATTTTTAAAATTTCCATCATTTTCTATGTAATTTTTCATAAAATTTGTTTATTTTTTTACAGAAAAAAGTGAGTATTACCAAAAATACTCACTTTTCACTCTACTTTATATTACTGTTGTAATTCCATCAGATCACCCTGTGTTCCAGCCATTTTCGGCTTCTCAGACGTACGGTAAAGACAATGGCCCGCACCGTCCAGTCCGTAAACATTCCAATCCATACCGCAATCGGTCCCATTCCAAAGACTCTTGCCAGAACCATGACAAGGGATACCCTGAAAACCCACATGGAAAGAATGGAGACCACCATGGAAAAACGGACGTCTCCCGCCGCCCGGAACCCGTATGCAGGGATAAACGCCAGCGTCCATACCACCGGTTTGACAATTGTAATGCAGGTCACCATAAAAATACACATCGATGCACTGGCAGGCTCCATCCCGCCGAAATAAGTAATCGGATGCACAAGCGCAAATAAAAGCAGGCAGGAGATTACGACAACAACTTCTCCTATCACGGAAAGTTTTTTCACATAATAAACCGCCTCATCCTTGCGTCCGGCTCCCATGCACTCTCCTACCACAGTCATCAGTCCGATCCCGACTCCGATTGCCATAATCCCGTTCAGATTTTCAATCGTGTTGGTCATTCCCTGTGCCGCAATCGCGGCTGTTCCCATCATGGAGACGGTGGACTGGATGGCAAGCTTTCCGAACTGGAACATGCTGTTTTCAATCCCGGAGGGTATGCCGATCTTCAGAATTCTTTTAATCTGTCCCCAGTCCGGCCGGATCGAAAAGTACCGTTTCAGGTGAATCTCCCAGACCGGCTTCCGCAGCTCATAAAGAACGGCAATCATGGCAAACGCTCTTGCAAGCATCGTTGCGCAGGCGGAACCCCCTACTCCCAGGTGAAAGCCCCAGACGAACAGCAGATTTAAAACAACATTTAAAACATTGGCAAGGACAGATATCTGCATCGGAAGCCGGCTGTTTTCCTGCGCCCTCAGAATGGACGCACCGTCATCATAAAGAGCAATAAACGGGAACGCCACCGCCGAAAACAGGAAATAGATTTTGGCGTTATCCATAACCTCTTTTTCGACTTCCCCGAAAATCAGCTGAAGAACCGGTTCATGAAAAATAATGCAGACTACAGCCATAATCAGCGAAAGGAAGAAGGTGACGAACACAAGCTGGCCTGCCGCCTCATTTGCCTTTTCCACGTCTTTGCTCCCAAGATACTGCGAACAGATCACGGTACCTCCGGCCGCAAGGGCAAAAAAGGCTTCCACAATCAGTATGTTGATCGCGTCCACAAGGGATACCGCTGATATGGCCGCGGATCCGATGTTGCTGACAATAAGCGTATCAACAGTTCCCATAAACGAATTCAGCAGCTGATCCAGCGCAAGCGGAATCAAAAGCGCCGCCAGCTGTCTGTTTGTAAATAAATGCTTTTTTCTCTGTTCCTTCATAATAATAAGCAGCCCCCGCTCTTTTCTTTTACCAGTTTATCACAAGAAAGCATTCCGGGCAAGAAACCCTTTTTCTCCGGCAGACAAAAAAGCATGCCGCAGAATCTCTCCCGGCATGCTTTTTTTGTCTTTCTTATATTTTCTTTCTGGATGTAACCCTAAGTCTGGACATGGCCCTTGCAAGCGCCATCTGGTTGGCGTTATATTCTTCCAGGCTTTTCTTCTGGCGGAGCTGCTCTTCTGCCCGTTCTTTCGCCTCTTCGGCACGGCGGATATCGATCTCCTCCGGGCGCTCTACGGTCAGGGCGAATACCTTGACACGGTTGTTGAACACTTCAATAAATCCGGCGCTCACTGCAACAGTTGTCTTATTGCCCTCCGGGTCTACAAATACCATCTCTCCCGGCACAATTGCCGCGATCATGTCCTCATGGTGCGGCAATACCTGCATTTCTCCGTCTTCCACCGGAAAGGTAATGCTCTGACCTCTTCCGACATAAAACTGACGGTTACTTGCATAGATTTCCAGTCCGAATGTATTATGCTGGCCCATATGCCCACTCCTTTACTCTTCTGAGGATGCTTCCTTTTTTGCCTTCTCGATCACATCATCGATCGTACCTACATTGAAAAACGCGTTTTCCGGATAATCATCCATCTCGCCGTTGACAATCATCTTAAATCCGCGGATTGTCTCTTTTAACGGAACGTATTTACCCGGAATACCGGTAAAGTTTTCCGCTACATGGAATGGCTGAGAAAGGAATCTCTGGATCTTTCTTGCGCGGAAAACGGTCTTTTTATCTTCTTCCGAGAGTTCTTCCATACCGAGGATGGCAATAATGTCCTGAAGTTCTTTGTATTTCTGAAGGATCTCCTGAACTTTTCTTGCCACTTCATAATGTTCCTCTCCCACTACATCTGCCTCCAGAATACGGGAGCTGGATTCCAGCGGATCTACCGCCGGATAAATTCCCTGCTCTACAATCTTTCTGGAAAGAACAGTCTGGGCATCCAGATGGGCGAATGTCGTCGCCGGAGCCGGGTCTGTCAGGTCGTCCGCCGGCACGTAAACCGCCTGTACGGATGTAACAGAACCGTTCTTTGTGGAAGCGATCCGTTCCTGAAGCGCACCCATCTCGTTTGCAAGTGTCGGCTGATATCCTACGGCTGACGGCATACGGCCAAGCAGTGCGGATACTTCAGAACCGGCCTGCACAAAACGGAAAATATTATCAATAAACAGAAGCACGTTCTGATGCTCTCTGTCACGGAAATACTCAGCCATCGTAAGACCTGTCTCCGCCACACGCATACGGGATCCAGGCGGCTCGTTCATCTGTCCGAACACAAGGGCTGTCTTATTTAAAACACCGGATTCTCTCATTTCTGTCCAGAGATCATTTCCCTCACGGGAACGTTCTCCGACACCGGTAAATATGGAATATCCGCCGTGCTCTGTAGCGATATTCTGAATCAGTTCCTGAATCAGCACGGTTTTTCCGACACCGGCTCCTCCGAACAGACCGATCTTTCCTCCCTTTGCATAAGGTGCAAGAAGATCAATGACTTTGATTCCGGTCTCAAGAATCTCGACAACCGGACTCTGTTCTTCAAATGTCGGAGGATTTCTGTGGATTTCCCAGTGTTCCTCGTCTTCCAGGGATTCACCTCCGTCAATCGTATCGCCAAGAACGTTGAAGAGACGTCCAAGTGTCTTGTCGCCGACCGGAACCTTGATCCCTGCACCGGTCGCGGTCACTTCCATGTCACGGCAGAGGCCTTCACTTGCGGAAAGCATGATACAGCGGACTGTATCATTTCCGATATGCTGTGATACCTCCATCACACTTTTCTTTCCATTGTTCTCTACGGCAAGTGCATCTTTGATAGCTGGAAGCTCACCATTTTCAAAAATAACATCTACAACAGGTCCCATGACCTGTACAATCTTTCCTTTATTCATCGTTATCACTTCCTTTTTTGTGCCCTCGCACCGCCGATTACCTCTGTGATTTCCTGAGTAATTGCGGCCTGCCTTGCACGGTTATACTGAATGGACAACTCCCGGAGCATCTCCTTTGCATTGTCCGTGGAAGACTGCATCGCAGTCATTCTGGCATTATTCTCACTGGCATAAGATTCAACCAGACAGCCGTATATATTTCCTGTAATGTAGTTCGGTACGACCTGATCCAGAACATCTTTGGTGGACGGCACCATGTGGATAATCTCCTGCTGTACATCGACCGGAAGTTTCGGCATGAATGCCGCCTTTTTCAGCGGGAGAAGCTGTACCCGCTTTGTCTCCATGCTGACTGCATTTTCCATCTCCGTATAAATAATATCGACTTCATCGAGCTCTCTCTCCAGAAACTTTTCCACGACTTCTCTGGCGATCACCCTTGCCCTGTGCATGGTCGGCTTCTGAACCGTGTAATGGAACTGCTCATCCATATCCACATTTTTCTTGCGGAAATACTGCTGTCCCACAATACCGAGCACATACAGCTTGTGATGACCTTCTTCCTGAACCATCTCTTCTGTCATCTTGATGACATTGTGGTTATAAGCGCCGGCAAGACCCTTATCTGCCGTCACGACAATGCAGCCGATCTTTCTCTCGTCAGCCGGTATCTCCGGTCTCGTATCAAAAAACACATGCTCCACATCCGGCATGTGGCGGAGAATTCTGGAAACCGCGTTCTGCAGATTATAAAAGTACGGCTCCGTATCCGCAAGCACCTGCTTTGCACGCTTCATCTTGGAAGAAGAAATCATATACATCGCATTCGTGATCTTCATCGTATCCTGGATACTTTTCATACGTGCCTGTATTTCTTTTGCATTTGCCATACTAACACCTGCTCTTGTCTCTGAATTCTTCTGCTGCTTTTACAATCTTTTCTTCAAGTTCCTCTGTCAGTACCTTCTTTTCGGCAAGCTCGCGGCCGATTTCCGGATAGACATTGTCAATATACTCAAGAAGCTCTTTCTGATAATTCTTCAAATCCTTCAGCGGAATTCCGATCAGCTTCTTATGCGTAGCCGCGCACAGTGTGATTACCTGATCCTGCATGGACAGCGGACTGCAAAGCGGCTGTTTTAAAAGTTCCATCAGACATGCTCCGTATTCAAGCTGTGCCTTTGTAGATTCATCCAGATCAGAAGAGAACTGGGTGAATACCTGCATCTCTCTGTACTGTGCCAGATCAATACGGACACTTCCGGCAGCCTTCTTCATCGCCTTCGTCTGTGCCGCACCACCAACACGGGATACAGAAAGACCGACATTGACAGCCGGACGCATACCGGAGAAGAACAGGTCGCTCTCCAGGAAAATCTGTCCATCCGTGATGGAAATGATATTGGTCGGAATATATGCCGATACATCTCCGGCCTGTGTCTCTACGATTGGAAGCGCTGTGATAGATCCGCCTCCAGCCTCATCGCTCAGACGGCTGGAACGTTCCAGAAGTCTGGAATGTAAATAGAAGACATCACCCGGATATGCCTCACGTCCAGGCGGTCTCTCCAGAAGGAGTGACAGTGCACGGTAAGCTACCGCGTGCTTGGACAGATCATCGTATACGATCAGCACATCCTTTCCTTTATACATAAAATATTCTGCAAGAGCTGTGCCCGCATATGGCGCAATATACTGGAGCGGCGCACAGTCACTGGCTGTCGCTGCAACCACCATTGTATAGTCCATGGCTCCATATTTCTCAAAAGTGGAAACCAGCTTTGCGATCGTAGACGCTTTCTGTCCGATCGCGACATAGATACAGATCACATCTTTTCCCTTCTGGTTCAGAATCGTGTCTGTCGCAATCGATGTTTTTCCGGTCTGACGGTCTCCGATGATCAGCTCACGCTGTCCCCGGCCGATCGGGAACATGGAATCGATTGAAAGGATTCCTGTCTCAAGCGGTACGGTAACCGATTTCCTGTCAACAATTGACGGTGCCGGATATTCGATCGGTCTGTATTCACCGGCCTCAATGTCCCCTTTGCCGTCGATCGGCGCGCCCAGCGCGTTGACAACACGTCCGATATAGCCTTCTCCGGCCGGAACACCTGCATTTTTCCCGGTACGGAATACTTTCGTTCCTTCACCGATCTCACGGTCATCTCCGAAAAGAATACAGCCGATGCTGTTCTGACGGATATCCTGTACCATCCCTTTCAGTCCGTTTTCAAATGTAACGATCTCACCGTAAGCCGCATGGTCAATCCCGTAAATCGTGGCAATCCCGTCTCCGACACTGACTACCTGTCCGACTTCCTTATCTTTGCTGATTTCATCATAATTCTGAATTTCTTCTTTCAATATGGAGATTATTTCGTCTGAATTGATTGTGCTCAATTACTTCACCTCCGCTTTTAATGTTGTAAAGCACGGGAAAGCGCCCGGAATCTTCCTCTGAAACTCCAGTCGAACTCCCGTCCGCCTGCCTGAAGGATGAATCCTCCGATCAGGCTTTTCTCTTCTTTTAAAGAAAGCGCAACTTCCTTTACATGAAATTTCCGGCGCAGGAATGTTTTCATCTTTTCCTGCTGCCCCACTGTCGGAGCCGTCACATAAAACAAGACGGCCTCAAGGCCCTCGTTTGCTTTTCTTTCAATTTCCCGGTACGCCTCGAACATTTCCAGAAGCAGTCCCGATTTCTGATTTCTGCATACGACCTTGATAAAATTTCTGATCCCTTCCGGGAAAATACGGTCAATGATTTTCTCTTTTACATGAAAAGCAATCGTCGGATTTGTAAGGCTTTCTCCCACCTCAGGGACTTCCTTTAAAATCGTCTCTGCCGTTTTTACAGATTCTGCATCCACATGAAGTTCGTATAATGCCTGTGCATAATTTTTAGCTGTCTGTGTCATCAGAATCACCTGCTTCTTCTAAAAACTGGTCATAAAGTGCCAAATCTCTTTCACTGCTGTTTTTCTCGCCCATAATTTTAGAAGCGGCTGTCAAAGCAATATCGGCTATCTGGGACTTCATCTCCCGCATAGCCTGCTCTCTTTCCACTTCCATTGTCTTTCTCGCCTTATCCACAATCTGGCCCGCTTCTTCATTTGCATTCTTCACGATTGCGTCAGCCTGAAGCGCCGCCTCTGTTTTGGCCCTTTCTACGATCTGCCCGGATTCCTCTTTCGCTGAAGCAAGCGCTTCTTCATACTGCGCTTTCAGCTTTCCGGCAGACTCCTTCTGATCCTGCGCATCCTTTAACTGTCCGCGGATCAGCTCGTCTCTTTGATCCATGATCTTCTGAATCGGCTTAAATAAGAAATGCTGCAGCAGGAAATACAGAACAAGCAGATTTATGATTGTACCGATGATTGTAACCGGACTTAATGTCAGCATCTGCCTCTACCTGCCTTTCTCTTATCCTAATAAGATGATGATTAACAGACCGATTACGAAACCGTAGATCGCTGTTGCCTCGGCAAGCGCACATCCTAAAAGAAGTGTACTTCTGATTTTGCTCTCTGCCTCCGGCTGTCTTGCGATAGACTCAGCTGCCTTTCCTGTTGCAAGGCCGATACCGATACCTGCACCAATACCTGTAAACACTGCTACTGCTGCTCCAATTGCAATTAAAGATGACATCGTTTTGTTTCCTCCTTGTTCTCTCTTCTCAGTTCCCTGTCTGCCTATTCAACTGCTTCGCTGATAAACAGGGATGTTAAAAATACAAATACATATGCCTGAATGAATCCGTCAAAAAAATCAAAATACAGATTAAATGGTACCGGAAGCAAAATCGGACAGATAATCTCGACCAGCTTCATGACCACATAAGATCCTAATACATTTCCGAAAAGCCGCATACAAAGCGAAAGCGGCCGGATACCAATCTCCAGTATATTGATTGGAAGCATAATGGGAATCGGCTCAGCAAAACTTTTCAGCCACCCCTTTGTCCCTTTCTGGTGAATCCCGGAATATTCGATCAGGATAATACTCATAAGTGCCAGCGCAATCGTCACGCCCATATCCTTTGTCGGCGGGACGAACCCGAATACCCCCATGATATTGGCAAGTCCGATATAAAGGACAATCGTAATCATGTAAGGAATATAGCGTGCTCCGTGCTCTCCCAGCAGATTATAAAAGAAATTGCGGAAAAATAAATATCCGGCCTCAAGAGCAAGCTGCTTTTTCCCCGGATTTTCCACTTTTAAGTTCCGCACTAAAATAATAGAAAGTAATACAAGAACCGCCATAACAATCCATGTCACAACGACGGATTCATAGATCGGAAGCCCATCTCCGACCGGTATCGTGAACATAATTTTACAGTTCAGTTCTTCCATTAATTTCTCTGATAAACTACCCGTTTTGCTCCCTCCTTTTCTTTTTCATATCGTGCTTACTTTACTCCTCCATATTTGAAAAGTCAATATCCGATCCAACAATAATCCATAATAAAAAGTTAGTTTTTTGTATATTTTTACTATGGTTTTTGTTAATTTTTACTGCTATTTAGCAGATATCTTTTCTCATATATCTCCAATATGCCGCAAAAAGTCCAATCAAAGCGTAGATCATGCCAGAAAAACCGGTTCCGGTTCCAATTCCCCAGCCGGAATGACGTTGACACCATCTGCATAAGCATATAAGGAGTGATATATTTTACAAATCGCCAGAGTCCCTGACATGAATATTCCAATGGTACAACTGTTACGAAAAATCCAATAAGAAAAGCCAGAACGGAAGGCTTTTACTCCATCTCCGTTCTGGCTGTCTTTAATTCTTATAATCTCTTCATCAGTTCTTCGCGTTCTTTTTCGTATCCCGGTTTTCCGAGAAGGGCAAACATATTTTTCTTGTATGCCTCTACGCCCGGCTGATTAAATGGATTTACGCCAAGAATATATCCGCTGACGCCGCAGGCAAATTCAAAGAAGTAGAACAGCTCTCCGAGGTAGAATTCATTCTGCTCCGGAATATTTACCATCAGGTTCGGTACATTACCGTCTGTGTGAGCAAGTACTGTTCCGTTCATTGCGCTCTTGTTTACAAAGTCAACGGTCTTTCCTGCAAGGTAGTTCAGGCCGTCAAGATCAACCGGTTCTTCTCCGATGATCACTTCTTCTCTGGATTTCTCTACATTCAGTACAGTCTCGTACATGATGCGGCTTCCGTCCTGGATGAACTGTCCCATGGAGTGAAGATCTGTTGTCAGATCCACAGACGCCGGGAAGATACCTTTCTGGTCTTTTCCTTCGCTTTCTCCATAAAGCTGTTTCCACCACTCGGAAACATAATGGAGACTTGGCTCATAGTTTGCAAGCACTTCCACTGCTTTTCCTTTTGCATGAAGAATATTTCTTACTGCTGCATACTGAAGTGCATCGTTTTCCTCAAATGGAAGCTCCAGTGCTGCCTTTCTTCCGGATGCAGCTCCTTCCATAAGCTTTGTAATGTCAGCTCCGCTTGCTGCGATCGGCAGAAGTCCTACCGCTGTCAGAACAGAGAAACGTCCTCCCACATCATCCGGAACTACAAAGGACTCATATCCTTCTTCTGTAGCAAGATTTTTCAGTGCTCCTCTTGCCTTGTCTGTCGTAGCGTAGATACGCTTTGCTGCTTCCTCTTTTCCGTATTTCTTTTCCAGCATCTCTTTGAAAATGCGGAACGCGATCGCCGGCTCAGTAGTCGTACCGGATTTAGAAATAATATTTACAGAAAAATCTCTGTCTCCGATCACTTCAATCAGATCATGAAGATAGGTGCTGCTGATGCTGTTTCCTACAAAGTAGATCTCAGGCGTCTTACGTGCCTCTTTGGAAATATTATTATAGAAACTATGTCTTAAAAATTCGATCGCAGCTCTTGCTCCCAGATAGGAACCGCCGATTCCGATTACAAGAAGCACATCGGAATCTCCTTTGATCTTCTCAGCCGCTTTCAAAATTCTGTCAAACTCTTCTTTATCATAATCTACCGGAAGGTCGATCCATCCAAGGAAGTCATTTCCTGCTCCTGTGCGCGCAAGCAGCTTGTCCTTCGCCGCCAGTGCAATGTCTTTCATAGACTCCATTTCATGTTCCTTGATAAACAGATCTGCTTTTGAATAGTCAAATGTTACCTTTGCCATCACTTTACCCATCCTTTCTATCATTATATATAGGTATAAATTACTAGGTATATTTTAGCAAAAGGCATTCTATTAATCAAGTTAAAAACTCGGCAAGGATCTGGCGTATCATTTCCTCATCCTGCCGCCGCTTTTCTTTCCGTTCCTCCTCCTCTTTCGCTTTCTCCTGCTCTTCCTTCATCAAAGTAACAAGCTCCGACTCTATTTCCTCGCCTTTGCCTTCCTCCCCGACTTCCGTTTCCTCTGGAGCAAATTCCATCAGATTTTCCTCTAACGGCACTTTCTCTTCCTCTTCTTTTGCAGAAAACACAACAGCATTTTCTTCTGACTTTTCTTCCTCCATCACGCTTTCTTCCTCTTCCGTCCGGAAATTTTCCTCTGTTTCCTCCATCCGGGTTATCTTTTCATATTTACGTGCATATGTATTTTCCAGGAACTCTATCATATAGTTTTTTGCCGCTTCCAGCTGGTAGCTTTCATCTGTGACCATCCTGAGCGCAAACAAAAGCAGCGCTCCCGCAATACCGGCTGCCGCATACTGCCCCACATTTTCCAAAGGTGCATCCTGGGTGTATGCTGCCGCTGCCCCTGCCGCTCCAAATACCAGGCATCCCCATGCCGCCGCTTTTTCCATCTGCCGCCAGCTGTGCAGTTTTATCCACAGTACTTTGTATTCATACATATATTTATCCACAAACGCCCGGATATTCTGCACCTTATCACTCACCATACATGCATGTTCAAATTTGGCCCGGACAAGCTTCATCAGCGGGTGCAGGCTTTTTCCCATCCTTCCCGCCTCCCGCACCAGTCGCCTGAGTGTCAGACTGACAATGATCTTGCTGAAGATTCCCAGTATACACATCACTCCGACTGCGTAAAATAACACCCCATGTTTCCATACTGCTTCCAACATAAAAAGAGCCTCCTCCGTTTTTTTGTTTATCCCAAGTATAACTGAAAACTACGGAAAAAGGCTCTGTAACCGTTCTACATATTTTTTATGCCGTCCTGCAAAACCGGGCGGTTTTTGACGTTTTTTCGCTCTATTATTTCTTGATTTCCGGCACCAGCGCCTCAATCAGCCTTACACTATGGCGGATTGCCGCCGCTTCAAAGGCCGGATAGTCTACCGATGCACTGTTGTCAGCTTTATCCGAAATTGCCCGAATGATGACGCACGAAATTTTGTTAAGGTAAGCCGTATGCGCGATCGCAGCCCCCTCCATCTCCGTGCATTTTGCGTCAAAAAGACTGATCAGCTGCTCTTTCTTCTCACTTGAAGAAACAAACTGGTCTCCGCTTACAATCCTTCCTGTCCATGTACGGATATCCGGATTCGCCTTTTCATTGACCTCTTTTGCCAGTTTCACCAGCTTTTCATCTGCCGGAAACGAGAAAGTATCCATCTGCGGGATCTGACCCACCAGATCTCCAAATGTGCTTGCATCCATGTCATGCTCTACTGCGTCTGTTGAAATCACAATATCTCCGATATCAATCGCCGCATCCAGAGATCCCGCGATTCCTGTATTGATAATCACATCCACTCCAAACCGGTCCACAAGAATCTGCGCACACACTGCGGCATTGACCTTGCCAATCCCGCTCCTTACTACGACAACTTCTTTCCCCGAAAGTTTTCCTCTGCAAAAAGAAAGAGACGCCGCCGAAACAACCTCTTCTATTTCCATGCTTTTCTTTAATTCTGCAACTTCATCTTCCATTGCTCCGATAATTCCAATCATGCTTTCGACCTCCTTTTCCTCACAGTATAACAAATTTTTGTATGTATACCTAGCATATTTTTTCTTTCTTTGTTATAATTCTTTTTCGGAAGGGAAACAGAAACGGAGGAATCAATATGAAGTACAGGCCAACTGGCGTATGTTCAAAAGAAATTGAATTTGATCTTGACGATCAGCATCGTATTCACAACGTTGTTTTCACCGGCGGCTGCAACGGCAATCTGCAGGGAATCGCAAGCCTTGTTGAAGGCATGGAAGCGGACGAAGCGATCCGCCGCCTCTCGGGCATTAAATGCGGCTTTAAAAGCACCTCCTGCCCGGATCAGCTTGCTCACGCACTTCAGGCCGGACTAGCTAATAAATAATAAATAATAAATAAGGGCAAAAAAAGATTCCGCTGTTCGGGATACACTCCCGTCATGCGGAATCTTTTCTTTTGCCTACATAGAAACATTACTGTTCATTTTCGAAAAGATCTATGATATAGGAAACCCATGGTTCCCTATATCATAAGCACTAACCGAAGAAAGCCGGTTAAGAAATGACACGGAAGAGCTATTGGGGCTACTGCTCCATTGGTGTTTCCTGCCCTTTCGGGCAGTAGTTTGGGTTTTCTCAATGTAAGGACTAAAAGATAGTAAAGCCGTAGGGCTTCCTTTTTTCATTTTTTTGTATGGAGCAGTAACCTCAATAACTCTCCCGATGACCATTTAATCTTTTCTGCCTGTAAACAAATCATTCCATATTCAATTTTCTTCTTCCTGTTAGATGTAATATCCGCCTGTAGCAGAACTGCTTACATCTGAGTTTGCGTAATGTACGCTTCTGACACGGTAATAATAACCCTTCGGCACTGTCAGCGTTTTGTAGGATGTAATTCCAATAGCGTTATTTTTTGTGGCTGTCCAGGATGTATAATGCTTCCATGAACCATTCACTTTCCTCTCCACATTCACATTAATGCTGACTTCTGAAACAACTTTCTGTGCAGAAGTGTTTCCTCCTGCTGTGATTTTTCCATCACCAACTTTGCTGATCTTGGAAAATCCACCTTGGAGATAGACTCCTCTCGGCTGTACCATGATATATCCAATCTGCTCAACACTCTCCTCTGTTGCGCTGACCATCTGACCGGATACTCCGAATACCAGCATTGCCGCTGTCATCATTGCCGCTGCCTTTGATAACAACTTTTTTCTTTTCATATTTTTGCTCCTCTACTATATAGACGCACGAACTTCCAAAATCTTTCGCTTTTTTTCAAAAAAAGTGGAGATTTTCCAAAATTTTTTCAAATTCGTCTTTTTCGATGATTCCGGTTAAGATATAAGTAATGTCCTTGTATTCAAATTCTGCCGAAAATTCCTGCTGATTTGAAGCTTCTATCAGATATTCTGTTACATGAATTTCTGTATCTTCCACCTTTTTTATATATTTATCTACAACTGGATCTTCAATATCATAACCAAAAGAAAGCCCTTGATACACTGGTGTTATATAATAAGTTAATACATTCTCTCCATACTGATAGTAAATACTTGCCGATAAAAACTCTGGCTCTAAAATATAATCCACCATCTCCATGTCAAGAGGTTTATAATCCATTCGGACTGGATCAAATTGGAAATCATCTTTAATTTGTTGAAAAACTTTTTCCTCTGCAATTTCCTCCTGCTGAGTAATGTCAGAATTATCATCTTCAGCAGTTATATTTGTTGTTTTTCTTCCTCCCAGTATTCTGTCCACCGTCTCAGCCACAAATCCCCCGTCACCAAAACTCGTTATCCCTACCCCAAGCACTGCGACAAGTGCCACGGCCAGGGCAACGATCGTCTTTTTCCTTCGTTTTCTCACGCGTACTTTTGGGGTCTGGCTTCCCTGTGCCGTTTGTATTTCGGAGTGACTTTCAGGCTGCCTTTCTTCTGCGCCTGCCGCCAGTTCCAGTGACTCCGGGGCGAGTTCTTCGGAGAATTCTTCCCGCGCCTTCTCTTCCCGGCGGAGCTGCAGTTCTTTTCCGAGACGCAGGGCCTCCTTATCTGCTTCTGACAGATTTTCATATGCTTCTCTCTGCCGCCGGATTTCTTCTGCCTGTTTCCATATTTTATTTTTTAGTTCCGGATCCGGCCCTGATTCTGTCAGAGGTGGATCCTGCTCTACTTCTTCTTTTATCCGTGCTGACTCTTTCTCCAGCTCTTCCTGCAGGAACTCTTTCATGAGTTCATCTTCTTTTTTCATTTCGTCCCCCTTTTTTTGCGTTTTCTTTCCTCCGACTTGACCTTTATTTCAATTCTGTTTAATATAAATAATCATAAAAGCATTTTCGGAGGCATGCCATGAAACGTATCATTTTAACCGGCGGCGGTACTGCCGGGCATGTTACACCAAACATCGCCCTTCTTCCCCGCCTGAAAGAACTTCAATATGACATTCACTATATCGGGTCTTATAATGGAATTGAAAAAGATCTGATCGAACCTTTTCATATTCCATACCACGGGATTTCTTCCGGCAAGTTGCGCCGTTATTTCAGCATGAAAAATTTTACGGATCCGTTCCGTGTATTAAAAGGATTTTATGAGGCAAATAAGTTAATCAAGACATTGAAGCCGGATGTGATCTTTTCCAAGGGCGGTTTTGTCAGCGTACCGGTTGTCATGGCCGGCAAGCGGAATCATGTCCCGACTATCATTCATGAGTCAGACATCACGCCTGGTCTCGCCAACAAGCTTTCCATGCCGTCGGCGACAAAGATCTGCTGCAATTTCCCGGAGACATTAAAGAATCTTCCGGCAGACAAAGCGGTGCTCACAGGCTCACCGATCCGGCAGGAACTGCTTACAGGCGATAAGGAGGCAGCAAGGAAATTCTGCCATTTCACTTCCCAAAAGCCTGTTATTCTCGTGATCGGCGGAAGCCTCGGCGCTGCTGCAGTTAATCAGGCTGTGCGGAACATTCTTCCAAAACTTCTGGAAAGCTTTCAGGTGATCCATCTCTGTGGAAAAGGAAAGCTGGATGAGTCTTTGACCCGGGTGGAAGGTTATGCACAGTTTGAATACATTCAAAAAGAACTGAAAGATCTTTTTGCGCTGGCCGACATTGTCATTTCCCGTGCCGGTGCCAATGCAATCTGTGAACTTCTGGCTCTGCGTAAACCAAATATCCTGATCCCGCTTCCTGCAAACGCCAGCCGCGGAGATCAGATCCTCAATGCCCGTTCCTTTGAGCGTCAGGGATTCAGCATTGTCCTGGAAGAAGAATCACTTACAGACGAAATTCTTCTGGATACTGTCCACCGCCTGTATCAGGATCGTGATACATATACAAAGGCAATGAGCGATTCCGGCATGCAGAATTCGATCGAGACAATTATTGATCTCATTGTCCGGGCTTCGCAAAAATAGTGTTCCATAAAAACTCTGAAATCAAAAAATAGGTGTCGAATCGGCACCTGTTTTTTATATTATTTCATTTCTCTGTAATCTGCCTCATATTTTGTTTTCATCCACTTCTTTGCTCTGAACAGCATTGACTGGAATGCCTCCAGACGGATACCCATCTCTTCTGCGATTTCTTTCTGTGGAATTTCCAGCACAAACGCGCGGACAACTGCATCATACCATCTTGGATTGTGCTGATACAGCTCTTCCAGCATCGTACTCGTCAATTCTGTTTCTTTTCTGCGGCGTTCCCGCATGAAAATCAGCTCATCCGGACCTGGTACTTCCTCGCCCATCTGTGCCACCAATCCCTCATCATCCAACAGCATCTCCAGTTTCCGCCTTCTCATCTGGCTGCAGGCCAGACGATAAGCGGTTGTGCGAAGCCATGACTCAATCGCGTTCTTGTTTCTGATCTTTTCATAACTGATCAGTAAATTCACAAAAGTGAGTTGGGTAATCTCATCGGCATCCGTCTCATTTTCCGAGTAATACTTTGCTGTTCTCCAGACAATATTTACATATTTATCATAGATATCATTAAATAGTATTTCATCCATATGAGCTTCTTACGCCTTACCCTCTTGTTATTCCCTGTTTTACTCTTCGCTGATTCTGGAAAGTATCTCATTCTTCTGTTCCTCATCAAGCTGTCCCATTTTCCAGCCAAGACCTACTTTATCTCCTTTGTATCTTGGAATCAGGTGCATGTGGAAATGGAATACGGTCTGTCCTGCCGCCTCTTTATTGTTCTGTACGATATTATAACCATCGCATCCAAGAATCGGCGTAAGCTTTTTCACCATCTTTTTAGCAAGCACAAGTGCTTTTGCAGCAATCTCATCATCCAGCTCATAAAGGTCTGCATAGTGCTGTTTCGGAAGAATCAGGGCATGTCCTTTCGATGCCGGACTTGCATCTAAAATCACGCGGAAATCTTCATCTTCATAAAGCGTCGCAGTCGGAATATCTCCGTTTGCAAGTTTACAGAAAATACAATTATCGTCTCTCATATCTCATACTCCTTTACATTGATATTTGAATATTGCCTCCACCAGTGCTAAACTAGAAAGCATCGAACTGTTTAGAAAGGTGGGAAATTCCTATGTCTTTTACATCCGATGAGATGCAGCGTCTTCAATCCTATGTAAATCAGGATGCTGAAGCGTCTGCTCTGTTTCAGAAACTGCTCCATTCTCAGGATATGGAACGTCACAAAATCTGCCACGAAATCCGCAATCCCCTGACTCTTCTTTCCGGCACGCTGCAGCTGATCGAATCCCGGCATCCCGAGGTCCGCTCCTTCGAGTACTGGGACTCCCTTTGCCAGGATCTGGAATACATGATGCATCTTCTGGAAGAGTTTTCACTGTTTAACAACAGCAGCTCTCTTCATCCGGAAACTTTTTCATTCCGGAGCTTTATGGAAAAACTGGTCCTCTCCTTCGCCGCGTCCTGCGCCAATACGGAGATTGAATTTACTTCCCTGCTGGAAGATCTTCCTGTCATCACCGGAGATCCTGTCAAACTCCGTCAGGCACTTTTAAATCTTTTAAAAAACGCCGTGGAATCAATCCACGGTTCCGGGTCCGTCAATCTGAAAGCCTGGTTCCATGACAGCCGGATCCATATCCGGATTCAGGATACCGGCTGCGGCATATCCGAAGAACAGCTAAAGGAAATCTTTACACCGTTTTTCACTTCCAAATCTTCCGGAACCGGTCTGGGGCTTCCTGTCGTTCAGAATATCATTCTCGCACATCACGGAACAGTATCCGTGGATTCCCGCCCCGGATTTGGAACGACTTTTGAGATCACTCTCCCGGTACATCCCGGGCTTTCCGGAGATCCAAAGTGATTGTGCCGATACGGGACATGGCATTGATCCATGTCCCGTATACCGACTCTCTTATTCCCGTAACACATACCTGTTGTCGGCAGTTTTTTGTTATATACATTAAGTCTAGCGCAACCTGCCGGCTCTTTCAATACTTTTTTCTGCAGTCAACATTCCGTTGCTCTCTCAATATATCATCCTGAGGTGCTTCCATGCCACGTCCGAATAGACGTTTCACAAACCCCCAGCCTCCTATTTTCTCCTTTATTACATCCCCGACCGGTTTCTCCTCCAGTCCCCAGTCATCATACTGCTCCTCTTCTTCATCATCTTCATATTCATCTCCATATTCATAAAGATCTTCTTCATAATCTTCCTCTTCCGCTTCTTGATCCTCGTATTCTTCTTCCTGATTATTTAAAATTTCCTCAATCACCTGGCAGATCTGATAATTTTCCGCGAGCGTCATTTTATGGAGGGCATAGGAAATATAAATCCCGGAACGATCCTGATAATCGGTCTCTCTGACAAAAAATTCTGTCAGTTCATGAAAACTTTCCGCGATTCCCTGTTCATTGGCCGGATAATAGCAAAAATAATACCGGCCTTTCTCACAGAAAATACTTCTCGGGTCCAGCAGCAACTGATTCGGGCTTAACAGATAGTCTCTCATTTCTTCCATAACCGCCAGCAGATCTTCGATAATCGCTATAATCATTTCGTAGGTAACCGGTCCTTTCTGCGTCAGAAATTCCAGTGAATGTTTTCCCTGGATTTCATACTCATACCGGCTTCTTCCGTTTACTCCACGCCCTTTCACCTGCAGAAGTCCGCAGATTTCATTATTTGCCAGCATTTTCAGCTGATAGTCCGATTGATAAAATCTGTCTGATTCGACAATAAAATAGGATGTATTCAGGTCTCTCCGGTATCCGATTTTCAGGTTCCTGTTTCTGCTGCCTTTTTTAGTTTCCTCATATCCCGGATCTTTCTCTCCGGCTCGACAAGTGCTACTTTTGCTTCGACTGTAATCTTCATTCTTTTCCTCGATGCTTGAGCTGAAATCCACACATACTCCTTCTGACATTCTACTTCTACCTCTGCTTTCCGAAAAAGAATCATCTTTCCGGAAATTCTTTCTTTCCATAATTGTTGTATTTCTTCTTTCTGAAAAGGCGGTTCTTTTTTCTGCTTTCTTCCCGCAATCACCGCGGTCTCATAAGCGGTTCCTGTTAAAATATTTTTATCATGGTAGTAGAAAACCGCCATGATGACCCCATAAGTCAAAAGCAGAACCGCCGAGACGAGAACTGCTGCTTCCACAGTAAAACTGCCACTCCATTTTTCTTCTACCATCCGATCACTCCCAAATATCCGGCTGTCAAAAAGGGGAGAAACGGGAATGTATCTTTATATCCGCCATTTTGCAGTACTACTTTTCCCAGACTCCAAATCCCTGCCGCAAAAAAGGCAATGCTCAAAGCGGCTGCCAGTTTCCAGATTCCCATATACACACCCAGTACAAAAATCATCCAGCTGTCTGCAAACCCGAGCGCTTCATCTGTACATTTGCTGACGATCAGAAATGCACTGCCGGCCAGAGCACCCCAGACATAAATCCAGGTTCCGCTTCCGATTCCTATAAGCCGTGTCAGCGCTGCCAGCGCGCTTCCGCAAAGCAGAAGCCATCTCGGAACCGCACGGATGCGGATATCATATGCCGAACAAACTGCCTGAAAAATTAAAAACAAGGCATTGCAGATTTTTATTTCCCACACTTTGAGCACGCTCCTTTCCCTGCTGTCTCCGAAACCGGAACCGCGTAAATCTTTCGCTTCAGACCGCTGCAGGACATGGACGTGTGATATTTACTTCCGTAGTCCGTGACATATACTCCCATTCCTGCCACATTTTGTCCGCATCTTTCACAAGGATAATACTTCCCGCCCGACGCATTTCGCAATTCCTCCAGCCCGGAGGACGGAACCATATGGATCGACAGATCCAGATAGGAGCAGTGGTAGTCCTGATGATACACTACCCCGTTTTCTGTCACATACACAATCTTCTGCTCCGCCTGGACAGGGATAGACGATTCATAGCCGCACCACCCTTTTATCCGGATGCTCTCTTCTTTTTCTACATTGAAGATTCCAAATACCGGAACAGGGATCTCCACCGTATACGATGTGTTCAGATACAAAATCTGATTCATAAGATCCACGTAGGAACTGCTGCAGTCAATCCCGGAAGCACCTCCTTTTACCATGCTACGCTCCAGCCGTTCTGTGCTGACTTCCTCCCGGATATCCTCCTCCAGTTCTTCTGTACTGACAAATGGATTCAGATAAGCCTGTTCCGCATATTTTCTGCCCGCATACTGCATCCCCGCCCGGATATTTGTCTGTACTGCCATCACCTCAAACAAGTATAAAAAGGCCAGTACCGCAAACAGGAAAAGAGGAACCACAAAGGCTGCTTCCACAGTCATACTTCCTCCAGAAAAGGAGGTAAAGACAGGTGCCTTTAAGGTACACTTCTTATTTCGTGGGGAAAGCTGCTTCCATCTATGAAGCGAATCAGAATCTGTCTCCTTTCTATATATTTTAGGGTCTGAAAATTCGTTGACCATGGTTTGTATGTAGTTTAAATCACCTGAGTTGTCACAAAAAGGCACCTCGCTTTACCTCCTTTCTGTATATCAGACTGATCTGTCAGATATGAAATAAGAACTGTTTTCACAGATTTGTTATTGATATGCATAATATGTCGAAAATTGGTACGTAATTCCTCTTCTGAGTCTGCATGTACTTTGAATCCTGAGTTTTGTAATACAGGCATCGGCCTGAAAAAACGGACAGTCCAGCCGCATCTTCATATTCCATTCAATCAGATCCAGCATCCGGAGCCGCAGCGTTTCTTTGGATTCCAGAAGAAACAGCATCTTCATGTAGTCATCGTACCCGAATCCGCTTTCTCCGGCTTCACTTGCTCCGGAGTCTTCTTTTGTCCCAAGCTTTAGCAGGCCTGAGAGACTCAGCTTCCATGTCTCTTTACTCTTGGCCGCCGGCACCTTTCCCCCGGCAGTCAGTGTCCGAAGATCCATCACGCTCTCCCCGTATGCCCAGGCCATCAGGATGATCTGGCATACTACATCCGTCAATTCCGGATTTCCCATCAGGGTACTTACTACACCGGCCAGCACTTTTGCTTCCGCCTTCTTCGTCTCGTCTGTCTGAAGATAGAAATAATTCGGTGCCATTCGGAGATTTCGGATTTTATCCAGTACTTCCTGCAGATTTTCCATGTCATCTGTATTTCCGCCGATCAGGTATTCCTGTTCGTATTCCAGCGGACGATTTTCTCCCGGACTGATATAGCTTCCAAAATGCTCTGGAATATAGGCAATAAAATACAACTTTTCGTTTCCCGTTTCCTCTGTGGCAGGTACATCTCCCTTGCCTTCCCGTCTCTCCCGCCCGGAAATTCCCGGAGTTCCTTCCACACTTTTCTGTGAAATGGTCCGGTCTTTCGGCAGAACAATCTCCGTCAGTACTTTCCTTTTCAGCTTCTGCAAAATCCCCAGTGGATTTTCCGTCTCCTCCCCGCTTCCTTCGGAAGAGCCTTCCGATGTCCCGTGAGATGCCAGAATCTCATCCATCTTCTTTTCTGTCTCCTCTTCCTGCTGCTGATACTTTTCGGCCTCTTCTTCCTGTTTTTTCGCCTCATCTTCTTTCCCGGTCAGATCCTTGATAATATCGATTCCGAACCTGTTCTCCATATATCTGCAGACCTGATCCGCGAACTCCCGGCCTTCTCCGTCACTCAAAAAGCGGACGGCTTCCACCTGACTCTCTCCTGCAACCGCTCCATATACGGTTATACGGTTCAATACTCTTTCTTCCGAATAATTTCCTGTCTCGTACGTACCGTCCAGTCCGAAAAGATCATACTCTTCCAGAAGTTCCTTCTGATACTCCGCAAACAATGATTCCACCGCCCGCTCCGTGTCCGCCCGCCTGATATTCTTTGATGTCTGAATGGACGCACTCTCTAAAATCCCGGCTGTAAACGTCAGCAGAATCAGGATCAAAAGGCTCATCATCACTGTCAGCTGTGCATCTTCTTTCTTTTTTCCGGCCGGAATCATGTTTCTAAATCTTTCCGCTTTCACTTGTAATTTTATTGAAAATCGTCTGAACGAGCTCTGTCAGCTGGGTCTTGAAGATAATGACAAGTCCGATCAGTACAACGAGAATCAATATGATTTCCACCACTCCAATTCCACTTTCATCTTTCAGACATTCTTCTATCCTGTTCCAAATTCGTCTTGCATTCATCTGTAACCACAACATTTTGCAACCTCCTTTGTTTCCTGTCTTTGGATTCCTTCAAATTCCCATGCTCCAGAAGGCCGGTACAATAACAATGACCAGTACCACTGCCAGCATCATGATCATCGGCACGAGAAGTTTCGTTCCTGTCTCCTCGCCCTTTCTCTTTGCCCGCGCTTTCCGGTCCTCAAAGGCATGAACTGCTTCCAGACCGAGCAGTTCTGTAATGCCTCTCGTTCCTTTTCTCAGATTCTGGGAAAGAAGAAGTCCAAGTCGCATATATTCCTGTATCTGACACCGTTTTCCGAAATTCTCATATCCTTCTCCTTCCGGTACACCTCCCTGCATTTCAAAACATGTCCGCATCATCTCCTCATAAGCCGGCCGTTTTCCCCCGGTCTCCCGTCTTTCCTGATAGTTTTCCACAATCTTGTACCATGCTCCTTTCACAGTCATCCCTGCACCGATCAGCAGGGAAAACTGTTCCAGAATCTCCGGATAATCTCTGAGAAGCTGCTCTTTTCTGGCTCTTGCCGCATCATTTACCTTCTGCCTTCTCCATGCAGCGGCCGCCACAAAGACCAGCACTCCCATTCCCATCACCTGATACCCGTTGACGGTTGACCGGTATCCCCAGGAAACCTTTCTTCCCGCAATTTCATCCGGAAGATACAGCGCTTCGTCCTCCCTGCTGATTTCGTTCTCTGAATCCACCAACTGCTCCAGAGCTTCTATGATCTCATCCGGATTCCGAAGCTTCGGCGGATACAGCGTCACTGTTATATCCCTCGTCCGCTCTACTGCTTCATCCGCTCCCTGATCAAAGCTTAAAACAGCTGTCAGCTGAACCCCGATTCCTTCTTTCGGGATTTCCTCCTTAAGACTTCCGTCTATACTTATGTACTGATAATCGTCCAGCGTCCATTGAACGGATACCGGATAATCCGGAAGAGAAGTCAACAGATTCAAATCTGACGTAACATGCCCCAGATCCTGATTCTCTCCCAGAATTCTCTTTTCCAGCTTCTCTGCCTCGTCCGTAAGGATTTTTTCTGCCTCCTCTTTCGTATATCCCTGCTCATCCACCCGGATCTGAATCGGGATATCTTCATCCACTCCCTCGACCGTCGCAAACACCGTTTCATTCCGGCTTCCGCCGCCTTTCTGATTTCTTCCAATCTTCCCGTCTTTCACCGGCCTGTCCTGTCCCGTCCATATAAAAACGGCCACGCTGATTGTGTTGACAAGAAAGAAAAACCAGATTCCCTTTCTGATCCGCTTTCTTTTTTCCCTGTTTCTTATCTTCCCTTTTCCTGTTTTCCAAAGCAGGACCAGCAAAATTAAATATGCTGCTCCGGTCACTGCTATTGCTTTTATGTCCATCCTCTCACACCTCAATCTGTATCATACGAAACCCGGTTCCAAACGCTGCCAGATATAAAACGAGACATCCTGTCATGACCGCCCTGCCCGGGACTCCCTGATAAAGAACTTCCATAAATTCCGGAAAGCTGAGCATCATATAGGCGATCATTCCAAATGGAATTACTGCCATGACAAGAAACTCCATCTTTTTGGCGGAGATTACAGTTTCGATTTCCTGATTCAGCTCCTCCTTCTCCTGAATCTGAGAAATTGTCTGCCGGATCACTCTTGCCATATTTCCCCCGCTCTTTTTTACAGTCGCAGTGACCGTAACAAAATTTCTGACATCCTCCTGATCTATCCGTTCGGAAAACTCCTCCAGGATCCGCTCTACTCCAATATTCATCTTCATCTGCCGGATCATATAATTCCATTCCTTTAAGATCCGGTCCTGCTCCCGGTACATGATCCGCATTTCCTTTCCCGCTTCCAGCAGAGAATTTTCCAGAGAATATCCCACATTTAAGGCGGCGGATACCGACTGAAGCGCATCCAGAAACTGTCTTGTAAATTCTCTTTCTTTTCTTCTTAATTTTTCCTTTTCCCAGACATACAGAAATGTTCCTCCCACCGGGAGCAGAAGTACCAGTGCCGCCACTGTGGACCGGTAGAATAAAAGCGCTGTCAGCCCGGCCGCTCCCACGGCTCCAAGGCATCCTGTCAGATATTCTCCCTTTCTAATATCCTGCCGCCAGCAGTTTTTCTTTTTTCTGTAATTCCTCTTTTTTAACAAGACTTCCCCTCACTTTCCCGTGGCTGCTTCCTTTCTCCTGAAACTCATACAGTGTATGCATCTGTATTCTGCCTTCCTCATATCCAGTAATTTCAAGAATCTCAAGGACCTTCCGGGTCTTGTCCCGCATCCTTCCAAGATGGATGATAATATCAATCCCGGATGCTATCTGTCTTTGTACCGCTTCGATCGGAATCTCCATCCCCATGAGCACCATGGTTTCCAGCCTTCCTATCATATCCTTCGGACTGTTTCCATGACCGGTACTTAAGGAACCGTCATGCCCCGTATTCATAGCCTGCAGCATATCGATCGTCTCTGCGCTTCGCACCTCACCTACAATCACGCGGTCCGGACGCATCCGAAGTGCCGTCCGGATCAACTCACGGATATCAATTTCTCCTTCTCCTTCCATGTTGGCATTCCGGGCTTCCAGCCTTACGAGATTGGGTAGAGACTGTAATTTCAGTTCCGCGTTGTCCTCGATAGTAATAATCCTCTCGTCCTCCGGTATAAACTGGGAAAGGGCATTGAGAAATGTCGTCTTTCCGGAACCGGTGCCGCCGCTGATAAACATGTTGTACTTTGCCTTTACAAGCTTTTCCAGAAATTCCGCAGCTTCTTTGGAGATACTTCCCCAGGCAATCAGCCGTTTCATCGTAATTCCTTCTTTCGGGAACTTCCGGATTGTAATAATCGGACCGTTGAGCGCCACCGGTGGAAGCACCAGGTTGACCCTGGAGCCGTCCGGAAGCCTTGCGTCCACGATCGGTTCCGCCTCATTGACTGTCCGGTTGCAGCCGGAGGCAATCTGCTGCGCGATATCTTCCAGCTTTTTCCGGGATACAAATCTTTTTTCATACTGATAAATCTCTCCTCCCTTTTCCACAAAAATATTTTCCAGTCCATTAATCATGATCTCAGTGATCGACTCGTCCTCCAGAAGTTCCTGGAGAATATCCAGCTTTCTGAATGCATTAAACAGATCTCTACCAAATTCCATCTTCATCCGGAGCGGAATGTACTTGTCTTTGGTATACTCTTCCAGCACCTGATAAATCAATTCGACCAGTTCGCCATCTTCGATTTCTCTCGACAGATCCAGCTTCGCCATGACCTGCTCCTGCAGCTTTTCCATATGCAGTGTTCTTATCATACTGTAATGCCTTCTTTACACATATTTCCGGCTCCCCCTTCATCTCTGTCATCCGCGCCTTCTGCCGCAGCTTCCTGCATCCCATCAGTTCCAGTGTGTCAAAAAACTGCTCCAGTTTCCGCTCTTCGTCCTCGTCTTCGATATAGGGAAGGTACCACTCATCACACATCTTCAGAATTTCAAACAGGCCCTGAACACTTTCACTGAGATCGAGGATCATATTTTGATACGGACCTTTCTTCAGGATCTGAAGAATCAGAGAATTCCAGTCCTCCCATGCCACCTCTTTCAAATCCCGGCTCACCGGTATCGGATCCAGAACAGCCAGTCCTTCCTGATCCTGCACCATAGATGTCAGACGCAGCCCCAGATGATTCTGCTCCTGGCGGGAATAATAGAGAAGATCCGCCAGAGATGCGCTCTTTTCTTCCCTGTGCATTCCCCATCCGGGATATTCCTGCATATTAATATAAAGTGTCTCTTCATCTCTGGACAGCTCATATCCGAGCGCCCTCGCAAAACGTGTTTTCCCGATTCTGTGAATAGGAGAATAAACGACAATCAGACGCTGATTATCTCTGCGCGGCACCTGAAACAGGCCTGCACGGTCGTGATCCAGGCATACTTCCATGATCCTGGCAAAAATCTTATGGACGGACTGGTATTTATAGACCGGGACCTCCTCTTCCCCCACCTCTGCTCCTTCCTGACTTGTCAGCACAAATCTTCTGGCAGCTCTGCTTGTCTGCCTCTTCTCGTAGGGAATCTCATCCCCGATCAGCAGAAGTTCTGCTTCCTGAAACTCCTCCAGTCTTTCTTCCTGCTCAAAAGAGGTGCAGACCTGTACCTGAAGATCCAGCTCTTCCCTGTCGGCAATCATATCTGCAAGCCGCAGTACATACAACTCCTCTTCTCCGCATATAATCATTTGTCTGTTCATGAATCATTACAGCCGATTCGGCTCTGATATAGATAAGCGCTTTCCCGACGCTTTTCAAATAAGACTCCGGGTGATCCGGATAAAACAAAAGAATTTTGTTTTGTGATATGCATTATAGACCGGTTTAAGAGTTTTGTCCACCGGTTTTTTTCATTTCCCTGATCTTTGTGAAACTCTCACAAAATTTCCCAGCATACAATGCCATAAAGGAGCGCAACCCCAGGAAGTCCAAGGATTCCGCCTGTCAAAACAGTAAACGGATTTAATCCTACGGCAACCGGTATTTTCTGAGAATCCAGAAACTGATTCACAAAAAAGATAACAGCCGCCCCAAGAACAGCCCGGACAATAAAGTTGATGATGATCTCGATTCCCTTTTCTTTCATCTCATACTCCCCGCTTCTTTTAGTACATTCTATTCTTCCAAACTGGTATTTTATTCCTGTTTTTGTACATACTATAACTATAACTTTAGGAAGGAAGGGATATCATGCCAACAAACACGAATCACCATTATGAAGCCGATGTTTATCTCAGAAGTTCTTATTCTGATCTTATAACGGAGATTGCACTTGTCAGGAAGGAGATCGAAGCTGCCGACAATCTCTTTCAAAACGCCTCTGATCCGGATTTGATTGACAGCTATATTTTTCAGGGGAATGCCGCCCGTAAACGATACAGTTTTCTTATCAAGCAGGCCAAACGAACCCCTGCATTAACATAGGTCCACCGAAAAAGGGACGTCAAAAACAACGTCCCTTTTCGCATAATTATTTCTATTCATCCGGTTATCATCCTGCATACCGGCAGAGCTTTTCTCCTGACAAAAATGATGTAAATCGCACATGCCGGTCCATCCAGCTGCCCATTACCCCTACACTTTTCCCCATTGTAAATGCCGCCAGAATCGTTCCGGCTCCCAATCCATCCAGATGTCCCAGAAAAATTCCTGTCATTCCGGCAGTCACAGCCAGACAGATAACATCAAAAGAAATTTTTATTTTTGAATACGTGATTCCTGTAATCTGCTCCATCTCCCGCGGGAAAAGGTCCGTCGGCACAATCGGAAGACGGCATCGGTTTGACAACGCGATTCCGAAACTGATCAGAAGATAACTGACAACAAAATAGATGACACGCCAACCGGTTGTCTCCGGCAGAATATGAATCCATAATTCATGAACGTCCAGTAATTCTCCGAACACGAATCCCACCACAAAGCTGAAAAGATATTCCGGGACAAAGCGTTTCCTCAAAATCATAAGGCTCAGTATCAGAAGCCCTTGAAACAGATAGGTTCATGTCCCAAGTGAAAGATGCGGAAAGACCTCCGAAAAAGCAAACGGCACACTGGAGATGGCAGATATTCCGGATCCGGAATACAACATCAGTACTACTCCAAACGTATTCATAATAACAGCCGCCACAAGTGCCGCTTCTCCTCTCCACACCGGTTTCTCAGCTTCCATCTGTTTCTCCCTCATTTTTTCTTTCCTCCCCATAAGATATCCTTACACTTTCCATCCATTCAGTTTAGTATGGAGATAAATGGTTCGCAAATGAATAATTTACATAAAGTTATAAAATTTTTTATGATTTAGATGATACCGTTATGGAAGGGAAGGACGTGCCTGTATGAACTTATTTTATCTACGTTACTTTGTCACCCTGGCGCATGTACAGCATTATACAAAAGCAGCCGCGCAGCTCTGTATTTCACAGCCAAATTTAAGCCATGCAATCGCACAGCTTGAACAGGAGCTTGGGGTTCCCCTCTTTGAAAAAAGCGGGCGAAATACAACACTCACCCGTTTTGGCGAAGAATTCCTTGACTGCGCAGAACACACATTATCTACTCTGGATGCCGGAATGGAATCTATCCGACGCAGTGCACGGGGCGAAGGGCTGATCCGCCTTGGACTTCTGCGGACGCTGGGAGTCGAGTTTGTCCCTCGTCTGGCATCTGCCTTTTTAAAAGCACACCCCGATCTGGATCTCCAGTTTACCTTTCATACCGGGGTGACACAAAGCCTTCTGGACGGCCTTTCAAAGCGGAAATATGACCTGGTCTTCTGTTCTCAGCCGCCGGACAGACTGAACTTCACAGCGGTTCCGGTACAGAAGCAGGATCTTGTTCTGATTGTCCCAAAAGGACATCCGCTTGCCTCCCGCCATACTGTTGACCTGGCCGAGACAGCTCCCTACCCACAGATCTTTTTTGATAAAAGCTCAGGTATCCGTGCCGTGGTTGATCAGATGTTTTCCGACATAAACACAGAACCAAAGATCGCCTACGAGACAGAAGAGGATCAGGTCATTGCCGGGCTGACTGCACAAGGCTTTGGTATTGCAGTCGTACCTTATATGGATTTACTCTTAAAGCTGGATCTCAAGATTCTGCAGATCAATACCCCCGCATGTGAACGAAATCTTTTTATGGTACACGACAGCCGCATCTTTCTGCCGCCATGCGTGCAGCATTTTCGACAGTTTGTACTTGACAGTACTGTCCTCCCCGGGCAGGAACTCATCTAGTTTTTTTATAGTTTCATCAGTATTTCGCATAATGAATAAAGAGGGGCATCCG
Organism: Drancourtella sp. An12; assembly: GCF_002160935.1. Lineage (NCBI taxonomy): Bacteria > Bacillati > Bacillota > Clostridia > Eubacteriales > Oscillospiraceae > Drancourtella > Drancourtella sp. An12. The sequence goes on along the minus strand of NZ_NFLO01000001.1, from coordinate 81,497 downwards.
GATTCCCTGGAATCTCAGAATGTCCCTCTTTATAGATACTTCCTGATCAGGAAGCAGAATTTATAATTTAATCTTTACTTCCCGGCCTGTCCGGTGATACTGATAGTATCTCACTCCTGCTGAATCCATCATCCGTTTTGATGCAATCACAGAGGCGGTGTCCTCATACTTGTCACAGTCATAAATTACTTCTTTAATGCCTGCCTGGATAATGGCTTTTGCACATTCATTACACGGAAACAGGGAAACATAAATCTTGGCTCCCTTCAAGCTGCCTCCTCCATAATTCAGAATGGCATTCAACTCGCTGTGGACCGCATACACATATTTGGTCTCCAGCGGATCATCCCCCTCCCTGGCCCACGGGTACTCATCATCGGAGCAACCATTCGGCAGCCCGTTATAACCCATAGAAAGGATTTTATTATCCTGGCTCACAATGCAGCATCCTACCTGGGTATTCGGATCTTTGGAACGCATGCCGGACAGCATGGCAATTCCCATAAAATATTCGTCCCAGGACAGATAATCTTTTCTCTTGGCGTTCATTTTATCACCTTCCTGCTATTTGGTTCCGAAGATACGGTCTCCTGCATCTCCAAGCCCCGGTACAATATATCCATGTTCATTCAGCTTTTCATCAAGCGCCCCAACATAAATGTCCACATCCGGATGATCTTCCCGAAGCTTTTCCAGTCCTTCCGGTGCTGCAAGGATACAGAGGAATGTCATATTTTTTACCCCTTTTTCCTTCAGCATGGTGAGCGCCTCGGAACTGGATCCGCCTGTAGCAAGCATCGGATCTACCACGAAGACCTCTCTTTTATCGCAGTCTGACGGCAGCTTGCAGTAATATTCTACCGGCTGCAATGTCTCCGGATCTCTGTAAAGACCGATGTGGCCGATCTTTGCCGCCGGAATCATCTTCAGAATTCCTTCCACCATTCCAAGGCCGGCACGAAGTATCGGGACAACAGCAAGCTTTCTGCCCGCCAGCTCTTTTCCTGTCATCTTGCAAATCGGCGTTTCAATCTCCACATCCGCAAGTTTCAGCCCTCTTGTCGCTTCATAGCACATCAGCATGGAGATCTCCTCAATGATCTCACGGAATTCTTTTGTTCCAACCTCTTTGCGGCGGATATAATCAATTTTATGGTGAACCAGCGGATGGTCCATTATATGTACTCTTCCCATTTTTCCTTTGCCTCCATATTCAGCTTTCTAGCCAGTTTTCTCATATAATTTTCCAACTCCATATAGGATTCCTCATATTCCTCCAGAGACTTTCCGTACATGGACTCCACTTCCTTTTCTTCTCCGATATATTCACCCAAAGTGAAAATGTTGCTGTGGAATCCATACTCTGTAATAATTTTTCTCTTCTGCGCTTTCTCCATTGTCAGAATCAGGGTATCCGGAGTAATATCTTTCTCCTCAAAAGGCAGGGCCTCATGCTCTGTCGTGTCCACACCATTTCTCCGCATGATTTCCTCTGCTTTCGGATTTAACGGCTCCGGAAACAGTACGATCATGCCCCTGGACTGAATGTCATATTCCTGCAGAAGAATCTGCCTCTGCAGAAGGCGCTCTGCCATCGGGCCTCGACAGTTATCATCCTTGCTCACAAAAATGATCTTCCGGTATTCCTGCAGCTTGATAATCTCGGAGGCAGGAATCCGCTTGTGGCCTGCCGCTTTTAATAGACGATTCATAATGGCGGTGTCGATTGCTTCTCCGAAAAAACCTTCACTGTAGATAATATCCACGCCTTCTTCGTCAAATTCCCTGAGAATTCCATACAGATTTTTCGTGATTGTCCGACGGTTTTCCCTGCTTCCGATACTTTTCACGGTTCCGTATGTATACTGACTCATCGTCTCTGCAGTAGCAATAATACCGATCCGGTATCCTTCTCCATTTTCTTTTTTCCCAAACATCGCCTTATCATATGCGAGCTGTTTGATCGCAAGAACTGTATCTGAAGGCTTCCCCTCGATCAGAATCATCTGCGCTTTCGGTGCATAATGACGGTATTTCATACCAGGAGCCTTTGGAGCCTGGCTGCTGTTCTCCGAAATCAGGGTCTGATCCATCCTGACCTCACCAATCACCTCTTCCAGCATTTCTTTCGTGACTGCACCCGGTCTTAGAATCATCGGCGGCACACAGGTCATATCCAGAATGGTGGATTCCACTCCAATATTGACACTGCCTCCATCCAGAATCATATCGATCTTTCCGTCCAGATCCTCCGCAACATGCTGTGCAGTCGTAGGACTCGGGCGCCCCGATGTATTTGCGCTCGGTGCAGAAACATAACCTCCGCCTTTCCGGATCAGCTGCAGCGCAATCTCGTCGTCCGGCATACGCACCGCAACCGTGTCAAGTCCTCCCGTCGTTCCGTACGGTACTCTTTCGTTTTTCTTCAAAATCAAGGTAAGCGGGCCCGGCCAGAACTTATCAACAAGCGTTCTTGTTCCTGCCGGAATTTCTTCCACAATTCCATCCAGTGCATCTTTCTCTGCAATATGTACAATCAGTGGATTATCAGAAGGTCTGCCTTTTGCCGCATATGTTTTTCTCGCCGCCTCCTCATCAAGCGCATTCGCCCCCAGGCCGTAAACGGTCTCCGTTGGAAATGCGACCAGGCCTCCCTGCTTTATGATTTCTCCCGCTGTTTCCATGATCGTTTCATCGATCTGCATTCTGTCAATTTTTTCTATTCTTGTTTCCATAAATTTTATTATAACACACTCATCCTCTTTTCGGAACCCTTCACTGCAGACATTCCTCGATACCATCGGCAATCACTCTGGCCAGGGAATTTTGATAATCCTCCTCCGTCAGTTTCTGAGCTTCGCTTTGATTACTCAGAAATCCGCATTCAATAATCAATGTCGGGACTTCTGTACGTTTCAGAAGATAGTAAGTCGTATTGCCCTTTACCGGCCGGTTTTTTGTCCCCTCCAAGTTTTCCATCTGCTTCTGCACGACCGAGGCCATCTCTTCCCCCTCTTTCGAATGCTCATAATAAAAAACCTGAACACCGCTCACATCCGGCGAAGGATAACTGTTCTGGTGAATACTGACCGCAAGTGCCGGGGCCGTCTCATTAATCAATTCTACCCGCCGCTTTAAATCCTGCACCTGCTTATTATCAGCATTTTCATCATACAGCCCCTGATCCTCTTCCCGTGTCATCAGAACCGAAATCCCCCTTGCCTCCAGTTCCTCCTTCAGCTTCCCTGCAATTTGAAGATTAATATCCTTTTCAAGCGCGTCATTAACACCGACCTTCCCCGGATCCTTCCCTCCGTGTCCGGCATCAATCACTACATCCGCCTTCTGCGCCTGTACTTCTCCCTGCGTCACTATACTCTCCACCTTCTGTATCCCGTACAACACAAAAACAAGAATCAGAAGTGCCAGCACCCACTTCACTTTATCCGCCATACCATAATCCCTTTACGTTCCCGTCTTTAAAACAAATATATGAATAAAGACTGTACGATAGACTTTTCATCGGGGACGTGTTCCGATGAAAAGGAACCTGTCCCCGATGAAAAAAATCTGAAAATTCGAGTTTTGCCTTATTTTATGCGGGTTCCGAGCGTTTTTTTGCCGTTTACGTCGTGTACCTGTGCACCGGAACACGTCCCCTACAGCCTCCACAAAAATAACGGAGCCGCTTCGAGGCAAGCGGCTCCGTCTTTCTTTGTTCGTTATTCAGTTTTTATTTTCTTTTTGTATTCTGTTATCCGTTCACGTACCTGGAGATCAGTTCCCAGATACCTGATTTTTCGAATCCGAGTTTCCATGCGGCTGCTCCTGCAAGATCGTATTCCTGCATGACTTTGAGCTTGGCCTCCAGGGATTGTTCGTCTTCAAGCCATATTTTGTACGTGTTTCCGTCTGCAGTCCACTCTGCGTAGTTCTGCTGGGTCTCTTCATCCCAGGATGCTGTCACGCCTGCATTGGCTACGGCCGTTTCTGCCTCCTGCATGCCGATCGCCTGGCTTGTCAGGCCGCTGGATGATTCGATCCACAGCCTCGTGAAAAACGGAAGTCCGTTAATGACTTTCTCTTTTGGTACTTCTTTGAGTGTCTCTGTGATACCTTCTCTTACAAAGTCAATCGATGCAACAGAGCCGGCTTCTTCAGAGCCCGCGAAGTGTTCGTCATATCCCATGATGATCACGTAATCTGCTACAATGCCCTGTTCTTCTCTGTTGTAATGGCTTGTAAATCCAGGTACATAGTTATCCACGGAAAGAACGATCTGGTTCTTCCTGCACTCAACAGATAATTCCCGGATAAACTGAATATAGTGGTCGCTCATCTCCTCGGTGATCTGCTCGAAGTCCACGTTGATGCCGTCAAGTCCGCTGTTTTGTGCCTCGGTAATCAGCTGGCTGATCATATTGGCCCTGCTCTGTGTGTTGCTTAATACCGCAAGTGTATCGACCTGATTGGTAAAGTTGTCAACCAGCCCCCATACTTCCAGCCCTGCCTGATGTGCGGCATCCACATAGGCACTGCTTGCGAGAGACGTAATATTGCCGTTTGTATCCTGGATTGTGAACCAGGTTGGAGAAATTGTAGTCAGTCCTGTCGTTCCTGCAATGACGGAGGCCACATTTTCATTGGCCGCCTGGCTTGTAACCTGATGCCATGCCAGATTGATCTTGTAGTCTTTCTGAATATTGGTATATTCCGGCTCTTCATATTCAGATTTCCGTGTCTGTTTTTCGGCTTTTTCCAGGGTATTGGATTTCACATAACCGATATACCCGTCCACGGTTCTCACTTTCATCCAGGATCCGGCTTCTTCGATGACAACCACGTCGTCTGATTTACTGATTTCAGTCAGGATCGGGCTCTTTACACCTCCCAGGATCCGGACCTCGGTATCTTTGCTCACCCTGGCGTGGTTTTCTTCCTTGTTGGTTACAATCACTGCTCTGTCCGGATTTTCATAGACATCCAGTGACATGTCCGTATATTCTTTTACAAAATCCAGCGCGAGATAAACGGTATCATTTTCCACTTTTACAATTTCATAGTCTCTCGTCTGTGTTCCATCTTCGGATTCAAATTCTGTCGCGCCAGCCGGAATGCTGAGCGTCCTGTCCGGTAAAGTATAAAGCAGCCGGTTTTCATTAGAGTCCCAGTAAAATCTCTGATTTACGTAATCGTGTACAGAATCGAAATCCAGATAGACTTCGCTTCCTTCTTTCATGCTCTTTACATCTGGAATCTGATTGTCGATCGCAAGTCCCACCTGGCTGGTGTCTGTAATACCAAAATACTCATTTTTATCTGCTTCTTCCCTCGACGGGCCATATCTGATCCATAATACTATTCCTGCTGCGATCACTGCGATAAGTAAGAGCAGAAGAAGAATCAGGATGCGTTTTCTTCTCTTTTTCCGTCTTCGGATCTGGCGGCGCATCTCAAGCTCTTTCTGGCGTCTGCTTTCCTGATTCCGGCGTCTTGGATCCTGCTGCTGTACCGGCCTTTGTCTTTTTCTGGCCGGCCGTCCATCCGGTCTCCTTTTGCCTCGTCTTTCATCCATGTCCATACCTCCTGTATACGCTCACATTATATCAAGATTTCTTCTGCACGTCATTAATAATTTTGACATTTTCGGCTCTGTTCACTACCTGTTTCTGCGTAAAGGGGGATTATCGCTTTTTACTTTATGTTTGACAGTTTCACAAATCTGACTTCTTTAACTTTACCGTTCTCATCCGCCACATAGTCTCTCATATAGGAAAGTTCTTCCTTCACTGCATGTGCGGACGCAATCTGCAGCGGACTGGCCGGATGTCCGTTCATTTTCATCCGTACTCCCATCCGCTCATACTCCGAGAGTTCTACAAACAGATTCCTGTATTGCTCGTCCTCTATAATATCGCTCTCCATACTGTTTCCCTTTTCTTTCTGATAATCTGAAACAGAATTTTGAAAAACCTTTTTCTATGACTGCGGCCCGGAGTATCCCCTTGTGAAGTGCACAGGTTTCTTATCGTGATATATTATTTATGATACCCCGTATGCTGAAAAAGGTAGCACCGTTCCCGTTATTTTTCAAAATCATGAATCGTCTGAATTTATTTAGTGGGTTCTTTTGTGATTAAATGAATATAAACTGAGAATAATTGTGATATGCTCTATTTTGATTCTATCGAACTGATTGCAGAAATGCTTTTAGTGAGATAAATCAAGGACTGCTTTGCATAAACTATATGCAGAAATGCTGACCGGAAAATAGATTCGTAAATATCCCCTCCTTTATTACTGTACACAGTCATCCGGGAATACTACCTCTGTCCAGATATTATACTCCTGTTTTCTGCGAATGCAAGTATTTTTTCTAAATTTTATTTACAGAATTTTATTTTTTGTTTATACTACTATTGAGTAAGTATAAGATTATTTACAGCTAGGAAGTGATTATATGAAAATTGAAAAGATCAATGAAAATCAAATCCGTTGTACCCTGACACGTGCCGATCTCGAGGACAGACACTTAAAGATCAGCGAGCTTGCCTACGGTACCGAAAAAGCGAAATCACTTTTCCATGACATGATGCAGCAGGCAGCCTTTGAATTCGGTTTTGAGGCTGACGATATTCCGCTCATGATCGAAGCGATTCCATCATCATCGGATTCCATCGTGCTCATCATTACAAAGGTAGAAGATCCGGAAGAGCTGGATACTCGTTTTTCCAAATTTGCTCCTTCTCCGTTCGATGATACAGATACATCCAAAAAGGCTGTCCCAGACAAGCTTGAGGGTGCGGAAGAGTTTCTGCAGCTTCTCAACAAAGTCAAAGAGGCGGTCGCAGAGATGCCCGGAAAGAATGGAAAGCCCGAAGCGTCCATCCGCCCGGCTGTCCGGCTGTTCTCGTTTGGCTCTCTTGAACGGGTGATTGAAGCGGCGCATCTTCTCTCTCCAATGTATCAGGGCGTCAATACGCTCTATAAGGATCCGTCCGACGGATTCTTTATTCTGGCCGTCACACAGTCAGGACATTCAAAAAGTGATTTCAGTAAAATCTGCAATATGCTGACCGAATACGGTATTCTTGAAAAGAGTACTCCGGCGTCTCTTGCATATCTGGAAGAGCACTGCGAGATGCTCATTTCCCGCGAAGCTGTTCAGCGTCTTGCAAGTCTGTAAAATAAAGCACCGAAAAAAGCACCGTCTGCAGAATTTACTCACCTGCAGACGGTGCTTTTTTCTATACCTTACGGTTTATTCATTGGCCTTTAAAAAAGCATTGATCTTTTCTGTCAATAACTCTGCATCCATGCCATGAACCATCGCGGCCTCTTCCAGAGACTCCATCTGAGACGCCGGTCATCCAAGGCAGTGCATTCCTACTTCCATAAGGATCGGAGCAACTTCTGGATGTGTATTTACAATCTCGCCAATCGTCGTAGTTTTTTCTACCTGAAAAGCCATTTTGAATTCCTCCTTATTTACTTGGATTTACGTATTCCTTATTATAATACCTTTTTTCCTAATACGCAACCAAAAAGCTTTCCTTTCCTCCGGAAATAATTGTCAGAATTTTCTATAATTTTTTGCCCTTTCAGAATCATAGTTTGATTATGAAAAAGTCAACCTTTTTTTCCGGTTTTTTCGACAAAAACTCAATTTTATTATTTCTTTACAAAACATCCGTTCTTTTAAAAGCCAAAAGTTATCCCCACAATTCACAACTTTTTCTGTGGAAAGTGGGGATAACTTTTGAAAACAACGCTATTTTACCCTTTTTTCATAATTTAAGTGTGGAAAACGATTTTGGCCCTATTTTCCATTTTTTTACAATTTATTACAAATTTGTGCATTTTGCTGATTCGCAATTTTTTCTCTCCGCGCCTGCTTAGAAAATCCGGCGCACTGTCAAAATACTCGTGTATGTTGCGGATGAAATTCCAATCCCATGTGCAGGATCCTGTGCGTTGACAATCTGCCCGTCTCCCACATAGATTCCGACGTGACCATTATAACAGATGATATCTCCCGGCTGTGCCTCGGAATAGGAGACCTCGTATCCTGCGCTTCTCTGAGCCGAGGATGTCCTCGGAAGGGAAACGCCAAAATGGGCATAGACTGACTGGACAAAACCGGAACAGTCCGCTCCGTTTGTCAGGCTTGTCCCTCCCCACACATAGGGATTCCCGATAAACTGGCAGGCATAATCCACAACAGCCTGCCTCTGCGCCTGTTTTCTTTCGGCTTCTTCTCTTGCCCTCTGCTCTGCTTCTGCCTGAAGCCTTGCCGCCTCCTCTTCTTTTGTCTCTCCGTAGGAAAATGTAACCTCTGTTCCGTTCTTCAGCGCCTCCGCTTCCATCTGACGCACTTTCTGCTGCGCCTGTCCTGCATCCATCAGATATTCCGACCGGATAAACCCTGTAATATTTCCTGACTGAACTGCCGTCCACTCTCCAACCGGTCCCTTCAATGTTACTGCATTTCCCGGATAAAGCTTTCCGGTCCAGTCACTGTCATCAGATGTGGCGCTTCTGACATAAATATAATCAGAAGAAATATTAACAAAGCCTGTATCTTCGTATTTCCCGTTCTGTTCCCTTACAACAAATTCTCCGTTTTTTTCTGTTTCTTCTATTATAATAGAAGATGCCTGATCCTCTGTCTTTTGTATCTTTCTGAGCAGTCCATCTGCATTGACTGCAGGATTTCCTGTCTGAACCGGAAGTTCAGCGGCCTTTGCATGGATCCCGGAGCCTGCTCCGAAAATACCGACAAAGGCAGCCAGTATCAGTCCCTTTTTGAAATAACTATGCATGGCATAATCCTCCTTTTATGATAGTTATGTATATTTTCTTTCGTATTTATTACATTTTTGTTACAAATATTACGTTTTGTATTCTAACATATTTCGTTTTTTTGTCAAGGCACTTTCCTTTCTATATTCACTTTCAGTTATATTTTTTCTTGACAAAATCCGTGAAATTTTTTATTATAAATATAATAATTATTATCATTATTAATCGAAGGGAGGGTTTTTGTTGACAGCATTGAAATACAGCAGGCAGCGAGAATCGATTAAGGACTACCTGATGCATACAAATGCGCACCCGACTGCGGATATGGTTTACCTCCATGTCAAAGAACAGTTTCCTAATATCAGTCTTGGAACGGTATACCGGAATCTGAATCTTCTTTCTGACATGGGAGAGATCATCAAGATATCGACTCCGGACGGAGCAGACCGGTTTGACGGACGCACTGTTCCTCACTATCACTTTTTCTGTACTGAATGCGGTTGTATGGAAGATATGAACATGGCATGCATGAAACAGATTGACCAGCTTGCCAACGAAGCATTTGACGGCACCGTGGAATCACACACCATTACATTTTATGGGAAATGCAGCCGGTGTCTTCAAAAGCATTCAGAAGCTGCTGCCATATAATTGTAAATAATTCATGAATTCCAAAATAGGAATTGACAAGCACACGGAAAAGTGCTATATTGATATCAGTAATTATTACTGATTTTTAACTAAGGAAACAAAAAAAACGAAAAGGAGATATGTGTTATGAAAAAATGGGTATGTACAGTATGTGGTTATGTTTATGAAGGAGAAAATCCGCCGGCAGAATGTCCTCAGTGCCATGTTCCTGCAGATAAATTCCAGGAAATGGCAGGAGAAAGAACATGGGCTGCTGAGCACGTAGTAGGTGTTGCTCAGGGTGTCAGCGAAGACATCATCGCTGATTTAAGAGCAAACTTCGAGGGAGAATGCTCCGAAGTAGGTATGTACCTTGCAATGGCAAGAGTTGCTCATAGAGAAGGATATCCGGAGATCGGATTATACTGGGAGAAAGCAGCATGGGAAGAAGCAGAACACGCTGCTAAATTCGCAGAATTATTAGGTGAAGTCGTTACAGACAGCACAAAGAAAAACCTTGAGATGAGAGTAGAAGCTGAAAACGGCGCTACAGCTGGTAAATTTGACCTTGCTAAACGTGCAAAAGCTGCTAACCTTGACGCAATCCATGACACAGTTCATGAGATGGCAAGAGACGAAGCTCGTCACGGAAAAGCATTCGAAGGACTTCTCAAGAGATACTTCAGCTAAGATACACCCAATATTCAGGAATTTAGGAGACGGTTCTTATGAATCGTCTCCTTTTTTCAAAGCCTTCCCCGCTTCACAGCGGAAAGATTGTTCTTTCAGATTAACTGTGCTATAGTAGGGATAACAAGTAATTTGTCATTAAAAGGAGGAAAAAAAGATGTCAAAATACGAAGGAACCAAAACAGAACAGAACCTGATGGCTGCATTTTCCGGTGAGTCTCAGGCAAGAAACAAATACACATTTTATTCTTCTCAGGCAAGAAAAGCCGGATACGTTCAGATTGCAAATATCTTTGAGGAGACAGCAAATCAGGAAAAAGAACACGCAAAAATGTGGTTCAAAGAGTTCCACGGCATCGGTGATGTAGCGGAAAACTTAAAAGACGCTGCTGCCGGCGAAAACTATGAGTGGACAGAAATGTACAAAACCATGGCTGAAGAAGCAAGAGCAGAAGGATTCGATGAGCTTGCTGCAAAATTCGAACTTGTTGCACAGGTAGAGGCCGCTCACGAGAAACGTTACAATAAGATTCTTGCTACATTCGAAGCAGGAAATACTTTCAAAGGAGACGCTCCTCTTGGATGGAAATGCAACAACTGCGGATATATCTACGAAGGCGAAGAAGCTCCGGAAGTCTGCCCGGTATGTGCTCATCCGAAGGCTTATTTTGAAAGAAAAGTAGAAAACTACTAAAATTTACTGATCGGAAAAAGGAAGGACGCTGCTCCACAGACCATACATCTGTAGAGCAGCGTCCCTCTTCTTTTTTACATCACTCTCTGATAAATCCGTTTCACCGGCAGATACAGGATGCTGACCGCCACAGCCATAAAGACTGCATTGAATACAGTTGCCGGAATCGAAGCGGTGGATGCTGCCACTGCCGCGCCGATACCGCTTCCTGTGAGAACCAGTCCAAGGATTCCCATTCCCCACTCAATGAAAATATTTAAAACTGCGTAGACAATACTGCAGATCACAGCGCCCTGGTACTCCTTTTTCTGATCACCGTCTGCTCTTTTTCGGAACCATGCGAACAGCGCTCCCACCAGAAGACATTTCACAATCGTCTCCACAAATACCTGCGGGATGGACTGTACATATCCATTGAGGAGGTCAAAAATGACAAGCCCTGCTGTTCCGGTGACGGCCCCTTTCCTGCCGCCCTGAAGAAGCATCCCCAGTACCACAAATACGTGTCCAAAGTGGATAAACGGTGTTCCGACCACCGCCGGAACCGGAATCCGGAACGCCTGAATTCCAAGGAATGTAATCGCCGTAAAAAAGGCCATACTTACTATCGTCTTGATTTTCCGGTCGTTCATTTCTTATACCGCCTTTGTCCTTCTTATCTCTTTCGTAATCAACCCGCTCTTTAAGAGAACCGGGCGAACCGCATTGTAAAGCAGTCCGGCAAGCACGATCGATACGACCGCATTGATCAGTGTCGCCGCCCCGCTGATCTTGGCCAGTGTCTCCGCCATCTGCTGCGGCTGTCCGAGAATGTACTGCTTATAAAAATATCCCACAACAGGATCTGCGATTACATTAAATCCAAGTCCCGCCACGCATGCCAGAACACTCCATTTCATCACATACTTTTTATCAGTGCTTTCATTGATCTTTGCGAATCTGTGCGCAACAAGCCCGACAATCAGACCAATCATGAATTTCAGCACGAATGTCTTCGGTGCTCCTACAATATAAATCGGATCCAGGAGGTCTCCGATTGTCATGCCGACTGCTCCGGCCAGCCCTCCGTAACCGCCCCCAAGGATCAGCGCCGCCAGCGCGCAAAATGCATTTCCTGCATGGATCGACGTCGCATCGCCGCCCGGAACCGGAATTTTTATCTGCAAAAACGCAAATGCTACATAACACAATGCCGCGAAAATCGCGGTCTGCGCAAGTTTAGTTGTTGTCTGATGTCTCTGATTCATAATTCTGCCCTCTTTCCTCTGTTTCTTGCCTCATATTATCACCAAACTGGATTCTTTAAAACATCCAGTTTTATTATTTTTAACCAGTCCAGTTGTGGGTTTTAAATATTTTCTGTTCAAATCTTTATTTTTCTTTCGCAATTTTACTATTGATTTTTTGGAATATCGGATATAATATTAGCATATAGATTACGTAGTATTGAAAACTACATGTTGTTTTTTCAGCATGTTCAGACAGGAGGTAGTTTTATGAATAGACATAGCAGACATTTAAAAGATCCAGGAAGCGCCATTACACATTTTATCGGAATGCTGATGGCTATTTTTGCTGCAGTTCCTCTGTTGATCAAGGCCGCAAGGGAGCCGGATCATATTTATCTGATTTCCCTGAGTATTTACGCACTCAGCCTGATCTTATTGTATGCGGCGAGCACCACCTACCATACGTTTGATCTCTCTGAGAGGGCAAATACGATTCTCAAAAAAATTGACCACATGATGATATTCGTCCTGATTGCCGGAAGCTACACCCCGATCTGCCTGATTACGTTAAAAGGGCGGACAGGAACCATCCTTCTTGCTCTCGTGTGGGGTATTGCCATTGTGGGAATTATCCTGAAAGCCTTCTGGGTATTCTGTCCGAAATGGGTTTCTTCCGTTCTCTATATTGGAATGGGCTGGACCTGCGTCCTTGCTTTCACCCAGATTTTAAATGCCCTTTCTCCGGCAGCATTCGGATGGCTTCTTGCAGGCGGTATCATTTATACAATCGGCGGTGTCATCTACGCACTGAAGCTTCCGATCTTCAACAACCGCCACAAAAATTTCGGTTCCCATGAGATTTTCCATCTCTTCGTGATGGGCGGAAGCATGTGCCACTTTATCGTGATGTACGCTTTCGTACTGTAAGAACCTTACTGTAATAACCTGATTACAAAATAAAAGACCATGCATGACGCACAGTCTTCTCACCCGGCTCTGATCTGACATCAGGCCGGGTTTTCTTTTTGATTTTCAATCAGCTTTTCCTTTTCTTTCCGTGTTAGATGTTTGATCTCATATTCCCGCCTCATCGCCTCTTCTTTTGAACAGAAGCTCTCATAGTAGGCAAGCGCAACCGGACGTCTCGTCTTCGTATATCTGGCGCCTCTGCCGTCGTTGTGGGCCTTCAGGCGCTTTGTCAGATCATTGGTCCATCCGGTATAAAGTGTCCCGTCACTGCACTTCAGAATATAAGTATAATTTTTCTGGATCGTTTCTTTCTTCTCCTCCATGTTTCCTCCTAAAAAGGTGAATATGCTCCCTCTTTAAACCGCTTCAAAAGAATAACCGCCGCCACTGCAGCGATGACTTCTCCGGCCGGAAAAGATATCCACACCCCTGCAGGTCCGAAAACGCGGGACAGCAAAAATGCACACGGAATCGTGATGACAAACTGCCGCAAGAGTGAAATTACAAGAGAATGCTTTCCCTCTCCTATCGACTCAAAAACTCCGGAATAAATCACACCGATAGTGGAAACCAGAAATCCAAGGCAGATAATCCGAAGCGCCGTAATTCCCGCCTGCAGAAGAGACTCTTCCGCATCAAACAGCGCGAAAATCTGTCCCGGAACAGTAAGCGACAGCACCGTACCGATCAGCATAATACATCCTGCGGATAACAGGCTGTACCGGATAATGCTTCTCACCCGCTCTTTTTCTCCCGCTCCATAATTATAGCCGATCAGCGGCCTCATTCCCTGCACAATTCCATTCGCCGGCATATAAATGAAAGTCTGAAGCTTATAGTAAACTCCCAGAACCGCCACATACACATCCGAAAATCCTCCCAGAATCCGGTTAAGCACACTGACCAGAACCGATGGCAGCGTCAGCATAATACTGGATGGAATTCCTACACTGTAAATCTGCCGGATCATTGCCTTATCCAGCTTCAGATACTTCGGATGGATCTGAACGGCAAACCGCCATCTCTTATATACGACAATATAGAGCAGAAACGCCGTAATCTGGCCGATAACCGTAGCGTATGCCGCGCCTTTTACTCCCATGGCCGGACAGCCGAGAAGTCCGAAAATCATAATCGGATCCAGAATGATATTGATGACCGCCCCGGTCGCAAGAAGAATCATCGTAATCTTCATCTCACCGATTCCCTGAAAAATCTTCTCAAAGGCAATCTGCAAAAGGCACCCAAAGGACAGACATAGTACAATATAAGTATAATCGCACGCCAGATCCACAATCACTTTATTTTTTGTGAACATCGCAAGAAACGGTTTTGTGACAAGCAGTCCAAGAATCACAAATAAAATACAGTGAATCACCGTCAGCGCAATTCCAATAGTCGCAGCCCTATTCGCTTTCTCCTGCCTTCCGGCCCCAAGATGGATCGCAATGGCCGAACTGATTCCGACTCCGATTCCAACCGCTACCGATGTCACCACGTTCTGCAGCGGATACGCAAGAGAAACCGCCGTCAAAGCGTCCGTTCCAAGCCTTGATACATAAATACTGTCGACAATATTATACAGCGACTGAATCAACATGGAAAGCATCATAGGGACCGACATGGACATCAGAAGCGGAAATACCTTTCCGGTCTTCATAAACTCATTCGTCTTTTCCATTTTCTCTCTCCTTCTTCCACAGAATAAAAAAGACCATATGCCTGTTTAATTCTGAAACAGGAAAACCATATGATCTTTGCTTTGCTTTTCAATTTTGACCAATTTATGTTATCACACCAGGGCAGAACTGTCAAACATATTTTCTCCGACAGAATTTGACAATAGTTATCAAATGATTCCGCTGTTTGCAATCATTTCTACTCCGCTCGAAACATCCCGTATTCTTTCGGCACATGTAATATGCCATTGGAAGTATGTTGAAGTAACATATTCTTAACATCCTGCTTAGGCACATTCCGCAACGGCATCATGCTGGATAACGAATAAATATATTCGACCATATCGTCCACTTCCCTTACTTGCAGCGAATCCACATATTCTAATTTCTCAACTTTTGAGAAAACTTTTCCTAGTATTTCGTACCCATTTTGAAGTGTGAAATTTTTATTTATGCTGTCTTCAACCCCATATTCAGAAAATAATGTCGTGAGATATTCTGTAATACCATGTTCTCCATAAGTAGCACAATAAAATTTTCCACCCTTTTTTAACACGCGCCTTACCTCTGTCAACGCTCTATGTAAATCCGGCACATGATACAGCATCATATTGGCAATTACGATGTCAAATGTTTCGTCCCCAAACGGTATATCCTGAATATCAATAACCTGGTATTCAACATTATCATGGATGCCGACAGTTTCTTTGGAAACCTTGACCATACCAGCAGAAAAATCAGAAAGTACCAATTTTGAGCAGGAAGCAATCATTGCTTCTTTGTCTTTCCACATATCTCCTGTTCCGCATCCCAATTCTAACACTTTCATCCCATCAGAAATTTCATAATTAGAAAAGATCCAGTTTCCAAATCCCATTTTATTCGTTGAATATTTTTCGTGAATAGCGATTCTTATATTCAAATTTGTTTCAGTTGCATATTGCTGCTTTACGACTTCTGCATCATTCCAATTACTCATTGCCGTCTCTCCGACTCCTTTCCCCTGGCATTATAAGTTGATTTTAGCATATTTATTTCTCTTAGTCACATACGTTTTCAGAGTTCCCACGGGAGAAGATTGTAGAGATTCTGACCTCCCCTTAGCTACAAAAATTCACAGGGAATAGGTTGAATTTCTCCTATTTTTGGATATAATAAAAGTAACGAAAGCAAAGGAGGTTTCCCTATGAATATCAATACAAACAATCTGGTCTCCATTACAGAGGCAAACCAGAATTTCTCTAAAGTAGCCCGCCTTGTAGATGAGAGCGGCGCAGTAGTCATCCTGAAAAACAATGTTCCCCGTTATCTGGTTATGGAGTTTTCGTCAGCTGAACAGGAGCAGCTTGCTGCTGATGAGGATGTCATGTCCATTTCCCGGCGCTTGATTGAAAAGAATCGTCAGGCTTATGAGGTGCTTGCCAAATGATACAGCTCCTATAAAAAATCCAGGGGCACTCTCTCCGTCAGAGCCGCCCCTGGATGTTATTCGCTTAAATACTGTAACGGATCAACCGGCTGTCCGTCTTTACGGAATTCGAAGTAAAGATTACAGCCTTCTACGCTGTAATATCTGGTCGGTTCTGCCAGATAACCAAGTACGGTTTTGGCTTCTACACTGTCTCCGGTCTTTACCTGAACGTTCTGGAGCTGTCCGTAGATCGCCTCATATCCGTTTCCCATGTCTACTGTAACCGTCGTTCCTTCCTGCGGAGTCTTGTCGATGGATTTGACAATTCCTTTTCCTGCGGAAATAACCTGATCATTGACTGCGCCTCCAATAATCAAAGCCGGATTGTATTTATATTCTTCCAGTGTTGCGAAGTATACAGTCTTATCCATACTGTAGTTCATCAGCACTGCTCCGCTGACCGGCCAGATCAGCTTGTCCTCTTCACTGAAATTGATCTCACTTCCGCCCCCTGCCGTTTCTGCAGAGTCAATAGAAGCAGTATCCGGAACTGTGACATCCGCACTCTGATCGGTTGCTGTACCGTTGTTCTGAGACGACAGGCCGCCGGACGCAGTACCGTTATCTGCCGCATCTGTGCCGGAGGATGCAGGATCCTCTGCCGCTTCAGAAATACCGCTGCCGGAAAAATCAGAGACTCCTTCTTCTGTCACATCGTCTGTAGAATCATTGATTACATCCCCCGCATCTGCGCTCTGGTATTCTTCCAGCTCCTGACGGCTTTCCTCCTCAATCTTTGCCATCTCATTTTTAACATTGCTTTTGTATTGCTGAAATGTATAGACACCCGTCAGAACTACTGCTGCCGCCATGCAGACTGCCAGCCCGATTTTTGCTCCCCGACGTTTTTTAGGAGCGCGCTTATTGTTGTTCATCTTCATCACCTCTGGCATTATCTTTGCCAGAAACCAGGAAGCTTATTCTGTGTCTTTCAAAATTTCCGCAACTTCTTTTAAGACAGTTCCTTCAAAAAAATAATTCAGAATCTCTTTGTAGTCTTTTCCCTCTTTCGCCATGGATTCGGCCATATTCTGGCTCATTCCAAGTCCATGGCCGATACCCTGAGTGATGGCGGTCGTTTTTTTATTTTCTTCTTTCAATGTATAGCAGGACGAAGCAAGCTCCCACCGGTCCCGGAACGTATCTCCATCCATTGTCTCTTCTCCCTGCCTGATCTCCAGCACATATCCGGCGCTGTCCTGCTTTGTGATTTCATACCCGGTTCCATCGATTTCTTTTGACTGAAACGCATCCTCCGCATCCTTGTCTTCCGCACAGTCTACACTTTTCAGGTACGGATACTGATCCGTTCCGAGTGCTTCTTTCGCATCTCTTGTCTTTCCATTTGTCAGACGGCAGTACGGTGTATATGCCGGATGATCCTCATAGACAAGAATTCTTTCTTTCGTCTCATTCCACGCTTTTGAAAGCTTCTCATAATATTCCTGCATATGGCTCTTCCACTCTTTTTCCATTTCGTCCACTGTATAAAAATGATCGGTAAAAACAAGTTCTTCTCCTTCTTTTTGCTCTGTCATCTTTTTGTAGATCCCGGTCCGCACAATGACCGCCTGCGCTTTGATCGTCTCTATATCCATCTCCATCGAGATCTCTTTTGCCAGCATGCCCATTCCATACGCGTCCAGAGACATGGTCAAAAACCTGTCATCTTCCCCGCTTTGCACCATTACTTCTGTTTCCTCCTGCCGTGGAGGCGCCAGGCGCATCGGCCCGTTGATAAAAATCGTGATTACATATGGCAGCGCAATCAGAAGAAACAAAATACAGCCATATTTTTTCCATTTCCGAAGCATAAAAAACCCTCCCATACAACGTATGAGAGGATTTTTATTCTTATTCCTGTCCTTTTTGCAGGCGAATTATGCATCAACCTTAATGTGGTCCAGATGCCAGATGTCATCTACGTATTCCTGAATCGTTCTGTCAGAAGAGAATTTGCCGCAGCATGCAACATTCATGAGCGCTTTCTTAGCCCATCCTTCTCTGTCTTTATATGCTTCTTCCACACGTTTCTGTGCGTCTGCATAAGAACGGAAGTCTTTCAGAATGAAGTATCTGTCCGCACGTTCCTGACCGTGTGTGTTGACAAGTGAATCGTAGAGATCTCTGTACATCTCCCTGTCTCCATTGGAGTACGTTCCGTCGATCAGCTGATCAACGACTCGTTTGATGTCCCAGTCATTAAAGTAAATATCTGCCGGATTGTATCCGCCGTTGTTCTCAAAGTTGATAACCTCATCGGATGAAAGTCCGAAGATAAATGCATTTTCAATTCCAACTTCTTCAACGATCTCTACATTGGCACCATCCATGGTTCCAAGAGTCGGAGCACCATTAAGCATAAATTTCATGTTTCCGGTACCGGATGCCTCTTTGGATGCTGTGGAAATCTGTTCGCTGACATCTGCTGCCGCAAAGATGATCTCTGCATTGGATACACGATAATCTTCGATAAATACAACTTTGATCTTTCCGTTGATGCTCTTGTCATTGTTGATGACATCCGCAACAGAATTGATCAGCTTGATTGTCTCCTTGGCACGGACATATCCTGCCGCTGCCTTTGCGCCGAAGATAAACGTTCTCGGATAGAAGTACATCTCCGGGTGATCTTTGATCTGATTGTACAGGTACATCACATGAAGAATATTCAAAAACTGACGTTTGTATTCATGGAGACGTTTTACCTGCACATCAAAAATCGATCTCGGATCCACTTCAATTCCATTATATTTCTTAATATATTCTGCCAGGCGCAGCTTGTTCTGGTATTTAATCTCACGGAATTCCGCAAGCGCTTTTGGATCATCCACATATTTTTTCAGCCTGCTCATCTGAGACAAGTCGGTAATCCACCCATCTCCGATGCGCTTTGTCACCCAGTCTGCAAGGAGTGGATTTCCATGCATGAGGAATCTTCTCTGGGTAATTCCGTTTGTTTTATTATTGAATTTCTCCGGCATCATGTCGTAGAAATCTTTCAGCTCCTCATGTTTGAGAATCTCTGTGTGAAGTCTTGCCACACCGTTTACAGAATATCCCGCTACAATGGCAAGATGTGCCATCTTCACCTGACCGTCGCGGATGATAGCCATTCTGGCAACTCTTCCTTCATCCCCCGGATATCTGGAGCGGACCTGTTCAATAAATCTGCGGTCGATTTCCTGAATAATCTGATAAATACGCGGAAGGAGTCTGGAGAACAGATCAACCGGCCATTTTTCCAGGGCCTCCGCCATAATTGTATGATTCGTATAGGCAACTGTCTTTGTCGTCACATCCCATGCTTCATCCCACTCCAGTCCTTCCTGGTCAATCAGGAGATGCATCAGTTCTGCAACTGCCAGTGTCGGATGGGTATCATTCATCTGAATGGTTACTTTCTCATGAAGTTTGCGGACATCGTCATGCTTCTTCTTATACCGTACCAGCAGCGCCTGAAGGCTGGCAGAGATGAAGAAATACTGCTGTTTCAGACGTAATTCTTTTCCTGCATAGTGGTCATCACAAGGATAAAGCACATCTACAATCATCTTTGCCAGATTTTCCTGTTCCACCGCATGTCTGTAATCACCGCGGTTAAACGCGTCCAGATGGAAGTCCGTAATTGCTTCCGCATCCCAGATTCTCAGTGTATTGACTACATGATTTCCGTATCCGATAATCGGCATATCATACGGTACAGCAAGAACAGAGCTGTAGTTTTCCTGAATGAAATTGTTCCGTTTCGTCACAGGGTCGTATTCGATTCGTACATCTCCTCCGAAACGGACTTCTTTTGCGTACTCATCACGGCGAATCTCAAACGGGTTGCCGTCCTTGAGCCAGTTGTCCGGTACTTCCACCTGATATCCGTTCTCGATTTTCTGCTTGAACATGCCGTAACGGTAACGGATTCCGCAGCCGTAGGCCGGATACCCCAGTGTCGCAAGGGAATCAAGAAAGCAGGCTGCAAGTCTTCCGAGACCACCATTTCCAAGAGCCGGATCCGGTTCCTCATCCTCTACCGCATTCAGATCGATTCCCATCTCATCCAGCGCTTCTTTGACTTCTTTATAAGCAGTCATATTGATCAGGTTGTTGCCCAGAGCCCTTCCCATCAGGAACTCCATGGACATGTAATATACTGTCTTTGGATCTTCTTTTTCCATTTCTGCCTGCGTCGCAAGCCAGTAATCAATGATCGTCTCTTTTACGGCAAGGGAAACTGCCTGAAAAATCTGCCGTCCGGTTGCTTCTTCGATTGTTTTTCTATAAAGGTTTTTAATATTATTCTTTACTTCCTCTTTAAAAGCTTCTTTCTCAAATCTTTTACTGTACATCTTCCTTTTCCTTCCTGAACATTTTGAATGTCTGATGATTAGTTTTCTTTTGCCACTCCAATCGTAACAGCCTCGCCGTTAATTTTCCACTCTTTTACATAGCCTGCCGGCTCTGTTTTTTCCATGGATACAGCAAGAACATCTTCTGAAATTTCCTGTCGGTTCTCTGCGAAAACAGTTTCTGCTTTCTCACTTCCAGTATATGTTACATGGATCTTGTCTGTCACTTCGAAACCGGCTTCTTTTCTCATCGTCTGGATCTTACTGATGATTTCACGCACAAATCCTTCTTCCAGAAGTTCCGGTGTCAGATTGGTATCCAGAACAACTGTAATTCCATAATCGCTTTCAGATACATATCCTTCTGTCTGTGTCATGTCAATGAGCAGATCCTCTTTTGTAAGAACTACTTCATTTCCATCAACTGTGAATTTCAGTTCGGAATTGCTCTCAAGATCATCCATTGCCTGATTGCCGTCCAGAGTCTCGAGCTCTTTCTTAATACCGCCAAGCAGCTTTCCGTATTTTGGTCCGACTGTCTTTAACTGTGGTTTGAATGTGTAGGTTGTAAATGCCCGGACATCCTCTGTCTGCTCCATTTCTTTTACATTGAGCTCTTCTGTAATAATCTCTCTGTAATATTCCGGAAGTTCCTCCACACCTTTGACAAACATCTTGCCGATAGGCTGACGGTTCTTGATATTAGCCGCATTTCTGCATGCACGGCCCATTACAACGATCTTCAGAACTTCGTCCATGTAGCGCTCCAGTTCCTCGTCGATGTACGCCTCATTTACCTCCGGGAAGTCGCACAGATGAATGCTTTCCGGCGCACTCTGATCAAGACTTCTTACGAGATTCTGATAGATCTCTTCTGTCATGAACGGAATCATCGGAGCCGCCGCTTTTGATACTGTCACAAGCGCTGTATACAGTGTCATATACGCATTGATTTTATCCTGTTCCATTCCTTTTGCCCAGAAACGCTCGCGGCATCTTCTGACATACCAGTTACTCATATCATCTACGAATTCCTGCAGTGCTCTTGCAGTCTCCGGAATCCGGTAATTGGCAAGATTGTCATCTACCGTCTTTACAAGCGTATTGAGTTTGGAAAGAAGCCATTTGTCCATGACGGACAGTTTTTCATATTCCAGTTTATATTTTGTAGCGTCAAACTCATCAATATTCGCATACAGTACGAAAAATGCGTACGTATTCCACAGTGTTCCCATGAATTTACGCTGTCCTTCCTGAACTGCCTTTCCATGGAACCGGTTCGGAAGCCACGGTGCGCTGTTGACATAGAAGTACCAGCGGATCGCGTCAGCTCCGTAAGTTTCAAGAGCCTCGAACGGATCAACCGCGTTTCCTTTGGATTTACTCATCTTCTGGCCGTTTTCATCCTGTACATGTCCAAGAACAATGACGTTCTTATACGGCGCCTTGTTGAAGAGCAGTGTGGAAATCGCAAGCAGAGAGTAAAACCATCCTCTTGTCTGGTCTACCGCTTCGGAGATGAAATCTGCCGGGAACTGCTGCTCAAACAGTTCTTTATTCTCAAACGGATAGTGATGCTGCGCAAACGGCATGGATCCGCTGTCAAACCAGCAGTCGATTACTTCCGGCACACGGTGCATTTCTTTTCCACATTTTGGACATTTAATCGTCACGTCATCGATATATGGACGGTGAAGCTCGATATCGTCCGGACAGTTGTCGGACATTGATTTCAGCTCTTCGATACTTCCAATGGAATGCTGATGTCCACATTCACATTCCCAGATATTCAGCGGAGTTCCCCAGTAACGGTTCCGGCTGATGCCCCAGTCCTGAACGTTTTCCAGCCAGTCGCCGAAACGTCCTTTACCGATGCTTTCCGGAATCCAGTTGATCGTATTATTGTTGCGGATCAGGTCATCTTTGACTTCTGTCATGCGGATAAACCAGGATTCTCTTGCGTAGTAGATCAGCGGAGTGTCGCATCTCCAGCAGTGCGGGTAGCTGTGCTCAAATTTCGGAGCTGAGAAGAGAAGTCCTCTCTTGTCCAGATCCTCAAGAACCATCGGGTCTGCTTTTTTACAGAAGATACCTGCAAACGGTGTCTCCTCTGTCAGTTCTCCCTTTCCGTTTACAAACTGTACAAACGGCATATCATAGCGGCGTCCCACCTTGGCATCGTCTTCACCGAATGCCGGTGCAATGTGAACGACTCCGGTTCCGTCTGTCAGTGTAACATAGGTGTCGCACAACACGTAAAATGCTTTCTTATTCTGCTTTTCTGCTGCCTTTGCAGCTCCTTCATAGAGTGGAATGTATTCTTTGCCTTCCAGCTCTTTTCCTGTATAGCGCTCTACAATTTCATAGGCCTTTTCGCCTTTTTCTTTTGCAAGTCCGCCGAGCACCTGATCAAGAAGTGCCTCTGCCATATAATATACACGTCCGTCAGCTGCATTTACTTTCACATAGGACTCGTCCGGATTTACACAGAGAGCCACGTTGGACGGCAGTGTCCAAGGCGTTGTTGTCCATGCAAGAATATAAGCGTCTTCATCTTTTACCTTGAAACGCACGATTGCGGAACGCTCTTTTACGTCCTTGTATCCCTGCGCTACTTCCTGCGCGGAAAGCGGTGTTCCGCAGCGCGGGCAGTAAGGAACGATCTTAAATCCTTTATAAAGAAGTCCTTTCTCCCAGATCTGCTTTAATGCCCACCACTCGGACTCGATAAAATCATTGTCATAGGTAACATACGGATGCTCCATGTCCGCCCAGAAACCAACTGTAGCAGAAAAGTCCTCCCACATACCTTTATATTTCCATACACTCTCTTTACATTTACCGATGAAGGGCTCAAGACCATATTCTTCGATCTGATCTTTTCCATCCAGTCCAAGCAGTTTCTCCACTTCAAGTTCTACCGGCAGTCCGTGGGTATCCCATCCTGCTTTTCTCGGAACCATCTTTCCTTTCATCGTCTGATATCTCGGAATCATATCTTTGATAACACGGGTGAGGACATGTCCGATGTGCGGTTTTCCGTTGGCCGTCGGAGGTCCGTCATAGAACGTGTATGTCTCGCCTTCTTTTCTGTTTTCCATGCTCTTCTCAAAAATATGGTTTTCTTCCCAGAATTTTTCTACTTCTTTTTCTCTGTCAACAAATTTCAAATCGGTTGAAACTTTCTGATACATGCTCTTCTCTCCTTTTAGAATTTTTCTAAGAAAAAAAACTCCCGTCCGTAATAGGACGAGAGTATAATCTTTCGCTGTACCACCTGTTACTGCATACGTTCATATGCGCTCTTGGTAACGGCAGAATACCGGCAGCGCTTAGTAGGATTCCCGTTCAGCGTCTGCAGCTCGGAAGTGATCTTCAGGCAGGGTCTACTTACACCGGGCTCACACCATCTCCGGCTCGCTGAAGGCTTTTGACATCTGTCTTACTCTCTTCGTCATCGCTTTTTCGATATATTTATGTATGGTCTGTCCCATACTTCGTTTATTATACTTGATAGTTTTCGTATGCGTCAAGTATTTTTACCATCTTTTCCTTCCGCGCCTTCTGCTTCTTCTGGCGGCTCTCTTCATTCTTCTCCGTCTCTGACGCTCCAGACGCTTCTGCCGTCTGCTCGTCCTCAGGAACGATCTCCGTCTTCTTCTGCGGAATACCAGAATCAGAATCACAACTGCCACAATGATTACAGCCGCTGCCGCTGCGATCACGATCCACTGTCTTCCCTCGAATACATTTTTGATGGTGTCCAGAACCGATGCTGTTCCCTGCTCTTCTTTTTCCTTCCGGGCCACGGCTTTCTCATCGACATCCGCTTTTGCTTTGCCGACAGTCTGTCCTTCATACGTCAGATACAGCATGGACTCTCCATTTTCTTCTCCGGTCTCAAACTTCAGGTCTTCCTGGGAAGCGTCAACCGGAAGACTTACATAAACCGGTTCTGTCTCCGTGACAGTTGCATGTGCTTCTTCCTGTGCCTGCTCCAGAACACTGCTTTCTACCTCCTGCCTGGTGAAATTCTCAAACGCGTAATCCAGAATACTTCTTGTATCATCATAAATGTGCTGGCCTCTTGTCTCCATCTCCACGCAGACAAGGTGCATTTTTCCGTTGTCCGCAAGAGTAATCAGTGTATTTCCGGCCTCATCAGTATATCCTGTTTTTCCTCCGACACAGTACTCATAATAATGATCGTTCCAGTTGACCAGCATCTCATGCCTCTGCTGGAATGTCCGGGACTCTGTCTCCAGATTGGTAGGTCCAATCGTATGCTCATATGTCTGCATGATTTCCATGAGCTCAGGATGAGAAAACAGCTCTGACGAAATCAGTGCCATATCATGTGCCGACGTATAATGATTTTCATCCTGCAGGCCGTGCGGATTGACAAAATGCGTATGGGTGGCACCAAGCTCCCCGGCCCGGTCATTCATGGCCACCACAAACTTTTCATATCCCGTTCCGGTTCCTGAAAGTGTATTGCCGATATTTTCCGCAACCGCGTAGGACACCTCGTTTGCCGATGCCAGGAGTACCCCGTACAGCGCATCCGTCAGGGATATCTCCTCTCCCGGCCGCATCCCGATATAAGCGTCCCCCGGTTCGAGGAAATCCACGCTTTCCTGTGAGATCGTCACCCGTCCAGTCTCCAGATCTCCATTTTCCGCCGCCAGAAGTGCTGTCATCACTTTCGTAATACTCGCCGGATAGTGCTCATCATCAATATTCTTTGCATAAAGTACCGCCTTTGTATCGGCATCGATCACAATGGCCGACTTTCCATAGACTGCAGGACCTTCCGGCCAGTTTTCAACCTCATTACTCTGAACCGGAAGCGCATAGGACTGCTTCGCCTCCTCCTCTGCATCCGCCGCACTGACTCCTGATGCGGGCACTGTAACCGCTGCAATACAGAGCAGTCCTGCCAGTATTTTTTTCATTTTTCTTTTCATCATATGTCTCCCCTGTTTTTCTTCGTACCTTATAGTTTACCATATCTTCGGAAAGAAAGTGAAAAAAATCCACTTTTCCGTGCACTTTTCTTTTTACACATCCCGATTCTGTTTTTCCACGATATTCACACCGTTTTTCTCCACATGCAAAACTGTCCACCTTATGTGGATAAAGTTGTGGATAACTTTCTTTTTTTCCTCTTTTCTTTCCCCGGTTTATTAGTATCTATCCTTCAGTTTCTCTTAAAAATCGGGCTTTTCCATACTATATCCGCTCTATTTTCTTTTATGCCCTCTTTTCCCTATTATGTGGATAACTTTTTCTTCAATCTGTTTTTTTATCCTCCTTTTTTACCCTTTATCCACTTTCCCGTGTCGAAAACCAACTATTTTTTTCTACGGATTCTCCAAGCTTTATCCAAACGTTTTTGGAACATGTCCACAAAGTTATCCACTCTTTCCACATAGTTATCAACATCCTGTATCTAAAATTTTACTTGACACAAGACTATGATACGATTTTCATAAAATTCAAAGAAAAAAAAACACATATTTTTTACTTTTTCTTTCTATACTTAATTATAATACCTGGTTTGCTATTGGAACATCAAAGGAGATGATTGGTAATGAAATCTTATAGAGCTTTAAAATGGATACAGGGTATATTCATCGTATTCTTTTTTATGGCCTTTTGTATTCTGCTCCGTGCAGAACACTTTTTATCCACGGAATATTCCATCTTTCTCTTTTCCGGGCTTTTCGGATGCCTTGCGTTTCTGGCTTTCGATCTGATTTCCTGGAACCGTCAGAAAAAGAAAGAACAGCGGCTGTTCCAGCTGGCCCAGACAGATGCTCTGACCCGGCTTCCGAATACCTCCGCACTTAAAAACGAACTCGTAAAGCTTTCTGAAACAGTACTGGAAGATGACATTTCCTGCGCGGTGATTTCTTTTGACAATATCCACCGTCTGAACCGTACTTACGGGCACGAGGCGGGAGATGCTGTATTCCGGGAATTTGCGGATATTCTCCGGGTTTCTGCGGAAGATCTGTGTTTTATCGGCAGAAAAAGCGGCCGTACTTTCCTCGCCATCTTCCGGGAAAACTCCCACGAAAAGACAGAACTGTTTCTGGAAAGGCTGAAACGCGGCGTGGAGATTCACAATGAGACAAACGGACTGCTGCCGATCACCTACTATGCGGAAGCAGCTTACAATGATGAACTTCATTATGTATCTATTTACGATCTGATCAAAATCCGGTCCGGAAAACGACGACAGCAGGCATAAACAACAGGAAAAATGCAAAAATATACCCCGGTCATCCGGTACACACGTGCCGGACGGCCGGGGTTTTTGTAAGCCTTTTTATGATTCCCCGTTTTCGTCTTCTATTTCTTTGACGGCATCCTGAAATTCGTCTCTTTCCCGCAAAAATGCGGTATCTTCATCTTCCTTGATCATTTTTAACAACATCTGCTTCATCCTGGATTTGTCCTCAGTCTCCACTTTTTTTGTCTGGATATGCTGGTAAAGCGGGGACTTCTTAAGATCCCACCGCTTTGTTACTGACTTCAGCATCGGCACCAGAACTTTCAGCGTATTCACCCAGTCTTTTTGCGCTGAGTATAACTGAAAATGTGCTACATATGAAGTGTACTCCCACTGGTCGAAAAGCTTCGAGGCATCTCTGGATACATCTGCAATGTACTCCGCGTCTTCAAACCGCTCTTCTTTGATGGCAATTTCCATCAACGTCATGAGTACCGAATGAATCTCCGTCATGGCCATGAGCAGCTTTTCTTCCTCCAGCTTCGCAGCCTCCTGCAGTTTTCCACAATCAATCATCAGATTTGCCTGTACCTGCTTTTTATCCACCGGGCTTTCATCCGGCAGAGCTTCCAGCAGTTCCCATGCCTTATCATACTCTTTCCGTCCCCGGTACCTGGATATCAGCATGGACCGCACCTGATTCTGTATCCGGGCATCCGTACTCTCGAGTGCTCTCCTGTACAGTGCTTCACACTCCTCCCGGTATTGTTCCGCTTCCTTTACCTTGACATCCATCAATACCGCCCCGTCCAGAAACAGCGCGATATTCAGAATCAGCGGATAGCAGGATGGATATTCCCTTACCTTTTCCATCGCCTCTTCATAGGCCTTTTCTACTCCATCCTCATCGCTCACTTCACTTAAATGATTCAAAAACATGGCAATCTCCTGATCCGAGAGTTCCTCTTTAAAAGAAAGCAGCGTATTTAAATCCGTGTCCAGAAGCCTTGCAAGCGCAGGGAGCAGGGTAATGTCCGGGTAGGAAGTTCCTTTCTCCCACTTGTGGACCGCCGGGGCCGTCACTCCAAGATATCCTGCCATCTGCTCCTGCGTCATATGCTTCTCCATTCGCCTTGTTCTTATGATTTCATTGATTTTCATTTTTCTTTTCCCCTTATACGTTCTGACTGTTTCTGTTTCTACTTTGATTATATCAATCTGCCGCTGCATAAGGCAATGAACTGCTTTTTAAACTTTTGGTTAAAAAAGAAACCATTGGTTTTCTTCTGAAAAACAGAACACGATTCTCTTTTCTGGAAGTTTCTTCATCTTGACATTCTCTGTTTTTCTATAGTATGATGAACTCAGAAGAATTCGAACATACGTTTGTTTTGTTTGATCACTATTTTCAGGAAAGGAGACGCTTTGTATGAATCAGACCCTGCACAGTCCAGCTCCCGGTCCACATACCACAGAGCGCATTTATGTCAGTGTTTCTTCCATTTTTGATGCCACCGGCTATATGCAGCCGACATCCATCACCTGGGCGGACGGCCGTACCTTTCCCATCGAAAGTGTCCGGGACTGCCGGCCTGTACCCGCTTTATCCCGGGGCGACTGTTATACCGTAGTCATTCACGGTCAGGAAAAGCATCTGTTTTTTGAACGTACGGATCCTCTATTTCCAAGCCGTGTCGGAAGATGGTTTGTAGAAAGAAGTGCTTCTGTATAATCTGTTACTCTGAAAAGAAAGAAGGCGACGCAAGATGAAAACCTATCTCGCAATTGATCTGAAATCCTACTATGCATCTGCCGAGTGCGCAGCACGTCATCTCGACCCTTTGACCACCAATCTGGTAGTGGCGGATGAATCCCGCACTGAAAAGACGATCTGCCTTGCCGTCTCCCCTTCTCTGAAGGCATATGGGATTCCCGGCAGGGCACGGCTCTTTGAAGTCATTCAGAAGGTCAAGGAAGTCAATACGCGCAGGCTTCAGGCCGCCATCCAGAGTCATACTGCACTGAATCAAAACGGACGGCTGTCTCTTGGAGAGCCTTCCTTTGACGCAAATGCCTTGAAACAGGATCCGACGCTTACGGTTTCCTATCTGGTTGCCCCTCCCCGTATGGCCTACTATATGGAACTTTCCGCAAAGATCTATTCTATCTATCTGAAATACATTGCCCCGGAGGACATTCATGTCTATTCCATCGATGAAGTCTTTATGGATGTGACCTCCTATCTGGAGCATTATCAGATGTCCGCCCATGACCTTGCCAAAGCAATGATCCGCGAAGTCCTTTACGCCACCGGCATCACCGCCACCGCAGGAATCGGGACCAATCTGTACCTTTGCAAACTTGCCATGGATATCGTTGCCAAACGCACGCCTCCGGACCCGGACGGCGTCCGGATTGCCGAGCTTGATGAGGCATCTTTCCGGTATCTTCTCTGGGATCATCAGCCGCTTACCGATTTCTGGCAGACAGGTACCGGTACCGTCAGACGTCTGGAAAAGCACGGGATTCATACAATGGGCGAGCTGGCACGGGCCAGCCTCACAGAAGAAGATATGCTTTACAAGGAATTTGGTATTGATGCTGAAATCCTCATCGATCATGCCTGGGGGATCGAGCCGTGCACCATGCAGGATATTAAATCATACCGCCCTTCGGACAACAGCACCAGTGAGGGCCAGGTGCTCTCCTGTCCTTACGACCATCAGAAAGCCCGGATCGTCGTCCAGGAGATGACAGAAAGTCTCTCCTACCGTCTTCTGGAACAGAATCTGACGACAGATTCTCTGACTCTGGGAATCGGCTATGACCGTGAAAACTGCGACAGCGGCTCATATCACGGAGAAGTTCACATCGATCACTACGGCCGGAAAGTTCCGAAAGGCGCACACGGTACGATCCGTCTGGATCCTCCGTCCAATCTGGCAGGCAGCCTGATCCAGGCAGCTTCAGAGCTGTTTGAGCAGATCACAGATCCCCGTCTTCTGGTACGCCGTATTACGATCACGGCAAACCGGGTAATGAAAGATGACGGGATCTATCAGCTCAATCTGTTTACCGACACAAAGAAGCTGGAAAAAGAAAAGAAGCTTCAGGAATCCATGCTGGATATCCGGAAGCGCTTTGGAAAAAATGCGGTACTGAAAGGTACCAGTTTTTTAGACGGCGCTACCATGCGGGAGCGCAACGGGCAGATCGGCGGCCACAAGGCCTGATCTGTTTCCGCCATATAAAAAGGAGAAATGTTGCCATGACAGACTATAAAAATTCAGCAGAAGGACGCATCGTCACTGCAAAATATCAGGATATTCTGCATCTTTCCCGTCCGGAACCATCCTACCGGCATCCCCGTATGCCCGTTGCCGGCCGCGCAAAGATCTTCTCACCTTTCGCCGCTCTGCGCGGATATGAAGAGGAAATCGCCGAGGAAGACTGGAAAAAGAATCTGGTCCCGAAAAAACTTCTGTCAGAAGAGAAGTCCCTGCAGATTTCCGTGCTCCTTTCTCGGGTAGAAAAGGGAAGCTCTCTCTCAGTTCGTTTTTTTCAGGAGGACATGCACCATTCTGACACGCCACCTCTTGGAATCTATAAAGAGGTTTCAGGAATTGTAACCAGAATTGATTCTGTCTTTCAGAAACTTGTCATCTCTGACGGAGAAACTGAAACAGTGATTTCTTTTGACTCTCTGGCGGAAATAAAGCTTCCGGAATGAGCTGATTTTTTTACTCACCCCGGAAGCTTTCTGCTATTTTAACAAAGCATTACATAAAATGTCTCTTTTTCATGATGAAGCCGCTGATGATTCCTCCAAGAGAAATTACGGCTGCTCCGGCCCAGAGAAGTACATTACTGCTGTCTCCGGTTTTTGGTGCCTGTGTTCCTGAATCACTTTCAGAAACGGCAGTCTTATTTTGATCCGCAAAGTTTTGATTCTGAGCATCCATTCCTCCGGCATTCTTGTCTCCGCTGTTCTGGTTTCCACCAGTCTGCTGGTTATCCCCTGTCTGCTGATTTCCTCCAGTCTGCTGTCCATCATCTCCTGATGTCTCACTGTAGTCACAATTCAACGAACCAACTGTCAGTGCACCGGATGTAACTCCATCCCGGAACCGGTATACCGGCCTTTGTCCGTTTACAGTATAAGAAGCATCCGCAATGGCAAAGCCTTCATTATTGGCGGAGGTATCCACACCTGACGGCGGAAGTACATGGACAATTTCCGGTGTCTCCGTTCCATTCAGAGTGATTTTTGCTCCTCTATTACCGTAACCGTCATCCGTCATCACCCAAAGAACATTTTCGTAGGTATCATAGTCCAGTGACATGGCACCTCCAAGTTTGGAATCAATATCTGCAATCTGTACAGATGTACCATCTTCATTCAATACATAGGCGTAAACATGTCCGTTATCTTCCAAAGCCACGAAAAATACACCATCAGCGACCGCATCCGGATAGTCTGCCGGGTCAAATGCAGCCCCTGTATTCTGGTCAAACAGTTTTCCTGTTACAGCCGTGTCAGAAACCCATTCGACTGCTTCAATTCCCATATTTGCAGATACCTGCGGCAGAGAAGACGTCAAATCCCACTCATTGACTGCTGTCAGGTCTGATCCTTCTGTGTCCGGATCTACCACCAGAATAGAATTATAATTGATTCCCTTCTGACTATTATCACGCTCCGATGCAATATAAACAAGTCCGGCTCCATCTACTGTAATTCCTTCCGCATCCGGTCCGGCAGCAGACGGATCAGATGCATCCTTCTGAAAACGAATCCTCTTTCCTTCTTCAAATCCATTCGCAAAGCTTAATGTGCCGTCTTTTGCAACATCCAGAATCCAGAATTTTCCGGTTCCGTTATCTACCGCATACAACTGTCCTCCAAAAAAGTCAAGTCCTGAAGAATCTTCCAGAAATGTAGATTCTGTATCAAATACGGTAACCTCTTCTGCTCCCGGCCATGCGATTACTTCCGGAATATCCGCAAACTTATTCGCTGCTCCCGGAGTTGCTTCCTGCGTATTCCTGTACTCCTGTCCGTTTACATCCGGATAAAGTCCCCAGGTCGGACTTGTATGCCCGGTCCATGTAGTGTTCGCAATCAGATTTCCATCTTCGTACAGACGGACAGAATCATCGCTTCCCAGTCCGAAATTCAAGTCATCAATCACCAGATACCCGTCTGCCGGAATGGTCGTCCCTTCCGGTATTACATACTCATGCGAATCATCATTATCTTTGATAACAATTCCGGAAACATCTAACGCTTCCTGTGTCGGGTTTGCCAGTTCCACCCAGTCCGCTCCTCCATCCGGATCATTGGACTGCACTTCGTTAAGCACCACGGGATTCACGATCAGGTTAGCCTCTCCTTTAGTGGAAGTCTGGAAATCCGTCAGTTCTCCTGTTCCGTCCGGAATTCTTGCATATACTCCCGCTGCATGAGTCGTCCAGCTGTATTCAGCAACAGCCGCGCCTTCGCTGTTATAAATGGATACCTTGTCCTCATTCCCCAAACCGAATGAAAAATCACGGTTTCCCTCAAAAACATAGTATTCTCCCGGATTTAAGATCGTTCCTTCCGCTACAGGAGTAATATCGGACGCATGTCCTACCGGATCATTATCATACAGGTACCATCCTGAAATATCTACCGCAGTATCTCCTGTATTTTTGATTTCTACCCAGTCTGTGCTGTCACCATTCGATTCTACTTCGTTGATTACAACAGATGGAGCATACCATTCATTCGCCTGTCCTTTTGTCTCTTTTGTGAGTGCAAATGCTCCTGTTCCATCCGGATATCTTCCATAAGAAGCCTGAGCCGCATCTCCTTCATATGAAGCATGTTCAGTCCAGGAGTATTCATCTAGAAGAGTTCCTTGTGAATCATAAAGCCGGATAGAATCCGCAGACCCGATTCCGATTGCTGCCTCAAACGTATTTTCTTCAAACGTGTCTGTCTGGTCATTATAAATTCTTCCCATTGTTTTAGCATCAACCACCAGCAGCGCTCCCGGTTCTATCGTGGAACCTTCCGGAAATCTCCACCGATGGTCATCGGAATTATCACGAATTTCACACCCTGACAGATCAATGGTTTCATTTCCTGTATTCATCAGTTCTACCCAGTCATCCGGAGAGGAATTGATTTCATTTATCACAAGCGCCATCATATTCTGTCCGGATTCGCCGTTTTCCCCTTCTCCTGGTTCCTGTGCGGTAACATTTACCGCTCCCTTTGTAGAACTCTGATCAACAAACTCTCCTGTCCCATCTGGTACTCTGGAATAAGTTCCCAAAGCATGTCCGTCATAGCTGTAGGTATCCTTCAGACTGCTGTTTGCGTTGTACAAGGAAACAGTATCGCTTTTCCCAAGCCCAAAACTAAAATCAATACTGTCCTCCAATACCATTACCGCTCCTGCTTCCAGCACTGTTCCATCTGGAAATTGCTTTGTCTCATTGCTCGTAAGCCGTTCCAGACCCTTGTCGTCTGTGACAAACCAGCCACTGATATCCACGGCCTGATCTCCTGTATTTACTATCTCAATCCAGTCATTCCCTCCATTCGGATCATCAGACTCGACTTCATTGATAAAAACCGTATTTCCGGAAGATGCAGCAGACACAGGCATGCCTGCTGCCGAGGCAACTGCGGATGCGGTTAAAAATGCTGCAAGTGCTATACTGAGCTGTCGTTTCTTCATATTTAGACGTTCTCCCTTCTCAAATTATGATTTTTTTAAGTTTAACAGGAGAATGTCAAATCTGAAGTTGCAACACGTAAAATCATCGTAAAAAGAAAGCAGAGCAATCTTACGCTCTGCCTTTTTTCCTTCCTAAAACACCGTTATCAGTTCAGCCCCTTCCAGATCCGTTTCCTGCATCTCTACTTTCCGGATCCGGCTGTCATCGTATGTTTTGTAATAATATACACCTGTCCGTGTATTAATACAGCAGGAATAAGTGGTGATATCATATGTTCCGGCCTCTGTAATCACAGACCCGCGCACCATCGATACCCCGTCCAGAATATGAAAGAACTGGGAAACATTCGATTTCTCGTCCTGCGGCGATACGGAATTCCATTTCAGGAAGGCAGCCCTTACAAATCTGGCCGCGGAAGAAGCATCTCCCGGCAATCCTGCCGCTCCCATTCCCTGTGCGTAAGGCTTTAAACTCAGCTTGTCACAAAAGCGGTTCTCCGGGCTTTTTGCGCTGAGATTCATATAATTGTTCATATTCAGCCTGTGATATTCAAACGGCGGATTATTCGTCAGCACACCAAATGGATTTTCGTAAATTTTCAGTCCTTCCTGAACAGCCTCCAGAACAAGACACTGTTCCCGGTCCGCCAGCATCCAGTGAAGCGGCGCCGGAGGCATCTTCTCAGAAAACGCAAGGTCCACAATTTTCATTTTCTCAAGATCATTTTTCACTTCCGCCACCGTGGAATAGTTTCCCAAAATCCAGGCAATGATCTCAAAAGAGGCAAGTTCCATTCCCTGACCTTCCGGTTTCTGATAGTATGCGTTTCCCGGGAAATTCAGCCCTGCCATACACAGCCCCTTTTCATTTACCGCTTCCGCATATAAAGGGAACCGGCTGACAGCTGATGCCATGCCGATCATGGCATAATGCTGTTCCTTACGCCCTGCCAGACGGAAATCCAGCGGGAAATTCCTCGGTGTAATCACAACCTTCTCCCCGAAAGAGCAGTCCAGATCCAGATTCCTTCCAAAGTAAAAATCTCCATTGTCATACGTAATACAGGTACACATATCATTCTTTCCTTTCCGCTATCGCACGTTTTGATTCTATTATTCACTTTCCTCTATCCGGACATTCATTCCCTCTATGTAATTTTCTTCCCGATCGTTGTCTGCCTCATAATCAGGACACACACAAAGGACACTGCCGCAATCACAAACGTCAGCCCCGGTATTGCAATCCATGCCGTAAAATCAGTTGGTTCCATATATTTTTTGTAATTATCCAGAAATAAAATATGGATCAGATATATGCCAAACGAACAGTTGCAAAAAAGGTCTATTATACGCTTCCTGCGGTCTGAAGGCTGAAAATTTCCATCATTCACCCTTATCATAATGATAAAAAACATAACGGATGCCAAAATCACAAACGGCGAACCATAAGTCAGTTCTTTTTCATAATGATACCCTTTTGCAAATGTTGCCCCCATGGTTGCTCCAAAAGATACCGCCATACTGAATATACAAATCAGCACTGCTGTTTTCTGGCGAATCGGGATTTTTTTCCTGTACTTGCTAATATAATAACCGAAAAACAAATAGTATGTATAGACTTTATCTCCAATCAACGGCAGATCATAATACAGTTCCTCACCTGTAAAAGTAGTACGAAAATTCAGAAGCACTGCTCCTGTCGAAATAATCAGGAGTGCAGTTTCAAGATTCTTCGACAGGTTTCTGCACATAACCTGCAGAAACGGAAGCACCAGATAAATCGGTATCATAGCATACAGGTACCAAAGATGTGCTTCCGCAGGAACAAAAATAATTTCCTGCAGTTTTACTTCTGTTTTCATATAACAGGTATTCCACAGATAATAAACCACGCTCCATACAGCCAATACCGACAAAAAGCGTAAGATCCTTCTGCAGTGCTTTTTCAGTGTCTCCTCTCTTCCCAGCAGCAACGCCCCGGAAATCATAAAAAAGTAAGGTACACTTACCCTCGCTGCCGTATCGACCACCAAAGAAAATGCGTACTCGCTGTTCGGAATTTCTCCATAAGCTCTGCAGAAATAATTACTTACGTGAATCGCAATGACCAGAACAAAAGAAATCATCCTGATCAGTTCAAGATTATAATTCTTTTCTTTCATCTCATTTGTTCTCCCCCGACTTCAGGAATTGCCGGATTCCATATCATCCCTTTTCTCCTTTTTACATTTTAAAAATTACAATCCGTTCCCGGCTGTCTTTTCCATCGTATAAATCTCCACAGTCAATCTCATCATAAAATGTCAGTTCATTCACCGTCATCAGAAAAGAAATATATTCATCTGACGGGTAATAGAAAAACAGTAAAATTTCTCTTGGCGCCTCGTAATACGAATCCCGAATCCTGCTGATCACTTTTTGCAGGATTTCCAGAGAAAACGGGTTGAAAAAATAGATCCGGTCCACACTTTCCGGCACCGGAAATTCTCCCGCATCGACAGCCTGAAACGTTACCCTTCCCGAAACTGACGACATATTCTGATTTTCCACTGCTTTTTCATAAATCCGCTCATCATACTCGATTCCAATGGACCTGCACCTGGTCTGCCACGACAAAAAGAAATCAACACGGCCTTTGCCGCATCCATAGTCCAAAAGCATATTTCCTTTCCGGATATATCCGCTGTTTGCCAGACGCTCCAGAACCGGATACGGCGTCGGCTCATATGGATACCGGTACTGGTCTGCATGAGAATCATCTCGCCCGGTTGTGCGGATCTGCAGCAGCTTGTCCCATTTTTCCTCTTTCATATCAGATCAGAATTCCTTCCAGATGATCGAGTTCATGCTGGCAGATCTGAGCCTGCCAGCCGCTCAGCTTCTGCCGCTGCTTTGTCCAGTTCATATCATAATATTCCACCTCAATGTTCTGATAACGGGTGGTTTTCCGGACACCGGGAAGGGAAAGACATCCCTCTTCTGTCTCGTACGGCGTGTCCTTTCTGACCATGACCGGGTTAAACATGACAACGTCAAACATCCCCATATTCACAATAATCACCCGTTTTCTGACTCCGATCATATTGGCCGCCATGCCGACACACGCCTCCCGGTTAGCCGCCAATGTATCCTGCAGGTCTCTCCCAACCTGCAAATCTTCCCTTGAAGCAGGCTCAGACTTCTGCCCAAGGAAGAAAATATCTTTCATAATTGTTTTTACCATTTGTATCCATCCTGTCTATGCACTAATTTTCAGCTGAATCTATGATATCATAAATTGCTTTCAAATACATGAAAGAAGCTGAAACTCCTTATTGTTTAATGTTTTTTTATATTTCTAAACGCTTCAAGAATCAGAACGGAGCTTATCACGTGTTCAAAGAAATCACTAAATTCCTCAGAAGTAACATATAGTAACCTGTCAGTCCGAAATTCTCCCAAATGTATCCGCCCGTTCTTTTCGTCCACTAACGAAGGCATTCTCATCCTTACATACTCAAGCACTTCCTGCACTTTTGCCCTGCCTTTGCGGCCGACATTAATTTTCCCGCTGTGGTTTATAAAGCAACGCACTCCTTCTTTGGTATGACATAGTTCCATATTTGTATCTAATATTAATTGCAGCGCATGATGGCATCTATTCCCATCGTCTACTGCTGCGGCCAGTATCGTTTTTTCTTCAGATGCTCCCTGGTCTGTCTTCCTATATAGCTGTCATAATGTCTGCGTACATATGTGATATTCTCAAGCGTCTTTAAATCCGGACGTGAAGAAAGTGTCATTGCCTGTGGTGTTTCATTACAGTTAGATCTGCACATCCGTTTGTATGAGGCAGGACATTCTGTCTCTTTATATCCGGATCTCTGATCAAACCGAAATACTCTCAGATCACTTCCGTTCGTTGCGAAAGCAAATTCTGAATTTAAAGCTTCGGCATAGCGCAACAGCTGAGCAATTACCTTCTCATCGATCGGAATATACGCTGCCTTGCACTCCACTACAGCCAGAATTGTATTTCCATCGGGCCGTAAAATCAGTATATCTGCCCGGTCTCTTCGTTCCGGATATCCGTACCGCTTCATGGAAACTTCGGTCTGTATGTTTCTTAAAGGGATATGCAGTTTCCATCTGAAAAATTTGACCGTTGTCTGCCGTTTGATTTTTTCCGGTGTTTTTAAGATGTACTTTTTCCTGCATTTATCATAAAAATACTTCTTCCCGTCAAATGTATATTCTCTGTGAAATGAGAGAAGTTTTTGCATAAAAATTCCCCTTTCAAAAAATAAAAAGCAGGAACTGTTTCGCATTTTCAGCTAATAATTCCTGCTTTTGAAACTCATTCCTCCGTTTCCAGTTCTAACCTCTGCAATATATCCCTGATGATCCCTGCATCTTGAATAAGGTTAATCCCAAAACACTTTTTTCCTGCATCCTTTAATGATGCTCCCACATGATAAGCTGTACCTCTATCAAGAATTAAAAAGCGATCATGGAACACCTTTGTGTATTTCACTTCCAGAGTTGGATACTGTGCATTGAAATTCTCCACATCTGTTTTGGTAAGTCTTGTCCGTTTTTGAGTGTAGATTGTAACAGACACGTTTTCATTTTTCTTGGAGAGTAAATTTAATGTTCCCACATCCACATATCCATCTATCAGTGTAATTTCTTTTTCTGCCTTTTGTATCAGACTGACAATCAAACTGAATGCATCATAAATCTGACCATCAAAAAACACTTTCTGGCCAGCTTCCTCATGCCCGGATATGTACTCAAATATCTGCTCTAATTTCTCATCAGTCTGTTTCTGGTATTCCAGCTGTTTTAGTTCTATGTTGCTGATACGTTCAAAAAGCAAAGCGTTATTGGCTATAAAACGCCTCATCTCTACAAATGCATTCATAATATTGATACTAACTTGAATAGCAACATCGCTTCTTAAAACAGCCGATAACATTGCGATTCCCTGTTCAGTAAAAACATAAGGTAAATATCTTCTGCCACCTTTTTTGTTACCATTAGCATCCTCCTCTTTTGAGGTCACAATTTGTGATCTCAAAGCCTCATACTCGTCTTTACTAATTTGAAACCTAAAACTATCCGGAAAGCGTGCTATATTTCTTTTTACAGCCTGATTAAAAACTCTTGTTTCCACCTGATACAACATGGCTAAATCGCTATCCAGCATAACCTGCTGGTTGCGTATAACATAAATCATGCTCTTAATATCATAGTGTGCCACTTCACTGTTTGGTGCCTGGGCTTTTTCATCAATAACT
The DNA here is from genome assembly GCF_002160935.1 of Drancourtella sp. An12. Classification (NCBI taxonomy): domain Bacteria; kingdom Bacillati; phylum Bacillota; class Clostridia; order Eubacteriales; family Oscillospiraceae; genus Drancourtella; species Drancourtella sp. An12. Next base: position 42,742 of record NZ_NFLO01000001.1, on the reverse strand, counting down.
ACCAATTCTTTTTCTGTTTTGCTCATAGCTATACCTGCCTCTCGAATTTCAACGAATCAATTCAGCACACCAACTATCTCTTTCCCTATAAAGCAATTATACCATGTTGCAGGCTTTTTGCCTAAATCTATAAAGGACAAAATAAAAAACAGGAGATTATTTCGCCTTTTCGGCTGATAATTCCTGCTTTTAAAACCCGTTCCCGAGGTGATTCGAACACCCGACCTACCGCTTAGGAGGCGGTCGCTCTATCCTGCTGAGCTACGGAAACATAATTGTCACAACACCCCTGATTATACCATATCCCGGGGGTGTTGTGAAGCTTTTATGAAAAATTAATTTTACCCTGGAGCCAGATATTCGTGCGGAACCTTCTTCCCACTGCCGGTTCTCCCAGTATATTGGCTTTCGGAATGCAGACATCAAAAATCATTTCATTGACATCCAGTGTGAGAATCATGATTTTTTCCCTTGTCACCTCATTGATAACCAGATCCATATCCAGGATTTCACCCATGATTGAATACAGGTCACATTCTACGCCGTACGGCATAAAATACGTGTCTATAATACTGAAAATATCCTCTGTAACCACTCTTTTGGACACTTTCTGGTACGTATCCATATCTTTGAGTGTCAGTGTCTCTATTGCCTCGGAATCGCCTTTTCTGGCGGCGCTTACAAGCATCATCCGGTCCCGGAACTGTTCTCTTTGTTCCTTTTTGTCCTTTTCATTTTTTGTGACAGGGAACAGAACAGTACCATCATATGCAAGTCCCGCGAGCGTCACGGATGTTTTCTTTTTGCTGAGATTTCCAGACTGAAGTTCTCTTACATACTCCATCGGATTCTGAAGATAAAACATCAGGGAAATGTCCACTCTGGCATCCTCGCAGATGCCTATATAAGCCTCTTTGTCAATCTTTTTCTCTACAATAACATCCGCGTATGTGGTGATTCCTTTTCCTTGAAATACAGGTACGCTGTATTCTTTTTCAAAGTTTTCGTCCAGATCCATTACACCGTACATGGCCAGTTCCAGACGCTCTCCAAGAATCTTTCGGAATTCACAGTAATCGGTATCTTCATCCAGTATCATTCTTTCATGGGAGGTGAATTCTCTGCGGACTTCCTCTTCCACTTTTCTCATCATGGATCCGGAGATATCACCTCCGAACCCGATTGCTTTTGAATATTTATGCATTATCTGATTTCCTTCATTCCACCCATGTAAGGCTGAAGCGCTTCCGGAATCTTCACAGAGCCATCTGCCTGAAGATTGTTTTCCAGAAATGCGATCAGCATTCTTGGCGGCGCTACTACTGTGTTATTGAGTGTATGTGCAAAATATTTCTTTCCGTCCTGTCCTTTTACACGGATTCCAAGACGTCTTGCCTGAGCGTCTCCAAGGTTGGAGCAGCTTCCTACTTCAAAATATTTTTTCTGTCTTGGAGACCATGCTTCCACATCGCAGGACTTCACTTTCAGATCCGCAAGATCTCCGGAGCAGCATTCCAGTGTACGTACCGGGATATCCAGAGTGCGGAAGAAATCTACTGTGTTTTTCCACATTTTTTCATACCATTCCATACTGTCTTCCGGTTTACATACAACAATCATTTCCTGCTTTTCAAACTGATGTATTCTGTATACACCACGCTCTTCAATTCCGTGTGCCCCTTTTTCTTTTCTGAAGCATGGAGAATAACTGGTCAGTGTTCTCGGAAGTGTCTCCTCCGGAAGCATGGAATCAATGAATTTTCCAATCATGGAGTGTTCACTTGTTCCGATCAGGTACAGATCTTCTCCTTCAATCTTATACATCATTGCATCCATTTCTGCGAAGCTCATTACTCCGGTCACGACATTGCTGCGGATCATAAACGGCGGTACACAGTAAGTAAATCCGCGGTTAATCATAAAATCTCTTGCATAAGAGATTACCGCTGAGTGAAGCCTTGCAATGTCCCCCATCAGGTAATAGAAACCGTTTCCTGCCACTTTTCCGGCGCTTTCCAGATCGATTCCATTGAATTTTTCCATGATTTCTGTATGATATGGGATCTCATAGTCCGGAACAACCGGCTCTCCGAAGCGTTCCAGCTCTACATTTTCGCTGTCATCTTTCCCGATTGGTACAGACGGATCAATGATATTCGGAATCACCATCATGATCTTTTTGATTTTCTCTTCTACTTCCTTTTCTTCTGCAGAAAGTTCAGCTGTTCTTCCGGCATTTTCCTCCACCTGTTTTTTCAGTTCTTCCGCTTCTTCTTTCTTTCCCTGAGCCATGCAGGCACCGATTTGTTTTGAAATTTTGTTCTTATCTGCTCGCAGCGCTTCTACTTCCTGTTTGATTTCACGGTTTCTCTTGTCAAGTTCCAGTACTTCATCTACCAGCGGCAGTTTCTCATCTTGAAATTTCTTTTTGATATTTTCTTTTACTACATCCGGGTTACTTCTGACAAACTTAATATCTAACATTTTAAACTCTTCCTTCCTTATTCTATTCCTGCCAGTTCCTCTGAATCACCATACATAGCCTGTTCCAGTGATTCCGCCTCTTCCTCGGCAAGTTCTGTGTGACATTCTCCGTTCACAATTTCTTTTATATAAATGTAACATCCTTCTCTGCTGTGCATGGCATTTAAGATCCAGCCATTATCTTCTCCATCCAGTATCGTAAACGCAAAGCTCAATTTCCCGCCCATTTCATTAAAAGCATCGTACTGCACCAGTCCCGTTTTCTGAATACTTCCACTGATTTTTTCTTTTAATGACCGCAGTTCCATCTGATTCTGTCCGGAAAGTTCTTCAATCCTCTCCATTTCTTCCAGGTGACGCCGGATATTATCTTCCAGCGTCTTCCCGTCGCTTCCTCGCATAAACCGGGAATAGCTTCTTTTCAGTCGATTATACTTCATGTTGAGACTCACAAGAAAAGCTCCCAGTATAATCAGAATCAGAAACATGACAATCAGAATATATGCCGGATCAATACCTATCGATTCCAGAATTTTACTCTGCATCTTATCTGACTTCCTCTCTAATACTCATGATCATCTCAAACAGTCTTTCCAGTTCTTCGTCAGAATAATACTCTATTTCTATTTTTCCTTTGCCATTTGCCTTTCTGTTGACGCTGACTTTCGTTCCCATGATTCCTTTCATTTTTTCCTCCAGATCATGGTAAATAAAATCATTTTCCTTTTTTACTTTCTTTTTCTCCGGTTTTGGTTTATTCCATTCACGGATCAGTTTTTCTGTCTCTCTTACACTCAGTTTTTCATCAAAAACCTGAGCGGCAGCCGCATACTGTTCTTCCTTATCTTCCAAAGCAAGCAGTGCCCTTGCATGTCCACTTGAAATCATATCGTCAATCAGCATCTGCTGTACTCTTTCATCCAGCTTCAGGAGACGGATCGAATTCGTTACTGCTGTTCTGCTCTTTCCGACACGCTCCGCGATTTCATCCTGCTTCATGGAAAACTCTTCCATCAGTCTTTTATATGCCTGTGCTTCTTCTACTGGATTCAGGTTTTCTCTCTGAATGTTTTCTATCAGAGCAATCTCAACGACTTCCTGTTTTGAATATTCTCTTATAATCACCGGCACTTCCTTGACTCCGGCCAGCTTAGCTGCCCTCCATCTCCGTTCTCCGGCGATAATTTCATAATATCCGTCCTTTTTCTGTACAAGAAGCGGCTGCAGCACTCCAAACTGCTTGATCGACTCTGCAAGTTCCAGAAGGGAATCTTCCTCAAAATTTCTTCTCGGCTGTTCTCTGTTTGGTTCAATCATATTGATTTTCACCAGTTTCTCTCCAGTTGATACCACTTCTTCTGTTTTTTCCTTTGCAGGCGTACTCTTTTTGGCCGAACGGTTATCCGGGATCAGACTGTCCAGTCCCTTTCCAAGTCCTTTTCCTAATCCACTTCTTTTCGCTGTCATTCTTCTTCTCCTTTATGAATCACTTCATCTGCCAATAGCATATAACTCTCTGCTCCGGTTGACTTTGGATCATACAGATTAATCGGCATACCATAGCTTGGCGCCTCAGCAAGTCTGATATTTCTCGGAATGATGGTCTTGTAGATCGTCTGTTCCAGGTTATCTTTTACATTTTCCACTACCTGAAGTGAAAGATTTGTTCTCGCATCATACATTGTGAACACGACGCCTTCCATCTTCAGATTCTCATTCAATCTTTCCTGTACAAGTTCAATTGTGTGGATCAGCTGGCTTAATCCCTCCAGAGCATAGTATTCACACTGAATCGGGACCAGTACACTGTCAGCTGTCGTCATCGCATTGATTGTCAACATATTCAAAGACGGAGGGCAGTCGATAATCACATAATCATAATTTTCTCTTATCTTTGCCACCTCATCTCTGAGGATATATTCTTTGTTTTCTACTCCAATCATTTCGATTTCGGCGGCCGACAAATCAATATTTGTAGGAAGCACGTCCAGATTTTCAATCACTTCTTTGCACAGAACCTCTTCAATTCCTGCTTTTCCAATGATCAGATCATAGACTGTATTTTCCACCTGATCTTTCTCTACCCCCAGCCCGCTGGTCATATTTCCCTGCGGGTCCATGTCAATCGCCAATACTTTCTGTCCTTTTGCCGCCAGACACGAGGATAAATTAATAGCTGTTGTCGTCTTGCCGACGCCGCCTTTCTGATTGGCAACCGCAATTATTCTACCCATTTATACTTCACCTTTCTTTCATAAGCCTTATTATAACATTTTTTATTTCTATAATCTATATAATGTTTCATGTGAAACATGAAAAATTCGTAACGATTCGGCTATGTGGTTCAGATTTCGGTGAAATGTTTCACGTGAAACAAAAAAATTTCGTGGCCATTCAGCTCCATAACTCAACTTTCAGTAGCATGTTTCACGTGAAACATCAAGAAACTCGTGTCAATTCAGCCGTGCAGCTCCGATTTCGGCAAAAATGTTTCACGTGGAACATTTTGGAACAAAACCAGATCTTTATCTTCAAACTAAAATCGTCCCTCAAACACATGATGTTTCACGTGAAACATTTTCTTTTTGCACCAAACCACTGCGCCTTGAATTCTCGATGAGCAATAACCAAAACAAGAATCGTGTCGAAAATTTCATACATTCACTTCTTTTCTTGCTCTATCCAATGTAGTATAATATATCATAAGAATAACTATGAAAGTTGGCCGAATTTATGAAGAAAAAAATAAGATCTTTTGTTATCCTGACTGCCTTATGTGCAGCTACAATACATATTATAAACAGAACGATTCATCATCTCTCTACACTGCATAATCTGCTTCACAAAGAGAATGAATCTGATTATGAATGGCGTTTTGGGAAGATTCATTATAGAAAATGCGGCACTGGGAAGCCTTTGCTGCTGCTCCACGATCTTGCTCCGGCAAGCTCATCTGTAGAGTGGTCTCACATTGTTCCTTTACTTTCCAGGGAGCATACTGTTTATACGGTAGATCTTCTCGGATGTGGTCAGTCAGATAAGCCAAACCTGACCTATACCAATTTTCTGTATGTACAGATGATTTCCGATTTTATCAAACATGTAGTCCATGAACCTGTAGATGTCATCGCCACTGGTGCTTCTGCTCCTCTTGTAGCAATGACAGCAACCTCCAGCCAGGAACTAATTGATAAAATGATCTTCGTTAATCCGCAGAGCCTGCATGAGTTGGCTAAAATACCTTCCAAGCGTAGCAAATTATTATACCACTTTATCAATATGCCACTGCTTGGCACTTTCCTTTATAATATCTTGTTCTGCCGGAGACGGATTGCCGCAAAATCGGAAGAAGCATTCTTTGATCCTGCTCAGATCGATGAGCTTATGGTCAATACCTATTATGAGTCTGCTCATCTGGATCATATGCATTCCAGATACCTGTTTGCAAGCATCCGCGGAAACTATACGAATGTGAACCTTGCACCATTCCTTTCAAGGATCACACACAGTATCTTTATTATTACCGGTGCTGAGAATCCTCTCTTTAATGAGAACGCATCCCAGTATCAAAAATACCTTCCGTCAATCGAAATTGTCTCCATGGGAGAGACAAAAGCCTATCCTCACATTGAAAAACCGGAAGAATTTTGCGAACAGGTTGAGATCCTTCTTGATCCAAAATAACAAAAAAAATGAGTGTTTCACGTGAAACACTCATTTTTTTATTACTGTAATGGCTCTTTTGCAGGCAGGCCTGCTTTTCTCGGATATTTCTTTGCCGTAGATTTGATTTTCTTAATTTTAATGAATGAACGGCCAATCTCGGTTCCCTGCAGCTTGAACTTATACACTTCTTCGATTGTTCCTCCAAGAATTTTTGCCGCATTGCGTGCCTGTTCTACTTCTTCATCCACTTCTTCCGACTTATACGGTACAAAATAGCCGCCAACTTTTACATAAGGAAGGCAATATTCCGATAAAGTGGCCAGATTTGCCACTGCGCGCGATACACAAAGGTCAAACTTTTCTCTATAATCCGCCTTTTTAGCGAAATCTTCTGCTCTTCCATGGATCGTTTCAATTCCGTTAAGTCCCAGCTTTGCAATTACCTCATTCAGAAAACGGATTCTTTTATTTAATGAATCCAGCAACACAACTTTGATCTCCGGAAAGACGATTTTAAGCGGAATTCCCGGAAATCCGGCTCCGGTCCCCACATCGATCAATGATGATACCTTTGTCATATCACAGCTTTTGACAATCGAAAGGCTGTCCAGGAAATGCTTTTCATTCACTTCCTCATATTCTGTAATTCCGGTGAGATTCATTACCTTGTTCCATTCCACCAGAATATCATAATACTGATCAAACTGTTCGTACTGTCTGTCCGTCAGGGAAAGACCGATCTCTTTTAATCTTGCTTCAAACACCTTATCCACTCTTCTTCTCCTTTCCCGTTAAGCCCGTCTCATGGACTCCAGATAGACCAGCAGCACGGAAATATCTGCCGGTGAAACCCCGGATATTCTGGATGCCTGTCCGATGGATACCGGACGCTGCGCGCTCAGCTTCTGCACTGCCTCAATCCGAAGGCTTTTCACATCGTTATAATCAATATCCTCCGGTATTTTCTTTTTCTCCATCTTCTTGAACTGTTCCACCTGCCGCATCTGCCGCTTGATATATCCGTCATATTTAATATTAATATCAACCTGCTCTGCCACTTCTTCCGGAATCTGCGGCCTGTTTTCATCAATTGAAGCCAGAATATTGTAATGAAGCTCCGGTCTCCGGATCAGATCCGCAATGGTTGCTCCGGAATTCAGCGGAGTACTTCCATACTGTATTAACAGATTCTGTACTTTTTCACTAGTTCCTACATTTACATGTTCTACTCGTTCTATCTCAGATGTAATCATTTTTTCCTTTTCCAGAAGCTTTTCATACCGTTCTTCTGAAACCAGCCCGATTTCATGCCCAATCTTCGTCAGTCTCTGGTCCGCATTGTCCTGACGAAGCAGGAGGCGGTATTCTGCCCTGGAGGTCATCATTCTGTATGGTTCATGGCTCTCTTTTGTAACCAGATCATCGATGAGAACACCGATATAAGCCTGGGAACGGTCCAGAATGAGCTGTTCCCTGCCAAGAATCTTCTGCGCCGCATTGATGCCCGCTACAAGTCCCTGTGCCGCAGCCTCCTCATATCCGGAGCTTCCGTTAAACTGTCCGGCACTGTAGAGCCCTTCCACCTTCCGAAATTCCAGCGTCGGATAAAGCTGTCTTGCATCGATACAGTCATACTCAATCGCATAGGCATTTCTCACAATCTTCGCATGCTCCAGCCCCGGTACAGAACGGTACATCTCATACTGTACATCCTCCGGGAGAGAACTGGACATTCCGCCGATATACATCTCATTCGTATATTCTCCCTCCGGTTCGATGAATACCTGATGCCTGTTTTTATCTGCGAATTTTACGACCTTGTCTTCGATAGACGGACAATACCTCGGTCCGGTTCCCTCGATCGCGCCGGAAAACAGAGGGGATCTGTCCAGATTATTCCGGATGATTTCATGGGTTTTTTCATTCGTATACGTCAGCCAGCAGGAAATCTGCTCTCTCTGCACCGATTCCGGATCTGTTGTAAAGGAAAACGGTGTAATTCTTTCGTCTCCCTTCTGCTCTTCCATCTTGGAAAAATCAATCGATCTGCGGTCGATTCTCGCCGGAGTTCCTGTCTTAAAACGGTACATTGATACACCGAGCTTCTTCATGCAGTCAGACAGGTATGTGGACGCCTGAAGGCCGTTTGGGCCGGTTTCTATGCTGACATCACCATAAATACACCTCGCCTTCAAATACGTCCCTGTACAGAGGATTACGGCCTTACAGCGGTATATGGCACCGGAGATGATCTGTACTCCGGTAACTTTCCCGTCTTCCACGAGAATATCCACCACTTCCGCCTGCTTTAAATCCAGCCCCAGCTGGTTTTCCAGCACCATACGCATGGCCTTGCTGTACTCCTGTTTATCCGCCTGCGCTCTCAATGAATGAACCGCAGGCCCTTTGGAACGGTTGAGCATTTTTGACTGAATAAATGTGCGGTCGATGACCTTTCCCATCTCTCCGCCGAGAGCATCCACCTCTTTTACCAGATGCCCCTTTGATGTTCCACCGATATTCGGATTGCACGGCATCATCGCCACGCTTTCCATGCTGACCGTAAAGACAATCGTCCTCATCCCAAGTCTTGCCGCCGCCAGGGCCGCCTCACAGCCCGCATGTCCGGCGCCGATTACGGCAACATCGTACACGTCTTTATTTTCCCATACAGAATTTACTGAATATTTCATTAACCAGATCCTCTCCTATCGTTTCTCCCGTAATACTTCCAAGTGCTTCGTATGCATCCATCAGATCAATCGTATAAAAATCCTCCGGCATGCCGTCTTCGATACTTCGTTTTACCTGTTTCAGGCTTGTAAAGGCCTGTTCCAGAGCCTCTTTCTGTCTCACATTCGTAATATAGACTTCATCATTAAAAGCAATCTCGCCCCGGAAAAACATCTCCTTTACGGTCTGTTCCAGTTCGTAGATTCCCTCTTCTTCCTTTGCTGAAATCTCAATCATCGGCTTATCCAGATGTTCCTGGATCATTTCTTTTGTCACCTTTGTCTCAAGATCCGACTTATTCAACAGAACAATCACGTTCTTATCCTGGATCATCTCCATGATCTCAAAATCATTTTCATCCAGATTTCGCGATGAGTCAACTACAAAAATAATCAAATCCGCATCTTCCGCCTGATTTTTCGCCCGGTCGACGCCGATTTTTTCCACCACATCTTCTGTCTTTCGGATTCCGGCCGTATCCATAATATTCAGGCTGACTCCGTTTAACTGGATGTGCTCTTCCAGAATATCCCTTGTCGTCCCCTCAATCTCCGTCACAATGGCCCGCTCTTCTCCTACCAGCGCATTCAGAAGAGAGGACTTCCCTGCATTTGGCTTTCCTACGATCACCGTCCGGATTCCTTCCTGCATCATCCTGCCGTTATCCGCAGTATCGATCAGTTTTTTCAGTTCTTTCAACAATTCCTCTACTTTTTCCACAAGGGTATCTCCGTATCCGTCCAGAGAAATATGCTCCGGATCATCCAGGGCAGACTCAATGTAGGCTGTATGATACAGAATTTCTTCCCTCATGGCGCTGATTTTGCGTTGTACGCTTCCTTTCAACTGACTGACTGAATTCTTCAGGGCATACTCATTTTTGGAATGAATGACGTCTATGACCGCCTCTGCCTGCGACAGATCCATCCTTCCGTTCAGGAAAGCCCTCTTTGTAAATTCACCCGGTTCAGCAGCTCTGGCACCGTTTTTCAGTACGGTTTCCAGTATTTTTCTGACGACAAAGACTCCTCCGTGGCAGTCGATTTCCACGGTATCTTCTCCTGTATAGCTGTGCGGCCCTTTCATAAGCATCACCAGCACTTCATCTATCGTATTTTCCCCGTCCTTGATCCACCCGTAATGTACGGTATGAGATGGCTGCGAGGAAAGTGTTTTCTTCCCTTTATAGATCCTGTCTGCAATTTCAAATGCATCCGGTCCGCTGATCCTTACAATTCCGATTCCGGAATCCGACATGGCTGTCGAGATCGCTGCGATTGTCTCCGTTACTTTCATCATGTCTGCACCCTCTCTTGTTCCTGCATATTCTGCACTGGAAATATTTTCCTGTTCAAAAAACAAAAAGGGCAGATTCTCCTGTTGTCATGGAAATCAGCCCTTTTTCTATCTTTACTTATTTCTGATTAAGGTTACTACGACTCTTCTGTAAGGCTCTTCTCCTTCACTGTGTGTCGTCACATAACGGTCTGCCTGAAGAGCAGAATGAATAATTCTTCTTTCGTATGGATTCATCGGTTCCAGAGCAACCGGTTTCTTCGTTCTCTTTACCTTGTAGGCAATGTTTTTCGCAAGATTTTCGAGAGTTTCTTTTCTTCTTCTTCTGTAGTCTTCTGTATCCAGCTTCACTCTCACATATCCATCCTGTGTCTTGTTTGCTACTCTGTTTGTAAGATACTGAAGAGAATCCAGTGTCTGACCTCTCTTACCGATCAGGATTCCCATATTCTTTCCATCCATCACGATTTCGAGGGCGCCCTCTTCATCAATACGGGATGAAATTTTAACTTCCATATCCATTGCGTGAAGCACGTCTGTGAGGAATTTCTCACATGCTGCAATTGTCTCATCCTGCACTTTTGCGAGCTTTTTACTCTCCTGAACCGGCTTTGTTTCTTTTACTTCTTTCACTTCAGCCGCTTCTTTTTCTCTTTTTTCTTTCCGCTCTTTCTTTTCTCTGCGCGGTTTTTTCTCTTTTACCTCGGATTTCATCTCCGGTTTTACTGCTTTTTCTTCGCCTTTTACCTCAGAGATAACCTCCTGGATTTCTTCTTTAAGCTCTTCTAATTCATCTTCTTTTTCTACTGTTTTCTTTTTCCATGCACGGATGACAGCCTGTTTGCTTCCGATTCCAAGAAAACCGCTGCTTCCTTTTTCAATTACATCGTATTCCAGCATATCACTTGTAACACCAAGCTGGATCAGGGCTTCTGTAATTGCATCATCCACTGTTTTTGCTGATACTGTAATTTCACCCATCCTGATAACCTCTTTCTTCATCTCTTACTTCTTTTGACTGTCTTTATGATTACTTTCATTATACTGTCTTACCAGATTTGCTTTCGCTGCGAGGCTTCCTGATTTTGCGTTTTTGCTCTTCTCAGCCGCTCTTTGTAAGGCTTCTTCTCTTTCTTTTTCTGTCATCTTTTTCTGTTTTGGCTCTTCAATGCTTCTTGCGTGAACCTGAGCCATCTCAGAAAGTTTCTGTGCGTTTGTGCCCTTCTTTTCTCTCTTTTTCGCCGCTTTTTTCTGATTCTTCTCAATCAGTTCTTCAATCGATATCCTGGAAAGATATTTATTAATAGCAAGCTGCTGAATCATACGTACTACTGCACTGGCGATCCAGTAAAGTCCGATACCGGAAGGGAATGTAAAACACATTACCACTGAAAATAACGGCATGATCTTCATCGTTGCATTCATGGAATTTACCATGGAATTGTCACTGCTGTCATTTTCTGTCGGCGCTGCCGTCGGTGAAAGTTTCATACTGATATACTGTGTCAATCCCGAAATAATCGGAATAGACAGAGCCAGGATTGCCGCTATAACAGCTCCTGTTTGAATCGAATTCATGAAAATATTCAGTGGAGTTTCCGCAATATTGATTCCGAGGAAAGAATTCAAATGTGTCAGACTATCCTGAGTAGAACGGATCAGCGACTCCAGATCCGGCAGTTTGTCGGCCAGAGTATCCCAGCTGCTTTCCTGAAATTTGTAAAGCGCATCCACCATAACGTTGGGCTGGCTGAATTTATATCTGGACGGATCCATTGCAATCGCATTCGTCTTACCAAGCGCCTCCATTGCCGCCTGTCCGCCTTCGGTGGACAAAAGCTGATTTACGAGCGGCATGTAAACTTCTTTGATTCCGTCTACATAAGCCGGGATATTACGGATTACATAAAACAGCCCCCACAGAATCGGCAGCTGGATCAAAAGCTGCGAACAGCCTCCCATCATGGAAGTTCCGTATTTCTCATAGACCATCTTGGTTTCTTCCTGCATCTTCATCATCGATGCCTGGTCTTTTTTGTTCTTATATTTGTTCTGAATCCTTCTAAGCTCCGGATTCATTACAACGGTCAGTTTTGACGCCTTTTGCTGTTTGTACGTCAATGGAAGAAGCAGTGTATAGATAATGATTGTAAAAATAATGATACAAAGACCAATATTTTCAATATGGAATACATTACTAAGCACACTGAAAATTCCGTTCATCAGATGCCCCAGAAGCCAGGAAATCTGGCCGACGATCGGAGCCGATGACTGTGTCAATAATAAACCTTCCATCAGTTCTCCTCCATATTCAGGTATTATTTAATTACGGTACCGGATCGTATCCTCCCCGGTGGAACGGATTACATCTGAGTATTCTCCAGACCGTAAGAAGTCCTCCCTTTAAGGCTCCGTACTTCTCGATTGCCTCCAGTCCGTACTCCGAACAGGTCGGCGTATAAATACAGTGCTGTGTCGGCAGCTTGTACTTTGATAAATGCTTTCTGTAAAAACGAATTACTGCAAGCAACAGTTTTTTCATCGTTTCATCTCCATTTCATTTCCCTTATCCGAAGAATCCTGCTGTGTGTCCTGTAAATATATATGATGAAGTTTTCCGAGATGGACCACTGCACTTTCTATTTCCTGATAGCTTTTGTCCTTTGCCGAAGCCCGTGCAATGATAATTATGTCATATCCACGCCGGAAATGCTCTTCCTGCAGTCGATAACTTTCTCTCAATAGCCGTGTAACCCTGTGACGGACTACACTGTTCCCTACCTTTTTGCTGACTGAAAGTCCCAGTCTGTTGCCCGAGGTACCATTCTCTCTGACATACATGACAAGATATCTGTTTGCATAGGATTTTCCTTTTTTATAGGTCAGCTGAAAATCCCTGTTCTTTTTCAATGATTCTGAAAACTGCATTGCCGTATGCTCCTGATATGTTCTACGGTACGCAGATTATCCGCCTTTTCTTCATTCTGTATAGAAGAAAAGGCCACATATATGCGGCCTACGCTGATAATCTTTTTCTTCCTTTTGCTCTTCTGGCTGCGAGAACTTTTCTTCCGCCTGCCGTGCTCATTCTTGCTCTGAATCCATGAACTTTCGCTCTGGAACGTTTCTTTGGCTGAAATGTCATTTTCATTACTTTCCACCTCCTTAACCTGAAACTTATATATATAAATATAAGTACATTAATATCGTTCTTTGCTAAAAGACACCACGTCTGATTATAGTCAAAAACCCCCTGCAAGTCAAGTAATTCCGTGATTTTTTTACGTTTTTTCACAAGGATCCACAGTTATACAGCTCCTTTCCACAGGACCGGGACAATTTTATCTGCTCCTGAATGCTTTACACGCTGATTTCCACATGTTTTCAACATTTTGTGGATAATTTTGTGATTTTGTGTGGAAAACATGTTGGATTCTACTAAATTCGTCATTTTTTTTCCGGTTTCATGCGGTTTTCCACTGTTCAAAATCTTATCCACATCGATTTTACATTGCACTTGAAATCTTTTTGTTGTAATATATAAGGGAGTGAATCTATTTATTTCACGAGATCGCAGCGAAAATCCGGCCCGTTTTTTTGTGTCGGGTGTTTTTTGCTGTGCTTTTCAGTCATGTCCTGATCAGACGTCTCTGACAGGCGGACAGTACTAAAACAATAAGATTAGGAGTCATCAAAATGGACATCGTAACAGAAAAATGGAATGAAATAATTGAAAATTTAAGACTTGAGCATAGTCTTTCCGACGTTTCATTTAAAACATGGATTCTTCCATTAAAAGTCTATGATGTAATTGAAAATACCGTCTATATTCTCGTGACGTTAGATGGGACCGGTGATTATATCGATTACATAGAGAAAAAATACCTCCTTCCATTTAAAGTTTCGATCGCTGAAATTACCGGAATCGAGTATGATGTCAAATTTATTCCGGATAACCCGAGCGAACTGGAAAAGGTAGAAGAAATAGCAAATGCTCACAAGAAAAAAGCAGCGGCACACACAAAGAAAAACGACAATCTTCTTATGATAGAGCGTGCAAACTTAAACCCGCGCTATACATTTGATACCTTTGTCGTCGGCAAAAACAACAATTTCGCCCATGCCGCATCCCTTGCAGTTGCAGAATCACCGGGTGAAGTATACAATCCTTTATTCCTCTACGGAGGTGTAGGACTTGGGAAAACCCATCTGATGCATTCGATTGCTCATTTTATTCTGGAAAAAGATCCGAAGAAAAAGGTTCTCTACGTGACAAGTGAGGCCTTTACCAATGAACTGATCGAATCCCTCAGAAGCGGTAAAACAGGAAACGAACTTCCGATGACTGCTTTTCGTGATAAATACAGAAATGTCGATGTGCTCCTGATTGACGATATCCAGTTTATTATAGGAAAGGAGAGTACCCAGGAAGAGTTTTTCCACACATTCAATCACCTGCATGTGGCCGGAAAACAGATCATCATTTCCTCGGACAAACCTCCTAAGGATATCGAAACACTGGAGGCACGGCTTCGTACCCGGTTTGAGTGGGGACTCATCGCTGATATTTCGGCTCCGGATTACGAGACCCGAATGGCAATTCTGAAGAAAAAAATCGAATCCGATCAGCTGGAACGCTACCATATTCCGGAAGATGTTCTGCAGTTTATTGCGACTAACATCAAATCCAACATCCGGGAGCTGGAAGGTTCTCTTAACAAACTGATCGCACTGTATAAATTAAAGAACGAAGAGATCAATATTTCACTTGCAGCCGAGGCTTTAAAAGATCTGATCTCGCCGGATGAAAACCGGAAGATCACGCCGGAACTGATCATCGAAACAGTTTCCGAACATTTCGGGATCTCTGTAGCGGACTTAAAGAGCGCAAGCCGCGATGCAAAGACAACAAGCGCACGCCATATTGCCATGTATCTTTGCCGTTCCATGACAGACACCCCTCTGAAAATGATCGGATCCTTACTTGGCGGAAGAGACCACTCGACTGTGAAACATGGTGTGGATAAAGTGTCGAAAGATATGGAAAACAATGATTCTCTGAAAAATACAATCAGTATCATTCAAAAGAAAATCAGTCCGCTTTGATGGTTTTCCTGCATTCATCCTCATGAAATCCAAGCCCGTTCAACGAAGATTTCCATCCCGGAATCCACGAACTGGCGCGGGTTTGCACAGGTTATGCACATATCCACACATCCTAAGGCGGCGAATGCGGATATCTTATATATAAAAATTTATCTGGCTCAGCGAAAGGAGTTATACACATGAAAATTATCTGCACAAAATCCAATCTGGCAAAAGGTGTGGGAATCGTCTCCAAAGCAGTTCCTTCTAAAACAACAATGCCGATTCTGGAATGTATTTTGATTGATGCGACAAACGATATAATCAAACTGACAGCAAATGATATGGAACTTGGAATCGAAACAATTATCGAAGGTGAAATTGTACAGCCTGGTATGATTGCTCTGGATGCAAAAATCTTTTCTGAAATTGTCAGAAAGCTCCCGGATAGTGAAATCGTTATCACAACGGATGAAAATGAACAAACATTAATTACCTGTGAGAAAGCGAAATTTCAGATTGCCGGAAAATCCGGAAGTGATTTCGCCTACCTTCCATATATTGAAAAGAACGAATCCATTCTGGTATCACAATATACATTAAAAGAAGTGATCCGCCAGACAATCTTTTCTATTGCTGATACAGAGAGCAACAAGCTGATGACCGGTGAGCTGTTTGAAGTAGAAGATAACATTCTGAAAGTAGTTTCACTGGACGGTCACAGAATCTCCATCCGGAAGATTGAGCTGAAAGACAACTATGACCATAAAAAAGTTGTCGTTCCAGGAAAGACACTCACAGAAATCAGCAAGATTTTATCCGGCGATGCCGAGAGCGAAGTACAGATTTACTTTGCAGAAAATCATATTGTATTTGAATTTGATCAGACTGTTGTCGTATCCCGTCTGATCGAGGGAGAGTATTTCCGCATTGAGCAGATGCTCTCAAGCGATTATGAGACGAAGGTACACATTAATAAAAAAGAACTGTTAAACTGTATTGACCGTGCAACGCTTCTTGTAAAAGAAGGAGACAAGCGTCCGATCATCATTCAGATCGGCGACGAAACAATGGAGCTGAAGATTCAGTCACAGCTTGGATCCATGGATGAGGAGATTTTTATCACAAAAGAAGGAAAGGATCTTCTGATCGGATTCAATCCGAAATTCCTGATCGATGCCCTGAGAGTGATCGATGACGAGGATGTCGCGCTCTACTTTATGAATGCGAAGGCTCCATGCTTTATCAAGGATGAGAAGGAAAGTTATGTATATCTGATCCTTCCGGTCAACTTTAACGCAATCTAAAGGAAAGAGGTTACCAGATGGAGACAATTACACTTCGGGATGAATTTATCAAACTTGGACAGGCGCTGAAAGCCGCCGGACTTTGTGAATCCGGGGTAGAGGCGAAAGAAGTCATCCAGGACGGCCTTGTGAAGGTCAATGGAAGTGTCGACACAAGACGCGGAAGAAAGCTGTATGACGGGGACGTCGTATCCTTCGACGGACAGGAAATCAAAATACAGAAATAGCGGACAGGTGCGGCATGATCATCCAGTCATTGAAATTAAAAAATTTTAGAAACTATGAACTTTTAAATCTTGAATTTCATCCTGTCACAAATATTTTTCACGGGGATAATGCCCAGGGAAAGACGAATATTCTTGAGGCGGTCTACCTTGCAGGCACGACGAAGTCGCACCGCGGAACAAAGGACAGGGATATGATTTCGTTTGGAAAAGAGGAATCCCATATTGAGGTCGAGGTTCTGAAAAATGGGGTTCCTTTTCGAATCGATATCCATCTGAAAAAAAATAGCCCGAAGGGGGCGGCCATCAACCGGATGCCGGTGAAACGTGCAAGCGAACTGTTCGGGATCATTAATCTGGTGTTTTTTTCACCGGAGGATCTGAATATTATCAAGGATGGTCCGGCTCAGAGGAGACGGTTCATGGATCTGGAGCTCTCCCAGCTCGATAAGATCTATCTGAACAACCTGGCGGACTATAACCGGGTGGTCAACCAGAGGAACCGACTGTTAAAAGAGATGGCATTTCAGGATAATTTAAGAGATACGCTGGACATCTGGGATCTGCAGCTCATCCGGTACGGGGAGCTGGTCATGGAAGGAAGGCGGAAGTTTATCCGGGAGATCAATGAGATCGTCGGAGAGATACATGAAAAGCTGACCGGGGGAAAGGAACGGCTTGTCATGGAGTACGAACCGTCCACAGGGGAGATGTCCCTTGAGGAGGCGGTGAAAAAGAACCGGGAGCGGGATATCCGGATGAAGAGTACCTCTGCGGGTCCACACCGGGATGATATCTGCTTTCGGATCCATGATATGGACATCCGGAAGTTCGGTTCTCAGGGACAGCAGCGTACAGCGGCACTTTCCCTGAAGCTTGCGGAGATTGAGATCGTAAAGCGGGTGATTCATGACACGCCGGTTTTACTTTTGGATGATGTGTTGTCTGAACTTGATAAACACAGGCAAAACTATTTATTAGACAGCATACACGATATTCAGACTCTGATCACTTGTACCGGTGTGGAAGAGTTCGTGAATCATCGTTTTTCAATCAATAAAGTGTTCCTTGTCCAGAATGGACATGTAACAAATGAAAATTAATAGGAGGATCAGTATGAGCGCAGAATATGGTGGAGATCAAATCCAGATCTTGGAAGGGTTGGAGGCGGTCCGCAAAAGACCAGGAATGTATATCGGCAGCACTTCTGCAAGAGGACTTCACCACCTTGTGTACGAAATCGTGGACAATGCGGTGGATGAGGCGCTTGCGGGATTTTGTGATACGATCGAAGTGACGGTCAACGCGGATAATTCCGTGACAGTCATTGACAACGGAAGAGGCATTCCAACCGGCATCAACCATAAATCCGGGCTTCCTGCCGTGGAAGTCGTATTTACGGTACTTCATGCCGGCGGAAAATTCGGAGGCGGAGGATACAAGGTATCCGGCGGTCTTCACGGAGTAGGGGCATCCGTTGTCAATGCGCTTTCAGACTGGCTTGTAGTAGAAGTATGGAGAGACGGCAAAATTCATGAACAGCGTTATGAGAGAGGCAAGGTCGTCACTCCGCTGACTGTAATCGGGGAATGTGACCCTGATAAAACCGGAACGAAAGTCACTTTCCTTCCGGACGAGACGATTTTTGAGGAGACAGTGTTTGATTACGGAGTGTTAAGACAGCGTCTCCGTGAAATGGCATTCCTTACAAAAAATCTGAAGATCACATTAAAAGACGACAGAGAGGAAAAACGGGAGGAGTCCTTCCACTATGAAGGAGGAATCCGCGAATTTGTAAGCTATTTAAACCGAAGCGTGCAGCCTCTTTATGAGCAGATTATCTACTGTGAGGGCACAAGAGATGATGTGTATGTGGAGGTTGCAATGCAGCATAACGATTCCTACACAGAGAGTACATACGGGTTTGTCAATAATATTACAACACCGGAAGGTGGTACTCATATTGTGGGATTCCGTAATGCTCTGACAAAGACGTTCAACGCTTATGCAAAGAAGAATAAACTGATCAAGGAAAATGAGCAGAGCTTGAGCGGTGAAGATATCAGGGAAGGACTGACTGCCATTGTCAGTGTTAAACTTCCGGAGCCTCAGTTTGAGGGACAGACAAAGCAGAAGCTTGGAAACAGCGAGGCAAGAGGAGCGGTCGACAGTATCGTAAGCTCCCAGCTTGAGATTTTCCTGGAGCAGAATCCGGCTGTGGCAAAGACAATTATTGAGAAGTCTGTGATGGCACAAAGAGCGAGAGAGGCAGCGAGAAAAGCGCGTGATCTGACAAGAAGAAAGTCGGCGCTGGAAGGCATGTCTCTGCCTGGAAAGCTTGCGGACTGTTCCGACAAGGATCCGAAAAACTGTGAAATCTACATTGTAGAGGGAGACTCCGCCGGCGGTTCCGCAAAGACGGCGAGAGACCGTACGACCCAGGCGATTCTGCCGCTTCGTGGTAAGATTCTGAATGTGGAGAAGGCACGACTGGACAAGATTTACGCAAACGCGGAGATCAAGGCTATGATTACAGCTTTCGGAACCGGAATCCATGAAGATTTTGATATCAGCAAGCTACGGTATGACAAGATTATCATCATGACCGATGCGGATGTGGACGGGGCACATATCAGTACCCTGCTTCTGACATTCCTTTACCGGTTTATGCCGGATCTGATCAAAGAAGGACATGTATACCTTGCAAAACCGCCGCTTTACAAACTTGAGAAAAATAAAAAAGTCTGGTATGCGTATAGCGATGAGGAGCTTGCATCCATTCTCGCGGAAGTGGGACGTGACCAGAATAACAAGATCCAGAGATACAAAGGACTTGGTGAGATGGATTCAGATCAGCTCTGGGAGACGACGATGGATCCGGAACAGAGAATTCTGATCCGTGTGACGATGGATGAAGAGACATCCTCGGAACTGGATCTGACATTTACGACTCTGATGGGAGACAAGGTCGAACCGAGACGTGAGTTCATCGAGGAAAATGCGAAATACGTGAAGAATCTGGATGTATAAGGGAAGGGAGATAAGCAATGGAAGATACTATCTTTGATAAGATCGAGGAAATCGATCTTGAGAAAAAAATGAAAGAGTCGTATATCAACTATGCCATGAGCGTTATCGCTTCCCGTGCGCTTCCGGATGTAAGGGACGGTCTGAAGCCGGTACAGAGAAGAATCCTGTATTCGATGATCGAGCTGAACAACGGTCCGGACAAGCCGCACCGTAAATGTGCGCGTATCGTCGGTGATACGATGGGTAAATATCATCCGCACGGTGACAGTTCCATCTATGGAGCCCTGGTTAATATGGCACAGG
This sequence comes from Drancourtella sp. An12, assembly GCF_002160935.1. Lineage (NCBI taxonomy): Bacteria > Bacillati > Bacillota > Clostridia > Eubacteriales > Oscillospiraceae > Drancourtella > Drancourtella sp. An12. Next base: position 22,614 of record NZ_NFLO01000001.1, on the reverse strand, counting down.
ACTGGTCCACACGTTATCCGCTTGTAGACGGCCATGGAAACTTCGGATCCGTGGACGGGGACGGCGCGGCAGCCATGCGTTATACAGAGGCAAGACTCAGTAAAATTTCCATGGAACTGACTGCGGATATCAATAAAAATACCGTAGACTTTGAGCCGAACTTTGACGAGACGGAAAAGGAACCGGTTGTACTTCCGGCGAGATTTCCGAATCTTCTCGTAAACGGAACCTCCGGTATCGCGGTCGGAATGGCGACAAATATTCCGCCGCACAACTTAAAAGAAGTCATTGGTGCGGTAGTCAGGATCATCGATGACCAGATGGAGAATAAAGAAACGACCATCGAAGACATTATGAAGATTGTAAAAGGACCGGACTTCCCGACCGGAGCGACGATCCTCGGAACAAGAGGAATCAACGAGGCGTACCGCACCGGAAGAGGAAAGATTGTTGTCCGGGCCGTAACTAATATTGAGGCCATGGCAAACGGCAAGAGCCGGATCATTGTGACAGAGCTCCCGTACATGGTCAATAAAGCAAGACTCATTGCAAAGATTGCGGATCTGGTGAAAGAAAAGAGAATCGACGGTATCGTCGATTTAAGCGACCAGTCCAGCCGGGAAGGTATGAGAATCTGTATTGAGCTGAGACGTGACGCCAACGCAAACGTCATCTTAAACCAGCTCTACAAGCACACCCAGCTCCAGGATACGTTTGGAGTCATCATGCTGGCACTCGTGAACGGGGAGCCGAAGATCATGAATCTTCTGGATATGCTCGGACATTACCTGAAACATCAGGAAGAAGTCATTACGAGAAGAACCCAGTACGAGTTAAACAAGGCAGAAGAGCGTGCCCATATTTTACAGGGACTGCTCATTGCCCTTGACAATATTGACGAAGTCATCAAGATCATCCGTGGTTCCCAGACCGTACAGCTTGCAAAGACGGAATTGATGGAACGCTTCCAGCTCTCCGACGCACAGGCACAGGCAATCGTAGACATGCGTCTGCGTGCTCTAACCGGACTGGAAAGAGAGAAGCTGGAAAAAGAATTTGAAGAACTGATGAAACGGATCGGGGAGTTGAAAGCAATTTTGGCAGACAGAAACCTGCTTCTTGGAGTCATCAAAGAAGAGATCCTTGCGATCAGCGAAAAATACGGAGACGAGAGACGGACACAGATCGGATTCGATGTTTACGACATCTCTACAGAAGATCTCATTCCGAGAGAGGACGTTGTGATCACCATGACAAAGCTTGGATATATCAAGCGGATGACAACGGATAACTTCAAGAGCCAGAACCGTGGAGGCCGCGGTATCAAAGGAATGCAGACACTGGATGAGGACTACGTGGAAGAGCTCTTTATGTGCTCAACCCATCACTATATTATGTTCTTCACCAATACAGGAAGAGTCTACCGTCTGAAAGGATATGAAATTCCGGAGGCGGGAAGGACCGCAAGAGGAACGGCGATCATCAATCTGCTTCAGCTTCAGCCGGAGGAGAAGATCACCGCAGTCATCCCGATCAAGGAGTATGAAGAAGGACAGTATCTGTTCATGGCAACCAAGAAGGGTCTTGTCAAGAAGACTCCGATCATGGACTACGCAAATGTCAGAAAGACAGGACTGGCAGCCATCACACTCAGAGAAGACGACGAACTGATCGAGGTTAAGACGACAGACGATACGAAGGACATTCTGCTTGTAACAAAATACGGACAGTGTATCCGCTTCCACGAAACAGATGTCCGGCCGACAGGAAGAACATCCATGGGAGTACGTGGAATGAATCTTGGTGATCAGGATGAAGTTATCGGAATGCAGCTTGATATCCAGGGAGAATATCTCCTGATTGTATCGGAAAAAGGTATGGGAAAACTGACCGCTATGGAAGAATTCACACCACAGAACCGAGGCGGAAAAGGAATCAAATGCTACAAGATCATTGAAAAGACAGGAAATGTCGTAGGTGTGAAAGCCGTCGATGAGGACGATGAGATCATGATTATCAATACCGAAGGCATTATCATCCGGACCGAGTGCTCCGGCATCTCAAAACTGGGACGGATTACATCCGGCGTCAAACTCATCAACCTGGACGATAACGTCAGCGTGGCAAGCATCGCCAAAGTCAGAAAGACGGAAGATGACGGGGACGAAGAGGAAGAAAGCCAGGAAGAGAACGAAGAAGTGACAGAAGAATAAAGAAGTAACCGCGCCCCTATTTTGTGCACGGTTACATAGAAAACAGGAAGATGTTCTCAGATCGAGAATGTCTTCCTGTTTTTTTATCTGCTATAAAGCCGGTTTTTGTAAATGAAATACAGTACAGCTCCAACAACCGCTGTCACAAGCTCGGTAGCCGGGAAGGACATCCAGACACCTGTCATGTCCCAGAGGTTTGCAAAGAGAAAGGCAATCGGGATAATCAGGATCAGCCCCCGCAGGAGAGAGATGATCTGTGCCGGAAGTGCCTTCTCGACGGAAGTAAAGTACATCGAAAGGATGATATTGAATCCCGCAAACACAAGGGAGGTAAAATATAACTTCAGTCCGGTTATTGCAATCTCCTGCAGCTTTGCGTTGTGTTCGCTGTTAAATGCAGATGCGATCGGATCCGCAAATACAAAGAGGATCAGGTACATCACTGCGGACAGGATCACCATGGAAATCATGGCGTAGCGCAGAAACTGCCGGATGCCGTCCGTCTTTTTCCGGCCGTAGGAATGGCTGACAAGCGGCTGGATTCCCTGGGCGATTCCGGTATAGAAAGAAAGAACCACGAGGGAAATATTGGCGATGACTCCGTAGGCAGCTACTCCTGTATTGCCTTCCAGGCCCAGAATCAGCATATTAAATACAATCATGACAATCGCGGCGCTGATCTGGGACAGCAGGGAAGGAAATCCAAGGGAAATATTGGTACGGATGGAATCTGCATCCGGAACCAGTTTCCGGAAATGGAATCCTCTTTTCTTTCCAAGCCAGTGCGGGGACATGATAGTGAGTCCGACAACCGGAGAAAATCCGGTGGCAAGAACCGCACCAAGCATTCCCATATTGCAAGGGAAGATAAAAATATAGTCAAATACGACATTGAACAGACTTCCGCATACGGTTGCAATCATGGAAAGTCTTGGATTGCCGTCGTTTCTTACGAAACAGAGAATGATATCATTAAAAATAAAGGCCGGTGAAAACAGCATCATCACACGTAGATACGTATTTGTCATTTCGAAGGTATTCTGATTGGCACCAAGGAGTCTTGCCAGGGAACCGGAGAAAAACAGCCCTCCGAGCATAAAAATTATTGAGAAAAAGATCCCCAGATATACGGTATTCGTAAAAATCGTATCGGCACCCTTCTGATTATTCTGGCTTTTCAGAATGGAAAAACGGGTAGCGCCTCCCATTCCGAGCATCAGTCCGGTTCCATGAATAAAATCATAGGTCGGAATGGCAAGATTCAGGGCTGCAAGACCATTTGTCCCCAGTCCCTGGGCCACAAAAAAGGTATCAGCAAGAATATAGCAGGAAATGGCAATCATACCCATAATGCTGAAAAAGGAATACCTGATAAAATCCTGAAATGGTGTATTTTTCGTCATAAAACCCTCCTGTTATTTCGGACTTCCACGCCGGAAAAGACAAAAAGAAAAGCGCTGACATTTTGTATCTTCAAAGGCCTACGATACAAAATCCAACGCTTGATTACCCGGCGGTAAGTCTTTATTTTATTTCTCGAATCAGAATATCAGAATGCCAGGAAAGAGTCAAGGAAAAATTCAGATGAGTTGACTTTTTTCTGCCTATCCTGTTTAATGAAAAACAGGAAGAAGATGATGAAAGGAGAGACCGGGTATGCAGACGACAAAAATTCTGCTGGTGGAGGACGACCGGCTGATTATAGAAAATCTGACAGAATTTTTAAAGGGGGAAGGCTTTGAAGTACAGTACGCCGAAGGGCAGGAAAAAGCGATGAGACTTCTGGAAGAGCAGGAATTTGACCTGATCCTTCTGGATGTTACGCTGGCACAGGGAAACGGTTACAGTGCCTGTACACAGATCAAGTCCAGATATGAGATTCCGATTATTTTTCTGACGGCGCTGGACGATGAATTTTCCGTGGTGACCGGACTGGAGATGGGAGCGGATGATTATATCAGTAAGCCGTTCCGGCCAAGGGAGCTGGTATCCAGAATGCGGACGGTACTCAGAAGAACGGACCGGAACCAGAAGATGCTTTCCTGTCAGGATATCTGTGTGGATCCGGTCAAGGGAATTACGACAAAAAAGGGAGAGGAAGTATTTCTCTCGGCGCTGGAATACAGGCTGCTGCTTGTCTTTTTCCAGCATCGGGGCATGGTGATGTCAAGATCCATGCTTCTGGAGGAAATCTGGGATATTGCAGGAGAGTATGTCAATGACAATACGCTGACAGTCTATATTAAAAGACTGAGAGAAAAGATCGAGGACAATCCACAGGAGCCGAAGATCATCAAAACGGTTCGGGGACTTGGATATAAGATGGAGGGATAAGGATGAAACTGTTTCGGAACCGGGAGATTGGAAGCTATATGGCCGCTTTCCTGCTTACTACAGCTGCAGTCTGCATCTGTTTTCTTTTAACAGGAGGAAATGCGGTCTTTTATCTGATGGCGGAAGGTCTGATCCTTCTTGGGATTTTTCTCATCTGCCTGAGAAGGCGGTATGAGGATATGGAAAAACTGACCCAGAAGGTCGACCGGATTCTTCATGGAGAGGATCAGCTGGAGCTTGGTGAATATAAGGAAGGGGATCTCGAAATTCTAAAAGACGAGATCTATAAGATGACTGTGCGGTTAAGAGAGCAGAACGAACAGCTGGAACGGGAAAAGAGTTATCTTGCCAATGCGCTGGCTGATATTTCCCATCAGATCCGTACACCACTTACTTCTTTAAATCTTATGTTGGAACGGCTCAGAAGACCGGATATGGAAGAAGGACAGAAACGAAAAATCTACCGGGAAATGACCGGGATGCTTCAGCGGATGGAGTGGCTGATCCTGGCTCTTCTGAAAATTTCCAAACTGGATGCAGGCGCGGTTACATTGGAAAAGCAGAAAATTATGGTAAGACCATTTCTGAGAGAAGTACTAAGTACCCTTGAAATTCCGATGGAACTTCGGGAGCAACAGGTGATTTTGAACGGAAATGAGGATGCTTCTTTTTATGTGGATGAATCCTGGACTATGGAGGCAGTGGAGAATGTTCTGAAAAACTGTATGGAGCACACCCCTTACGGCGGAACAATCCGGATTTCCTGGGAGGAGAATCCTCTCTACACGGAGATTTCGGTGACAGATTCCGGAAAGGGGATCGATGAAAAAGATCTTCCTCACATTTTTGAGCGGTTTTATAAAGGAAGAATGTCGGAACAGCAGAATTTTGGCATCGGACTTGCACTTTCACGAAGCATCCTTTCACACGAGAAGGCGGTGATTACGGCAAAAAACGCAAAAGAAGGAGGGGCAAAATTTCAGATGCGTTTTTATGAAAACCGTTAAAAAATGCAAAGTGACAGAATTGTTATGAAAAAGTCATCCGGGTGTCATGCGGGCCGGGTATACTCATTTTCAGAAAGCGGGAGGAGGAAAAAGTATGGAAATTCTAAAAATAGAAAATCTGACGAAAGTTTACGGAAAAGGAGAAAATGAGGTACACGCGCTCAACGGAGTTTCTTTTTCAGTGGAGAAGGGAGAGTTTGTCTCCATTATCGGATCATCAGGATCCGGAAAATCCACACTTCTTCATCTGATCGGAGGGGTGGACCGGCCGACCTCCGGCAAGGTCTATGTGGATGGGAAAGACGTCTATGCACAGAAGGAGGATGCTCTTGCCATTTTCAGAAGAAGGCAGGTAGGGCTTATTTACCAGTTTTACAATCTGATCCCGGTCCTCAATGTAGAGGAAAATATGACGCTTCCGGTTCTGATGGATGCAAGAAAGGTCAATCAGAAGAGGTTTGACGAGCTGATCGAAGTACTGAACATGAAGGATCGGATTCACCATCTGCCAAACGAGCTTTCCGGAGGACAGCAGCAGAGGGTATCCATCGGAAGAGCGCTCTTAAATGCCCCTGCCATTCTGCTGGCGGATGAACCGACCGGAAATCTGGATTCGGAAAACAGTAAGGAGATCATGAATCTTCTGAGGTATTCCAACCGTGCATACGATCAGACGATGCTTGTAATCACCCACGACGAAAATATCGCTCTTCAGGCGGACCGGATTATCACCCTGGAAGACGGGCGGATTGTAAGAGATGAGGTGGTCCGCTCATGAATATCTTTGCAACTATTACAAACAGAACAATGAAGCAGAACAAGGCAAGAACGATCGTGACGATCATCGGCGTCATTCTTGCCACCGCCATGATATCAGCGGTCATCACTCTGGGAATCAGCTTACAGAGATATATGTATGATTATGCGGTAGAGACTGATGGAAACTGGCATGTTGTGGCAAAAGGTCTTTCCGAAGAGCAGGTGAAAGAATTTCAGGAAAATGAGGAAGTGAAAGATTCTTCCGTAATTTCCGAGATCGGATATGCCAAGATCGGTGAAAATGATGAGGATCTTTTCGGACAATATCTGTATCTTCAGAGTATTGATGAAAAAGCGGCTGAAATGCTTTCTGTCAAACTGACCCAGGGAAGGCTTCCGGAAAATGAAAATGAGATCATTATTCAGGGAGGACTTCAGCAAAACGATAATGAAATCCGGATCGGAGATACGATTTCATTCCCGGTGGGAGACAGAAAAGATGCAGAGGGAAACAGCCTGCCTTTCAATGCCTATATTCAGGTTGATGAGGAAGGGAATCCAATGGAGACTTTCCAGGAGCGTGAGCAGAGACAGTTTGAAGTAGTTGGTTTTCTGGAACACTGGGGAGACACCCAGGTAGCAGGCGCAGGTCTGGATGCTTTTATAGGAAAAGGAGAGGAATCCCAGTCTGTCAACCAGATCTATATGGAACTGAAAAACCCTTCGGACGCATTTGCTTTTATGGAAAAATATGAGGATGAGTTTTCCATGCAGGGAAATACCAGTGTCCTGAGATGGATGGGCGTCTCCGGAAACGCTTCCTTTGAAGGAATGTTGAATGGAATGTTGACAATACTGATTGTGATCATTGGAGTAGGAGCCGTTTCCCTTATCTACAATGCGTTTTCTATTTCGCTTAGAGAACGGACGACGCAGTTTGGCCTGTTATCCTCCATTGGAGCAACGAAGCGTCAGCTGCGCAGATCCATGTGGCAGGAGGCACTGGTTGTGGGAGCAATCGGAATTCCGATCGGGATTCTCTGCGGAATCGGAGGAATCGGAGTTACTCTGTACTTTATCGGAGATTCCATGGCGCAGTTTATCCATGGTACACAGAGTGGAAAGATGACATTGCAGACATCGCCGGGAGCCATTTTGTTATCGGCTCTGATAGCGTTTTTGATCATCTGCATTTCCGTATGGATTCCTGCGGCAAGAATTAAAAAGATCACGCCGCTGGAGGCAATCCGGGCAAATAAGGATGTCCGCATCCGTGCAAAAGAAGTGAAAAGTCCGAAAATCATCCAGAAGCTGTTTGGACTGGAAGGAATGCTGGCAGATAAAAACTACAAGAGGGATCGGAAGAAATACCGTGCAACTGTATTTTCTCTGACCATTAGCATTGTGCTCTTTACGTCGGCAACCCTGTTCTCGAATTATATGGACATGACCGGAAGCTTTATGCTGGAAGCACCGGAATATGAACTTCAGTTTGTACTGGTTGATTCCGAAGAAGATGCCACAGAAGGAGCCGATAATGAACGGGAAGACCTGCTTCAGATGTTTGAGCAGGGCGAGGATGTGGATGAAGTAGAACTTCATGGAGAAATGAGCATGCCGGCCGGGATCGCGAAAGAGGATCTCGCTGATGAAGCTACGAACTATATATGGGGATATGGACTTCAGGAATTTTATACAATTACCGAGGAAGCAGCATCACCATTCAATGAGAAAAATTATTACGGATATTTTGAGGTGATCGGACTTTCAGATGAAGCGTTTGAGGAGTATGCTTCTTCTCAGGGAGTGAATCCGGCTCCGTATATGCAGAAAGGGAACAGAGAAGTCCTCTTTTATGATAACTATCAGTTCTATAATGGAGAAAGCGGGCGTTATGAGAATGTCCGTACGATAGGCCAGGAGGGGATCAATATCCAGATCCTTCCGGAAAATCCATCCTATGATGAGGAATATCAGGATCCAAATACAATTATGAACGGAGCAGAAAGCCTTGTATTGGGACAGCGCGTAGATCAGATGCCGGAAGGGGTTGAAAATTCAAATTCCATCTGTACGATTGTGATTCCAGAGAGTCGTGGAGAAGAGCTCATTGGAACGAACAGTTATAACCGTTCTGGATTCATCTGGTGCTATCAGATTCAGTCTTCCAATTATCAGAACTCTTATGAAGATCTGACTCAGAAAATGGAAGAGAGAGGGATCGATAAAGATGCGCTCAGAAATATTGCGCAGCAGTATGAACAGGACAGAGGAATTCAGATCGCGATCCGTATTCTTTCATTTGGATTTATTACACTGATCTCCCTGATTGCGGCAGTCAATGTGTTTAATACGATCTCCACCAATATCATGCTGAGAAAACGGGAATTCGCCATGCTCAAGTCCATGGGAATGAATATGAAAAGCATGAAGAAGATGATGAATTACGAGTGTCTGATCTACGGATTCCGTTCGATCTTCTACGGAGTAATCCTGTCTCTTCTGATCAGCTTTGCCATGTTTATGGTTCTGAGCCAGGGAGCAGCTGTAGATTTCCGACAGCCTTGGGAAGGAATTCTTATTTCGGTGATCTGGGTATTTGCAGTTGTATTTATCACGATGCTCTACTCCATGAGTAAGATCAAAAAACAGAATATTATTGATGAATTAAAGAAAGATTCATAAGAAAGAACAGCAGGAATCGCGCTTAGGATTCCTGCTGTTCGTCATGTTTCAGCTCTCTTAAAATAATCTCTGCAGTTTTTTTCGCAGTAGAAGTGACAATGTCCGTACACATGGCTTTCCGTTCCGGGGCGTCCCTGTCGTAGTCTTTAATCAGTACTCCGCAGCAAGGCGAATGGAAAGATTCCGTAAAGAAATCATGTAGCTCCTTCGTAAGTGCGAAGCACCGCTGATTTCTCGGATCTCCCGGCGTTCTCCGGCCAAAGAAGTAGCCAATGCACATCGTACCTCCTGCCAGGGCTCCACAGATGCAGCCGCCTCCGCCAAGACCCCACGGAAATCCGCTGCTCATGGCAATGGCGTCATCAGAAAGATCAATTTCAAAATTTTTACGGATTGCATAGATGACAGATTCCGAACAGGCAAATCCCTGATGAAAGATGTTATCTGCGTCCTGCGCAAGCTGCTCCATATCGATGTTTGTATTCATATACATTCCTCTTTTCTCTTCTCTCTTTGTATCCCATTATACAATTCCGAAAGAAAAAAGTAAAATGCAGCACATCAGGATTTTTCTATATTTTGTTTACAGTTCTTGCTAGAAATTCATTCTCTCTGTAAACTCAGTTATTGTTTCCATGATAGCAGGATATGTAATCTCTCTTGCATATAAATTTTGTGTTTGATACCTTTTCCATAAACCCTGCAGAACAGTTGATTCTCTCAACGCTGGCAGAATACGTGCCGTGTCCTGCAGAACGGATAAGGAATCTCTTTTCTTCGCTGTGGAAAGAACTGCCTGTTTTAAAAGGTCCCAGTCTGCATTTTCCTGATATAGTCGATACAAAAGGTGTAAATCATAAAAATCTCTTGCACGCGTATTTCCGATATTTCTTCGGATAATCGTTTCGTATTTTTCCGCCAGTATAGTTTCCTGTGTATAGGCTTTCACAAGTACTTGGCGGTCATCAAACAGAAATTGGACTTCTTTTGGTGTAATTTCGTCACCGGTCGTTATATCAATCTTCATAGATATTTTCATTTTTCCGTAAGTCGCTTGGATCGAAGCACGGAAATTTTCGTATTCGTCATCTTCACGGATAGGTGTTAGGTATAAAAGCTGAAATTCGATTCCATCATTCACTGGCTGATTCAGAATTTCGGTGATCGCTTTCCGTATGCTCTTTTCATCCATTGGAAATCCTTTTACAGTTGTGTCCATATCCATTGTAGTCCGTTCAGTTATTCCAAGGATGGCGGAAATTAAAAGACCGCCTTTTAAAATAAACTTGTCCTTGTATGAAGAAACGGAAAGACGTTCAATGATACGTTCAAACATGAAAATCTGGAGGACTTCCTGTGCATGGATTCCTTTCTTTTTTGCCAGGCTGCGGATGGATCCTTTTAATTGTTCTGGTGTTTTCATAATAATATCTCCATATACTCTTGCACTTTTTCCTCAATGTGAAATTTCTTGGCATATTCCATCAAGCGAATATTATCACGCTCTTTGGAAGAAAAATATCCTTTCACCGCCTGAATAAAAACCTGTGGATCAGTCTGCTTGCGGCTTCGTATCATATCACAGATACACCGTTCTCTATCATAGACCGTGATTTTCCCGCCCTGCGGTGAGATCATCTTTATCATTCCAAGGTCCCATAAGGACGGTTTGATTCTGTGGAACTCTACATGAAATAATTCTTCTTTTAGATAAAATACATTGTAGGTCTTCGGCACTGTCATGGAAATCATCTGTGGAAACCGATCTGACAGGCCATGAAAATACAATGCTGTTCCATAAGAGAAAACGCCTTTTTTACATCTGCTCTGCAACAATACAAATTCATCATTGATACTGTCAGCAAAGGAATAGATTCCCCGACTTTCCCGAATCAGGCTGCCTTCTTCCAAATATTTTTTGAGATATTCCCGGCGAATTCCTGCGTTGGTTACGTCTTTGGTATAGAGATAACCATTTTCCCTGACAAGTTTTTTTAAAGAATCTAAATCAATCATAACATCACCCTTTTCGGCTTAACTTGACACCATTATATCATATAGTGTCAAATTTGTACATATTTTTTAGAAGTTCAATTTCCGTATCAGGTTGAATGTAGTGAATGAAGAAATTCTTAATTTTATCGAAAAACGATAAATCTATATTGAAAAACAATAAGCACCGTGCTATGGTATAGAAAAGTCAAAGAGCAGCAAGGAGGATGCAAAACAATGATGGGAAAAAGATCTGAGAGAAGACTGATACTGGGAACAAAATGGATTCTGGATTTTATGTTTGTTTCCGGGGTGATTGTACTTTTGATGTCCCCGTTTCTTTTACGGTACGCGGGAGATCATTTTGCGGGAGTCATCCGGGAACACTATATCCTGTATGTGGCGGTTTATCTGATTTCCGGTGTGATGGGACTTGCGATTGTATTCTGTCTCAGGAAGATGATGAAGACTGTCATAAGTCAGGACTGTTTTGTAGATGAAAACGTGAGAGAACTCAAGATCATGGGCACGGCAAGTTTTGTGATTGCGGCAGCGTTTCTTGTGAAAACCATATTTGCGGGAACCGTGGCAGGCGTGGTGATTATTGTTGTATTTTTTATTGCGGCGTTGTTCAGCTTCGTGCTGGCGGGTGTCTTTTCAGAAGCGGTCCGCTATAAAAAAGAAAATGATCTGACAATTTAGGAGGGTTCTGAAGATGGCAATACGTATGAATCTGGACGTCATGATGGCAAAAAGAAAGATCGGGCTGACGGAATTGTCGAAGGAAGTCGATATCACGATGGCCAATCTGTCAATCCTGAAAAACAATAAGGCAAAGGCCGTACGGTTTACGACTCTGGAAGCACTCTGCAAGGCGCTCCACTGTCAGCCGGGAGATCTGATCGAATATGTAGAAGAAGAGGAGGAAAAGGATGGAGAAGAGCAGATATGAAGTAATCATGGAACAAAAGACGGGAAAACTGCTTGCGGGCAGTCTGATCTACGGGATCTTGTTTGCGGTTCTTTTGTACCGGAATATGAGCGGAATCGGGATTCCGGTCCTGATGCTGGTAACCTGCCTGTTTCTTGCGGGATTTTTCCGGATGTTTGAAATGAAACTGAAAAAAGAGACAGTCTATTATATGACCGTGATGGTGCTGCTCGGTGTATCATCGACTTTGACGACATCGGATTTCTTTATTATGTTTAACTGGTTTGGAAGTATCGGATTGTTCTTTCTGATCCTGATCCACCAGTTTTACGAAGACCGGAACTGGAATTTCCTTTCTTATACGGTGGTGTATCTGAGAATGATGTTTGCTCCGCTCGGAAATCTTCTGTCTCCATTCCGGGCACTGATCCGATACCGGAAAAGTAAGGAAGACGGGGAAGAAAAGAAGAAATCAGGTTATATCGGACAGGTGGTGCTCGGAATCATTCTGGCAGGTTTGCTTTTGCTTGTAATTTTTCCGCTCCTTTTTTCAGGAGATATAGTATTTGCGGAATTTATCCGTCTGTTTACTGGAAATTTTAGAGGATTTTCTTTTTCGACAGGCTGGATCACCCTGTTTCTGGCTGGATTTATTCTCTGCTTTGCCGTATGGCAGGCATTTGTCAATTATGATCCGGACTTTGAGACGGAAGAAAAAGAAGAGCGTCCGATTCAGGTTGCAGGGATCACCTGCATATCGATTCTGACGGCAGTTTATCTGATTTTCTGTGCGATTCAGCTCGGATCACTGTTCTTCGGACACGGAATGGGGCTTCCGGATGGATATACTTATGCAGAATACGCAAGAAGCGGATTTTTTGAACTGCTTGGAGTCAGTATCATCAATCTGCTGATTGTTCTTGCGGTCATCCACCTGTTTTACCCAAAACGGCTGATGCAGAGACTCCTTACCGTTTTTTCCGGCTGCACGTATGTGATGATCCTTTCTTCCGGATACCGGATGTGCATGTATATCGAAGCATACAGGTTTACGCTTTCGAGAGTCCTGGTACTGTGGGGATTATGTGTCTTGTCTTTCATTTTGGCAGGTGTTATAGTAAATGTATATAAAAAAGACTTTCCACTGTTTCGTTACAGTGCGGCTGTCTGTGCCGCATTCTATTTGATTTTGTCCCTTTCCAGACCGGATGAGTGGATGGCACGTTATAATCTGGCCTATAAAGAAGAGTGGATCGAATCATACGATGAAATCCGGTATCTGTTTTCCAGAGATCTCCTGCTTGCGGTGGACGCGGAGCAGATCCAGCATCTCAAAGGAGATCCGGGAAATCTGATTCATTACTGTCAGGAAGTCGTAGACATGTACGACAATGAACCGGGATGGACATACAGTATCGGTGAGGCGAGAGCGAAAGAATCAGCGGAGCGTTTTTTGAAAGAATATGGAGACATCACATAAGGAGAAAACACGATGCGTACAGTAAATGTCAGTGAGATCACAGAGAACATCAAAGAAATGTGCATAGAAGCCAACCATTATCTCTCAAAAGATATGGAGGCTGCCTTAAAACACTCTCAGGAGACAGAAGCATCCCCGCTTGGACGGCAGATTCTCGGACAGCTTTCTGAAAATCTTCAGATTGCGGCGGATGAGATGATTCCGATCTGCCAGGATACCGGGATGGCGGTTGTCTTTCTGGAGGTCGGACAGGATGTCCATCTGGAGGGCGGAGCCGTCGAGGAGGCTGTCAATGAAGGTGTGCGTAAAGGCTATACCGAAGGATATCTGAGAAAATCTGTTGTAGGGGATCCGATTGAGCGGGTCAATACAGGAGATAATACACCGGCTGTTATTCATTATTCCATTGTCCCTGGAGATACTGTCCGGATTACGGTGACACCAAAAGGATTCGGAAGTGAAAATATGAGCCGGGTTTTCATGTTAAAGCCGGCAGATGGCATCGAGGGAGTCAAAGACGCAATATTAAAGGCGGTCAGCGAGGCGGGTCCGAATGCCTGTCCGCCGATGGTGGTAGGAGTCGGTATCGGGGGAACTTTTGAAAAATGCGCACTGATGGCAAAGCAGGCATTGACACGTGAGACCGGGGCTCATTCCACGATTCCGTATGTCAGGGAACTGGAAGAGGAAATGCTGGAAAAGATCAACGGACTTGGAATCGGTCCGGGCGGACTTGGAGGCACTACAACAGCTCTGGCAGTTCATATCAATACTTATCCGACACATATTGCAGGACTTCCGGTGGCGGTCAATATATGCTGCCACGTCAACCGGCATATTGTCCGGGAACTGTAGGAAGAACCTCAGCAGAAAGATGGAATACAGAAAGGAAGGATAAGACGATGGAAAAGCAGATCAGCGCACCGATCGATAAAAAGACTGCCGAAGAACTGACGGCGGGAGATTATGTCTATATTACAGGTACGATTTATACGGCAAGAGATGCCGCGCATAAGCGGATGAAGGAAACTCTGGACAGGGGAGAGGCACTTCCGTTTGATATAAAAGGTCAGATGATTTATTATATGGGGCCGTCTCCGGCAAGAGAAGGACGTCCGATCGGATCAGCAGGACCGACAACGGCAAGCCGTATGGATAAATACACACCGGAACTTTTGGATCTTGGCCTTGGAGCCATGATCGGAAAAGGAAAGAGAAGCAGGGAAGTGCTGGATGCGGTTGTAAGAAACAAGGCAGTCTATTTTGCGGCTGTCGGAGGAGCAGGAGCTCTTTTATCAAAGTGCATCCAGTCATCGGAAGTGATTGCCTATGAGGATCTTGGAACAGAGGCAGTACGCAAACTGTATGTGAAAGATTTCCCGGTTATCGTAGTGGCAGACAGCAAAGGAAATAATCTGTACGAAACAGCAATAGAACAGTACAGGAAAGCATAAGAGGAGAAGAAAAATGAAGCGTATATTAATGATGGTCATCCGGAATCTGATTTTTGTTCCGTACGGATGGATTAAACTGTGCTATTACGCCAGCCACGTAGATAAATATACGGAAGAAGAGCGATACCGCCTTTTAAAGTATATTGACCACAAGGCAAATAAGGGAGGCAGCGTCCATATCGAAGTACACGGACAGGAAAACATCCCGAAAGAAAACGGATTTATGTTTTTCCCAAACCATCAGGGGCTTTACGATGTGCTGGCAGTGCTTGAGGCATGCCCGGTTCCTTTTTCGGTTGTCGCAAAAAAGGAAATTGCCAATATTCCGTTTCTGAAACAGGTCTTTGCCTGCATGAAGGCGTACATGATTGACAGGGAGGATGTCAGGCAGGCCATGCAGGTCATCATCGATGTGACAAATGAAGTGAAAAGTGGAAGAAATTACCTGATTTTTGCGGAGGGAACAAGATCTAAAGAGGGAAATAAACCGGGGACTTTCAAAGGAGGAAGCTTCAAATCGGCAACAAAGGCAAAATGTCCGATCATTCCGGTGGCACTGATTGACGCATTTAAGCCGTTTGATACAAACAGCATCAAACCGGTGACTGTACAGGTTCATTTTTTGAAACCGATGTATTACGAAGAATACAAAGACATGAAAACGACGGAGATTGCAGCAGAGGTAAAAAAAAGGATCGAACAGACAATAGAAGAGAATATCTGATACCATAAGAATTTCGGCAGGATCTCTTGTAAAAGAGACAGCATTATGATAAACTTTTCTTAATTGAAGAACAAATGCTGAGACGGGAGAGCAACAGGACAACAGAGATGTTGTTTTGTTTTGCTCTTCTTTTTTTCTGGAAACAGAGGAGGATAGAGTTTCTGATTCCGGAGAATCAGAATGAAGGAAGTGAGTGGAAGAAAAATGAACCAGAGATTCTATGATATGCTGGAGGAAAATCCGGTGATTGCGGCGGTGAAGGATGAGGAGGGACTGGAGAAATGCTGCAGTCTGGAAGACATCAAGGTTGTCTTCATCCTTTTTGGAGATCTCTGCAGTATTCCGGATCTTGTAGGAAGAATCAAGGAGTCGGGGAAGATGGCAGTTGTCCATGCAGATCTGATTACCGGACTTGGAAGCAGGGAGATTGCGGTGGATTTTATCAAAAAGGCTACGCAGGCGGACGGGATCATTTCTACAAAACCGGCTCTGATCAAACGAGGGAGAGAACTGGGAATGTTCACCGTCATGCGGTATTTCCTGATTGATTCCATGGCGCTGGAAAATGTCAGGACTCTTCCGGGCGGAGTCAGACCGGATGTCATTGAAATCCTGCCCGGACTGATGCCGGATATTATCCGGAACATCTGTCAGGATCTGAAGACCCCGATTATCGCAGGAGGTTTGATTACAGACAGAAAATCCGTTATGGCTGCACTGTTGGCAGGAGCATTGTGTGTTTCTTCCACAAACCAGAATGTCTGGACAATGTAAAATACGGCACAGGAGCCGAAAAAAAGGAGGAACTGAATATGGCTAAATATGTAATGGCGCTGGATGCGGGAACCACAAGCAACAGGTGTATCCTGTTTAATGAGAGGGGAGAAATGTGCAGCGTGGCTCAGCGGGAATTCCGCCAGTATTTTCCGAAGCCGGGCTGGGTGGAGCACGACGCGGATGAGATCTGGGCAAGCCAGCTTGGAGTGGCTGTCGAGGCGATGAATATGATTTCCGCTTCTGCAGAGGATATTGCGGCAATCGGTATTACCAATCAAAGAGAGACTGTGATTGTCTGGGATAAGAATACGGGGGAACCGGTCTATCATGCAATTGTCTGGCAGTGCCGGAGGACATCTGAATACTGTGATTCTCTTGTAGAGAAGGGACTGACGGAAAAATTCCGGGAGAAAACAGGTCTTGTGATCGATGCTTATTTTTCTGCAACGAAGATCAAGTGGATTCTGGACAATGTGCCGGGAGCAAGAGAAAGAGCTGAGAAAGGCGAGCTTTTGTTTGGAACCGTGGAGACATGGCTGATCTGGAAACTGACAAAAGGTGCTGTCCATGTGACAGATTATTCGAATGCGTCCAGAACCATGCTGTTTAATATCAATACATTGGAATGGGACGATGAGATTCTTCAGGAACTTGATATTCCGAAAGCTATGCTTCCGGAGCCGAAACCGTCCAGCTGCATATACGGGGAGACAGACCCTTCATTTCTGGGCGGAGCGATTCCGATTGCAGGAGCGGCAGGAGATCAGCAGGCCGCTTTGTTTGGACAGACCTGTTTCGAGGCAGGAGAAGCGAAAAATACATATGGAACGGGATGCTTTCTTCTGATGAACACGGGAGAAAAACCTGTTTTTTCTCAGAACGGACTGGTTACCACGATTGCCTGGGGAATGGATGGAAAAGTGAATTATGCTCTTGAAGGCTCCATCTTTGTCGCGGGAGCAGCAGTGCAGTGGCTCAGGGATGAAATGAGACTGATTGATTCGGCGGCAGATTCGGAATATATGGCAAAAAAAGAAAAGGATACGAACGGATGCTATGTTGTTCCGGCATTTACCGGACTTGGAGCACCACATTGGGATCAGTATGCAAGAGGGACGATCGTGGGAATTACC
Organism: Drancourtella sp. An12; assembly: GCF_002160935.1. Taxonomy (NCBI): domain Bacteria; kingdom Bacillati; phylum Bacillota; class Clostridia; order Eubacteriales; family Oscillospiraceae; genus Drancourtella; species Drancourtella sp. An12. Next base: position 5,125 of record NZ_NFLO01000001.1, on the reverse strand, counting down.
CGGGGAGTCAACAAATATCACATTATCCGGGCTACACTGGAGTCTATCGCATATCAGGTGAACGATGTGCTGGAAGCGATGAAAGCAGACTCGGGAATCCAGCTGGCATCTTTGAAAGTGGATGGCGGGGCAAGTGCAAACAACTTCCTTATGCAGACGCAGTCGGATATCATCAATGCTCCGGTCAACCGTCCAAGATGCGTGGAAACTACGGCAATGGGCGCTGCCTATCTGGCAGGACTTGCAGTAGGATACTGGAAAGATAAACAGGATGTAAAGAGAAACTGGAAGATCGATCAGATTTTCCTTCCATCCATCGATGAAGAAAAGAGGCAGAAAAAAATCAAAGGATGGAATAAAGCTGTAAAATATGCCTATGGATGGGCAAAAGAAGACTGAGAATGGTGTCAGGAAGAAGGGAGACGAGAAGAGATGTATGATGTGATCATAATCGGAGGGGGCGTATCCGGCGCGGCATCCGCGAGGGAACTTTCCCGATACAAGATCAAAGCCTGTGTCCTGGAAAAAGAGGAGGATGTCTGCTGCGGAACATCAAAAGCCAACAGCGCGATTGTACACGCAGGGTATGATGCAGTTCCGGGATCTTTGATGGCAAAACTGAATGTCAAAGGGAATGAGATGATGGAACAGCTTTCAAAAGACCTGGATTTTCCGTTTCGGAGAATCGGTTCTCTTGTCATCTGTCTGAACGAAACGGATATGCCGAAACTGCAGGAACTGTATGAGAAAGGACTGAAAAATGGAGTCAGAGACTTAAAAATCATCAGCGGAGAAGAGGCAAAGGCCATGGAGCCGAATCTGGATGATCAGGTCTGTGCGGCACTTTATGCGCCAACAGCAGGGATTGTCTGTCCGTTTGAACTGAATATTGCTCTGGCGGAAAACGCATGTGAGAACGGAGTGGAATTTCGATTAGGAACAGAAGTGGAGAACATTGTCAAGATTGACGGCGGATATGAACTTCATACAAATCATGGAAATTTCCAGACAAGGTACGTTGTTAATGCGGCCGGGGTGTATGCAGACCGTTTTCATAATATGGTCAGCAGGAAAAAGATTCACATCACGCCGAGAAAAGGGGAATACTGTCTGCTTGATAAGACAGCCGGTCAGCATGTGAGCAGAACCATCTTTTCTCTTCCGACAAAATATGGAAAGGGCGTTCTTGTGACACCGACGGTACACGGCAATCTGCTTCTGGGACCGACTGCGAATGATATTGAAAATAAAGAAGGAACCAATACGACCAGAGAAGGACTTGATGAGGTTATCACAAAGGCGGGACAAAGTGTGAAAGACCTTCCGATGAGACAGGTCATCACATCCTTTGCAGGACTTCGTGCTCATGAGGATGGCAGTGAATTTATCATCGGAGAAGTTGAGGACGCAAAAGGATTTATTGACTGTGCGGGAATTGAATCCCCTGGACTTACCAGCTGTCCGGCAATTGGGGAGATGGTGGCGGATATTCTGAAAGAAAAAATGAGGCTGGAGAAGAAGGAGCATTTCATAGAGACAAGGAAAGGTATTCTTGATCCAAATACGCTGTCAACAGAAGAACATGCGGAGCTGATCCGGAAGGAGCCGGCATACGGAAATGTGATCTGCAGGTGCGAAATGATTACAGAAGGAGAGATTCTGGATGCCATTCACCGTCCGCTCGGTGCAAAATCTTTGGATGGAGTAAAAAGGCGTACACGGGCAGGAATGGGAAGATGCCAGTCTGGATTCTGCTCGCCAAGAACCATGGAAATTCTCGCACGGGAACTGGGAAAAGACATGTCCGAAATTACAAAAACGGGCGGAGAGTCCCGGCTTGTCGTCGGTACAAATAAAGACAGATTGTAGAAAGGAAGGCTTCGGAGATGAAAAACTATGATATTGTCATCATCGGGGGAGGACCGGCAGGGCTTGCAGCCGCAGTCTCAGCAAAAAGAAATGGAACAGACAGTATTCTGATTCTGGAAAGAGACAAGGAGCTTGGCGGAATCCTTAACCAGTGTATTCATAATGGATTTGGCCTCCATACTTTTCAGGAAGAACTGACCGGACCGGAATACGCCCAGCGGTTTATTGATCAGGTCGTTGAACTTGGCATTGAATACCGGCTGAATACCATGGTTATGGATATCAGCCATGAAAAAGTGGTAACGGCCATGAATAAGGAAGAAGGGCTGTTTGAAATTCAGGCAAAGGCTGTCATTTTGTCTATGGGCTGCAGGGAGCGGTCCAGAGGAGCGCTGAATATTCCGGGATATCGTCCGGCAGGCATTTATTCCGCTGGTACTGCACAGAGACTGGTCAACATGGAAGGCATGATGCCGGGGCGTGAGATCGTGATCCTTGGCTCCGGAGATATCGGATTGATTATGGCCAGGAGAATGACGCTTGAAGGGGCAAAAGTCAAAGTGGTAGCGGAGCTGATGCCGTATTCCGGAGGACTGAAGAGGAATATTGTTCAATGTCTCGACGATTATGGAATTCCGCTGAAATTAAGTCATACAGTTGTAGACATCAAGGGAAAGGAACGGCTGGAAGGAGTCACACTGGCCGAAGTGGATCAAAACGGGAAACCAATTCCTGGAACGGAAGAAGAGTATTCATGTGACACACTTCTGCTTTCTGTCGGATTGATTCCGGAGAACGAACTTTCACGCGGCATGGGTGTGGAAATGAGCAGAGTTACATCCGGTCCGGTTGTCAATGAGAGTCTTGAGACAAATATTGAGGGAGTCTTTGCATGCGGAAACGTGCTTCACGTACATGACCTGGTGGACTTTGTGTCTGAGGAGGCAGCTGCGGCGGGAAAACATGCGGCAGCGTATGTAAAAGGCGAAAGCAGACCGGGAAGCGGGCGGAGAATCACAATGAATCCGACAGGAGGAGTACGCTATACGGTTCCATCCACGATTGATCCGGAACGGATGGAAAATGAGCTTACTGTACGCTTCCGTGCGGGAGCAGTATTTAAAAATTGTTATGTAAGTGTATATTTTGATCAGGAAAGGGTCATTCGCCGCAGACGTCAGATTGTGGCTCCGGGCGAGATGGAAGAGATCAGGCTGACAAAGGAACAACTTTCTCAGCATGCTGACCTGAAAATAATTACAGTAACAATAGAGGAGGCGTAGAAATGGAAATTCGACATTTAACCTGTATCAGCTGTCCGATGGGCTGTCCGATTACGGTAGAGATGGAAGATGGACAGGTCGTAAGTGTTACAGGAAATACATGCAAAAGAGGCGATATCTACGCGAGAAAGGAAGTGACAAATCCGACCCGGATTGTGACTTCCACCATCCGGGTAAAAGGCGGAGCTGAAGATATGGTATCGGTAAAGACAAAGGAAGATATTCCAAAAGGGAAGATTTTTGACTGCGTCAAAGCACTCAAAGGAATCGAGAAAGAAGCTCCGGTAAAGATTGGTGACGTAATCCTGAAAGATGTGGCCGGGACAGGCGTGGATATTGTTGCGACGAAACATGTAGAAAAAGCATAAAGAAATAAAATGTGCCGTACACGGAAAAGAATATAATTCCTGTACGGCACATTTTAATTATTTATGCAGAATATCTTATCGGAGCCGGATGTCAGATCAGACTGTCCATGAAGTCGATAATCCCCTGTTCTACATCACAGCGGATGTCTGCGTAATTGTGAATTTCATGGCGGTATCCAGGATACACTTTTGTCTGAACCTGATGCCCGGTATCATGAAGCCAGTTGGATACTTCATAGAGACCCTGACCATAGTTGCCGACCGGATCCTGATCTCCTCCAATATTATAGAATGGCAGAGAAGCAGGTACTTTTTCAGCCCACTCTTTTCCTGTGATTACACGCATCATCTGAGTGAAATAGTAAAGAGAACGATTCAACGTTGGCTTGGTAAAAGCATCGAACGGATCTTCCGCATGGTCTTTCTGAACATATGGATCAGAACAAATCCATTCATTGCCGAGAGCAGAACTTTCGCAGCGTTCACACATCCATCCGAGAAGTTTTCCGGCATAGGACGGATCTGCCTCATCGCCATGGCCACCGTCGACAACTGATTTCAGTTCCTCCTCCGCCTCCCCGGCTCCCCGGAAAACACCGGCGGTACCGCAGATTGTGACACCGGTCAGCTCTGCACCATATTTGGCTGCATAATCTCTTGCGATAAAAGATCCCATGCTGTGTCCGAAAAGAAAATATGGAAGCTCCGGATATTTTTCGCGGACAATCCCGGTCAGTGCATGTTCATCTTCCATCATAGTATGGCATCCCTTGTCACCCCAGTCTCCCCAGGTATCGTTCATCATAGCCGTTTTTCCATGTCCTACATGATCATCGGCCGCAACAATATAGCCGGCATCCACAAAGGCTGAAATCATGTGAAGATATCTTCGTGAGTGTTCACCATATCCGTGGATCAGCTGGACAATGCCCTTCGGCTTTGCAGCGGGAACGTAAATCCAGCCACAGACGGTATCACGTTCATTATAAGATGGAAACTGAACTTCATGTAACATATAAACACCTCCATTCTAGATTACAGATCGTAAGTTCATCTCATCTGTCTAAAATCATTGTAGAATTCAGAAAAAATGATGTCAAGAAAGAATGCGTATCTTTCCGGCTTTCTTAAATTAAAACAGGAAAAACGGAGAGAGAATTATATAATGAAAGATGAAAAAAGTGAAATTTCAAAAATTGGCAAGAAAACCGAAAAATTCTGCTTGACAATAAGAAAGGAGTTTAGTATAATTACTCATGCGTTATGGAACGCATAATAAAATACTGACATGAATTCAGTATCCGGAGAAATACTCAAGAGGCTGAAGAGGCGCCCCTGCTAAGGGTGTAGGTCGGGCAACCGGCGCGAGGGTTCAAATCCCTCTTTCTCCGTTTTATTTATTGCCCTTTTTCGGGTGATAAATAAAGAACAGATTATCAGATCAAAAAAACAAAAAAAGTTTTAAAAAAGTGCTTGACAGAAACGAGCGGATGTGATAATCTGATATAGCTGTCGCGAGAGAGCGGCAACGAAAACAAAGAACTTTGATAACTGAACAATAGACAACGATCCCTGAAAATTCATGAGAATTATTCAGAACAAGGA